>JAFKES010000104.1 GCA_017308495.1 Afipia sp.
AAGCGGCTGCGTCGCTCGAGCTATGGCGGGGCGCGGCCGCGCCGCGATTTCCCCCTGCTCGCGAAAGCCTATCTCGACGGCAAGCTGAAGCTCGACGAACTGATCACCGGCCGCATCGGCCTCGATCAGATCAACAGCGGCTTCGATCTTTTGCGCCAAGGCAAGACCATCCGCACCGTGATCGAATTCTGAAGCGCGGTCCGCGGCCGGATTACGCGCCGTTCACAGCGTCGAGCGGGCGAAGCTCTCAATATAGCCGACAAGACGGTCGGATGCGTCCGCCGCCTTCTGCGGATCGCGGGCGGCGATCGCTTCCGCAACCTCCGCATGAAGCCGCGCCGCCAGCGGCAGATCGGCCACTTCTTTGTAATGATGATACCAGAAACGGCGCGACAGGCCGTGCATCAGCCCCATCGAACGGCTGGCGAATTCATTGTGCGCGGCCGAAGATATCAACGCATTGAGCTGATGGTCGAGGCGCATGAAGGTGAGATCGTCGGCCGTGCGGGCGGTCTTGCGCATGCCCTCGGCGATCTCGGCGAACTGCCGCACCTCGTCCTCCGTGGCGCGCTCCGCCGCCGCGCGCGCCATCAGCCGCTCCAGCTCCCGCCGCACTTCAAGCAGGCGGAGCTGACCACGCAGATTGATATCGGAAACGAGAATTCCCCGCCGCGGCAGGATGTTCACCAGGCCGTCGCGCGCCAGGCGCTGCAACGCTTCGCGAATGGGGGTGCGGCCAATCTTGAGCCGGGTGGCCAGGACCTGCTCCGACAGCACCGCGCCGGGCGGCAGTTGCAGGGTGACGATCAGCTCTTCAAGCTGGCCGTAGGCGATGTCCGTCAGCGAAGCGGCGTTGCCCTGCCCGCCCGTCGCGGCATCCCCACGAGGCCGTGGCGCGGCGACCTTTTTGCGTCGGCGCGACGGGGCCGACGGAAGGCTTTTGTCCTTTGCAGTCCGCAAAACCGACGACCGTTGCCTGACAGATGACCGGTCGCCCGACGATGAATCAGTCAGGCGATCCGATGTCCGGTATCCCACAGGCCACCGCCAGCGGCAAGCGCGCCAGCGCTGGATCAGGCGATCAGTTCGCGCGCGATCACCAGTCGCTGAATCTCGCTGGTACCTTCCAGAATGCGCAGCACCCGCGCCTCGCCGATCAGGCTGGAGACGTCGTATTCCTCGAAGGCGCCGTAGCCGCCATGCACCTGCAGCGCGATGTCCGCGACCTCGCTCGCCATTTCCGTGGCGAACAGCTTGGCCATCGAGGTCTCGAGCCGGAACGGACGCTCCGCATCGGCAAGGCACGCCGCGTTGCGCAGCATCAGCTCTGCGGCATGGATCTTGGTGAGCGCGTCGGCGAGCGGGAACGTCAGGCCCTGATGATTGAAGATCGGCACGCCGCCGACCTTGCGGCCCGCGCCGTAGCTCTTGGCCAGATCGATCGCCTTGCGGGCAAGGCCAAGACCGGTGGCACCCACCAGAATCCGACCGATGCTGAGCGTGGTCAGGATCTGCTTCAGCCCGTCACCGCGATTGCCGACCATGTTGGTTTTCGGCACGCGGCATTCGTCAAGAAACAGTTCGACCGAATCGGCGATGCGCCAGCCGATCTTGCGGCCCGCCTTGCCGACCTTGAATCCGGGGGTGCCGACCGGAACCACGAAGGTCGAAAGCCCCTTAGGGCCCAGCTCCGGGTCCGTCAGGGCGACGAAGGTGGAGACGCCGTGCAGCGGCGTGCCGGCATTGGTCGAAAACACCTTCGATCCGGACAGCACGAAGTGATCGCCATCCTCCACCGCACGCATCTTGACGCTCGCGACATCGGAGCCGCCGCTCGGTTCGGTGACGCCGAACGAGGCGATGAAATCGCCGCGGCACAGCGGCTCCAGCCACTTCCGCTTCAACTCATCGGAGCCGTAGCGCGCGATCACCGTCATCGGCGCGCTGTTGCAAAGATAGATCGCGGCGAAGCCCGGCTCGATGCGCGCCAGCGTCTCCGCGACGATCGCCGCGCCGCGCGTGCCAAGCCCACCGCCCGCATAGTCCGGATCGTAGGCAGTGCCCATGAAACCGAGCGCGAGAAATTCCTGCACCAGATCCGCCGGAAATTCGTGGCGATCCGCGAACGGCTTGATCTTTGGCCGAAGCGAGCCCTCGCAGAACTGCTCTAGGCCGCTCTTCAGCAGAGCTTCATCTTCGTTGAGATCAAGCAGCATGGCCGCTCCTTTCGTTGTCCTGCAATGTTTCCGGATCAGCGGCGACGAAACTTGTCGAGAGTCGCCTGTGCGGCGGTCTCGCGACAATTGTCGAGAAAGAGCCGGTTGGCCTCGAAATCCATCGCTTCCGCGTTGTCCATCAGATAGGCGGAGAAAAACCGCTTGGTCGCTGCCACCGCCGGGCGCGGCAAGGCCGCCAGTTTCTCGGCAATGGCCGTCGCCATGGCGAGCGCCTCGCCATCGTCGCAGCAATAATCGACCACGCCGATGGCGCGAGCGTCCTCGGCCGTCAACGGCTCAAGGCAGAAACACAGAAGCCGGGCCTTGACGAGGCCGACGCGCGCGACCAGCGACTTGATGCCCCATGGCGTGAGCCAGCCATGCGGCACCTCGGGCAGGCTCCAGTTCGAGCCGCGGCCAGCCACCACGACATCGCAGCAGGTCGCCAGCGTGAAGCCGCCGCCGACAGCGAACATTTCCACCGCAGCGACCACGGGCTTACTGATGAAACCAATCAAGCGACCGAGATCGCCGCATTCCTGTTCGAACCGCCCCATGGCTTCGAGATCGAGCGCGCAGATGAATTTGAGGTCGCTTCCCGCCGAAAAGCCCGGCGCCGCGCCCGCAAGAACGATGGCGCCGATCCCGTCGTCACGATCGAGTTGCAGCAGCGCAGCCTTGACGCCGTCCACCAGCGCCTGATCCATGGAATTGCGCCGGGCCGAGCGCAGCAAGGTGACGATCGCCACCCGGCCCCGCTTCTCCACGCCGACCACTTTCTCGTTCTCGTTCGTCACGTCACACTCCTGCCGGCCCCGTTGCCCGTCATGCGCCGAGATACATCTGCTTGACTTCCGACGTCTCGGACAATTCCTTCGCGTCACCCGAGGCGACGATGCTGCCCGACTTGAGGACGTAGGCGCGGTCCGCGCAGCCGAGCGCCATCACCGCATTCTGCTCGGCCAGCAAAATGGTCAGCCCCTCGGCCGCGAGCCGCCGCACGATGACGCCGAGTTCCTCGATGATGATCGGCGCGAGACCCAGCGTCGGCTCATCGAGCAGCATCAGCTTCGGCCGCGACATCAGCCCGCGGCCGATGGCCAGCATCTGCTGTTCGCCGCCCGACATCGAGCCCGCGCGCTGGACGCGGCGCTCGCGCAAGCGGGGAAACATCGTGAAGATGCGCTCAAGATCGTCATCGACATGGTCCCGGTCGGCGCGATGATAGGCGCCCATCAGGAGATTTTCGTTGACGGTGAGGCGCGGAAAGATCTGGCGCCCCTCCGGAACCAGCACCAGACCGGCCTTGACGCGATCGACCGTTTCCATGGCGCCGATATCGGCGCCATTGAAGCTGATCGTTCCGCTGGCCTGCTTCTTCAGACCCACGAGGGTGCGCAGCGTCGTCGATTTGCCGGCCGCGTTGGACCCGATCAGGGTCACGACCTCGCCGCCTTTCAGCGAGAACGCGACATCGCGAAGGACCTTCTGCTTGCCGTAGCTGACGTTCAGATTCGATACATCAAGCATGTTTCTTGCCTAGGTAGGCTGCAATGACAGCATCGTTGGCGAGGACATCGGCCGTCGTACCGGTGGCGATGACGGCCCCATGATGAAGGGCGATCGAACGATCCGCCAGCCGGCCGAGGAAGCCGACCTTGTGATCGATAATGCAGAGCGTGACGCCATGCGATTTCAGATCACGCAGAACGGCATCGAGATTGGTGATCTCGTCATGGCCGAGACCGGACGCCGGCTCGTCCAGCAGGAGCAGCTCGGGGTCGCACACCATCCCCATGGCGACGCCGAGCATCTTCTCGCCGCCGTAGGACAACGCGCCCGCTTCGTCGTTGCGCTGCCCCTTGAGACGGCACAGTTCGAGCATCTCATCGATCTTGCGCGACAGCGTCTGTTCCAGATCGGCCGGCAGGCCACCGAACAGCGTCCGCAACCGCCCGAGCCCAAGCGCGCGCTTGATGTGGAGATGACACGCGATCCGCATGTGCTCCACGACGGTCAGTTCCGGAAACAGTTGCGGATTCTGGAACGTCTTCACCAGCCCCTGCTGCGCCACCTCGAACGGGGTCAGGGTGCTGATATCACGCCCCTTCCACAGGATCGCGCCGCTGGTCGGCTTCAGGATTCCGGCGATCAGGCTGAGGGTCGTGGTTTTGCCAGACCCGTTCGGACCAAAGATGCCGATGATCTCGCCCCGCTCGATTCCGAAGGAGACGTTGGAGACAGCGGTCAGGCCGCCGAAGCGTTTTGTCAGATTCTGGATTTCAAGCAGCATTTTTTCTGCTCGTGATGAGGCCGACGATGCCTTTCGGCATCACCAGGATGACAAAGATGAGGATGGAGCCGTAGAGAGCGATGCGCAGTTCCGCGCCGAGCTCGATGACGTGCGGCAGTGCCGTCAGCACCAGCGCGCCAATCACCGGGCCAATCAGCGAATTCACGCCTCCCAGCAGAACCATCGCGACGATATCGAGGCCAAGCGTAATCGAGAGATAATGCGGCTCGACGAAACCCGAATAGAAGCCGTAGAACGCGCCGACGAGCCCGGCCAGCGCACTGCCGACGGTAAAGCTCAGGAGCTTGTACTTGAACACGTCGATGCCGAGGGTTTCGCCGAGCTGATCGTTGAGCCGAATGGCCGCCAAGCAGCGCCCGATCCATGACGACAAAACCCGCTGGCAGATGAAATAGACAAACACCAAGAGCACAAGCGTCAGGTAATACCATGCGACACCGCTGGAAACGGCGAAGCTGCCTGACGGGGTCCAGATCGTCGGCTTGGCCATGACGGTGATGCCAAGCGAGCCGTTGGTCACGCTGTTCCAGTTCAGCGTGATCAGCCGCAGCACTTCGGAAAATCCCATGGTGACCACCGCGAAATAGAACTC
>JAFKES010000105.1 GCA_017308495.1 Afipia sp.
ATAGCGCTCGCCGTAGCGCCGCTGCTTCTCGTCCATGGCGGCGGTGAAGCGCGCCCGCTGCTCGGCGGCGTCGGTCAGTTCGCCGAATCCGTTGGCGAGCTCGACGCCGCAGGCATAGACCTCGAACCGTTCCGCCACGCGCGGGTCCGACGGCTTGACCCGCGCCAGCGCCGCTTCCGGCGCCGGGTATTCGTCGAGGATGGTCAGACGGCCCTGCCCGAGCCTCGGCTCGACATGCTCGACCAGAACCTTGCTGAAGATGTCGGACCAAGTGTCGTCGTCCGCCAGCCGGATTTTTCCGGTGGCCTGCGCCGCGAGCCGGCCGCGATCTCCTTCTCCACCGACGATGGTCGTCAGCAGGTCGATCCCCGCAAAGCGCGCGAAGGCCTCGGCCACGGTCAGCCGCTCGGCCGGCGCGCGCGGATCGGCCGACACGCCGCGCCAGGTGAAGGCTTCGATGCCGGTCGCCTCCGCCGCGCGGGCGATGATCGCAACCGTATCTGCGATCACCGCGTCATAGCCCTCCCCCGCGCGGTACCATTCCAGCATGGTGAATTCCGGCAGGTGCAGCGGGCCGCGCTCGCGATCACGGAACACGCGGGCGAATTCGACGATGCGCTCTTCGCCGGCGGCGAGCAGCTTCTTGCAGGCGAATTCCGGCGAGGTCCGCAGATAGCGGCGCACGGGCGCACCGTCGGGCCCGATCAGGTCGGTGGCGGGGGCATGCAGATGGGTTTCGTTGCCCGGGGACACCTGCAGGATGCCGGTTTCGACCTCAATGAAGCCCTCGATCGCGAACCATCCCCGCGCCGCCTGCGTGATCGCCCCCCGCGCCCGCAGAAACGGACGGCGGTCGGCATGGCGGTCCGCCGTCCACCATGGCGAGGTTTTCTCGACAATCATCGGCGAAAAGCCCGATTTGGCGGTAAAAGACTGGCTTCCCGGCGACAAATCAGTATGTTGCGGCCCGAAACAGCCTTGCCGGCCCCGGACCTGCGCGCGACGCAAGACGGCCGGCCCCGAACCTTAGGAAAGCTATCCGTGAAAGTCATCGCCAGTTCGATTCGCAAGGGCAACATCATTGAGCAGGACGGCAGGCTATATGTGGTTCTAAGCGCCGAGAACATCCATCCCGGCAAGGGCACCCCGGTCAGCCAGATCGAAATGCGCCGGATCGGCGACGGTGTAAAGGTGTCGGAGCGCTACAAGACCACTGACCAGGTGGAACGCGCCTTCGTGGAAGACCGCGACTACAACTACCTCTACGAAGACAGCGACGGCTTCCACTTCATGAACAACGAGACTTACGACCAGCTTCTGGTTCCCAAGGAGGTGGTCGGCTCGCAGGCGCCCTACCTGCAGGAAAACATGACCGTGAAGCTCTCGATCTTCGACGGCAACGCAGTGGCCATCACCCTGCCGCAGCGCGTGACGCTGGAAGTGGTCGATACCGAGCCGGTCACCAAGGGACAGACCGCCTCCTCGTCCTACAAGCCCGCCATGCTCTCCAACGGTGTGCGCACCGGCGTGCCGCCGCACATCGGCGTCGGCACCCGCATCGTGGTGATGACGGAAGACGGCTCCTACGTCGAGCGCGCCAAGGACTGAGCCATCAGGTGCGCGAGGATGCTGTAACAGCTTCGAGCACATCACAGCCGGGATCAGCAGCAGCTCGGGCGATGCCCGGCTGCTGTTTTCTTTTTGTCGCTCTCGCCTGGCTCGCCCTTGCCGCAGCCCCCGCGCACGCCGACGAATTCCGCACCCCGTCCATTTCCGTCATCCGGCCCGATTGGCCGGCGGCCCTCAGCCAGTTCCGAGCCGAGATCGCCGCGCAGCCGCTTGCCGCCGATCATTTCAGCTTCGCGGCGGAGCGCCCGCGGCCTCCGTTCAAGCCGCGCCGCAATGCCGCCGTCACCCAGCTGAACGCGGTGACGTTGCCGCTCTTTGCCGGCATCGCCCAGAGCCCGGCGCCGGTGCTGCTGCCGTTCGATGTCGCGCAGTACGTCGCCGACCGCCAGAGCGGCGCGACCGATCTTTCGGTACCGCGCTATCAGGCCGGTTTCCGTGCGGCCGCCATGTTCAATGCGGGGCCGGCTGGCTACGACGCGGTTTTCGTTCTCGACCGCGGCGTCGGCGACGATATGCCGGCACGGACATTCACCGAGCCGGTCGACGTACAGATCACCGCCTCGCTGCTGGTCTACGACATCGTCGATCCGCTGGCCGGCAAAGGCGAGCCGGTGAAGGCGCTGGCGGCCCAGTTCCCTGACCTGCGGCGCGTGATCCGCGAAGGCTATGTCCGCTATGCCTTCACCCGGTTCGGCGTGCCCTACGTGGTGTCCATCCAGTGCCATGACGGCCGGGCGCGGCGGAAGCGGCTGGCGTGCCGGGAGGCGTCACCGATCGCGGAGCGGTTCCTCAAAGCTCTACACATCGCCGGCGGCACGCCGCGGCGGCCGCGCTTCAACATCGCGTCAGACATATCCGAGCGACCGGCGGTCTTTTCCCCCGATTTCACCTATCGGCCTCCGGGCGAGATCATCGCCGGCAGCGGCTATCGCGGCCAGCCCGGCCATCCCGACTTCACCGTCTACGCCCAGATCCGCTTTCCCATCGAACAGGCCCCCGCCTTCGCCAACTCGCAGTCCTTCATGAACTGGGGCGACTGCTATCGCACCGGGCGGCTCGGCTGGCGACCGACCAAGGGCGACGACTACCGCTGCAAGCGCAACGACAAGCCGCTGGTGTTCGACGAGTCCGCCGGCGGCAATTACAGCTACCCGTGGCAGGACAATTTTTGCGAGACCCGCGACTTCGAGGTCGGCCAGTGCGCCAACGGCATGGGCCATCAGGGCCAGGATATCCGGCCTTCGGCCTGCCATCTGCGCAATGACGGCGCGGACCGCTGCCTGCCCGACATCTATCCGGTAGTGGCGGTGCGCGACGGCGTGCTGATCCGCACCCCGACGCAGCAGGCGGTGTTCCTCCTGGTCAACAGCCGCAACGAGCACATCCGCTTCCGTTACATCCACATGAACCCGGCGCGGCTCGACGCCGACGGCGTGGTGCACGGGCGGCGCGTCACCGAGAGCGAGCGGATCGGCGTCGTCTCGAACTTTCAGGATTTCCCCGGCGGCACCAGCACCCATCTGCACTTCGACGTGCAGGTGTTCACCCACGACGGCTGGCTGTGGGTCAATCCCTACGCGACGCTGGTCTCGGCCTATGAGCGGCTGATCGGAGGCCGCGGCCGCGAGATCGAGCCGCCCCCACCCGCGCCGCCCGCCACGCCTCCGGCAATCGCCGATACCGCAGTCCCGCAGCCCGCCAACTGAGCCGCAATCGTCGTTACTCACGCTCCTTCGCACGAAACCGCCCTAGATTTGCAGAATGCTGCCAAAATCAAACTGGACGCCCGGCGGATTTTCACCAATGCGAAGCATGCTCTCGTTGACGAAGCGATAGGGCGGGATCGGCAAATTATAGGGCGCGGGCACGCCGTTGAAGACGCGTCCCGCCAGATCGTATTTCGATCCGTGACAAGGGCAGAAATAGCCACCCAACCAGTCGGCGATCGGTTCGGACGAACTGGCATTCGGATAGAACGTCGGAATGCACCCCAGATGCGTGCAGATACCGACAAGGACTCCATATTCGGGATTGGCAGAGCGATGCCAGTTTTTCGCGTAAGGTGGCTGCTGAGCCTCCTCCGAGTTCGGATCGGCAAGCCGCGCGATCAGTTTCGGGTCCTGCAGGCCCTGCAACAGTTTCGCTGGCCGTCTGATGACGAAAACCGGATGGTCCTGCCAACGCACCACGATCTGCTGACCCGGCTCCAGCTTGCTGAGATCGAGGTCGACGGGGCCTCCGGCGGCGAGCGTCGCCGCATCCGGGTTCATCTGGGAGAACATCGGCACAAGAGAGGCAACGCCTCCCGCGACGCCAAAAGCCGCAGTCATGACGTAGAGAAAGTCGCGACGGGTCGGCGACGGCATCGGCCCGGTATCGGATGCGGACATGGTATGGAGGGGGGACATCTCATTGGTGACGGCCATGACAGACCTCAATGATGGTCATGCCCCCGGGATTCGGTACGATAATCCGGCAGCGCGCATCATGTTCCGTCCACTCATTGGGCTTTGCGGTTTCACCGTGTCCGCCGCTACAATTGCCGCATGAACGGTTCCGATTCTCCGGCCAGCGATCATCCGGTCACGCGGCGCGCCGTGCTTGGCGGCCTGATCGGTGCGGGCCTCTGCGCCCTCGATAGCGGCATCGCCTTCGCCGCCCCGCCCGGTTTCGATCAATGGCGCGAGGGCTTTCGCGCCCGCGCCTTGGCGCGCGGCGTTTCGGAAGGCACTTACATCCGCGTCATGAGCCGGATCGAGCCGGACATGAGCGTGTTCGAGAAGCTCCGCAAACAGCCGGAATTCAACGAGCAGCTCTGGCAGTACATCAACCGTCGCGTCTCCGACTGGCGGCTGACCGCGGGCAAGGCCGCGCTGCAGAAATACGGCACGCTGTTCGCCCGCATCGAGCGCGATTTCGGCGTCGAGCGCGGCACGCTCCTGGCGCTGTGGGGCGTCGAGTCGGCGTTTGGCGATCCACTGGTGCAGAAGAACCATATGCGGCCGGTGTTTCCCTCGCTGGCGGCGCTGGCGTGGAACGAGCCGCGCCGCAAGAAATACTGGGAAACCGAGCTGATCAACGCGCTGCGCATCGTCGATAAAGGATGGAGCACGCCAGAGGAGATGCGCGGCTCATGGGCCGGTGCCATGGGCCACACGCAGTGGATGCCGGAAGTCTGGCTCAATGTCGGCATCGACTATGACGGCGACGGCCGCGTCTCTCCGTTCGGCCGACCCGACGACGCGCTCGGCTCCACCGCTCGCTATCTCGTCAATCGCGGCAAGTACCGGCGCGGCGAGCATTGGGGCTATGAGGTGCGCGGCGCCGGCAACAGCAAGAGCCCGCCCCAGAGCTATGAGCGATGGGCAGCGGCGGGCGTGACCCGCGCGGACGGGCAGCCGTTCCCGCGCCCCGGCGACAGAGCCCAGCTGTGGACGCCGGTGGCGGGCGGGCCCTCGTTCCTGCTCGGGCCGAATTTCTACGCGGT
>JAFKES010000106.1 GCA_017308495.1 Afipia sp.
GAGGTCGACGCGCTGATTGCCGCGACCGCGCTGGTCCACGGTTTGACCGTGGCGACGCGCAACGTGCGGGATTTCGAGGGCGCTGGCATTGTCGTGGTCAACCCGTGGCAGGGTTGACCACGACACGGCTTACTGAGGACTGAACGATGGACGTCTTCGACCGGCTGAAGGCTGCGGCCGCCGCCGACTGGCAGAGTTACGTCGACCACGATTTCGTGCGCCGGATGGGTGCGGGCACGCTGCCGCAGGCAGCCTTCCGCACCTATCTCGTGCAGGACTATCTGTTCCTGATCCAGTTCACCCGCGCCTATGCGCTCGCGACCTACAAGAGCCGCACGCTCGCCGACATGAAGGCGGCGCAAGCCGGGCTGGCCGCCATCCTCGACGAAATGGACCTGCATATCCGGCTCTGCGGTCGCTGGGGGCTTTCGCCGGATGACATCGAAACCGCGCCCGAGCATCAGGCGACGGTCGCTTATACCCGCTTCGTGCTGGATTGCGGCGCGGCAGGGGACCTGCTCGATCTGCATGTGGCGCTCGCCCCTTGCGTCATCGGCTATGCCGAGATCGGCCGCAACCTGGCGCCGGATGGAATCGATGCGCTCGGCGACCATCCCTATCGTGAATGGATCGCCGAATATTCGGGCGATGCCTATCAGGATGTTGCGGCCAGCGCGCGACGCCATCTCGACGATCTTGCAGCGCGCGCGATGACCGAACGGCGCTTTACCGAACTTGCCGCGCTGTTCGGCAAGGCGTCGCGCCTCGAAGCTGATTTTTGGCAGATGGGACTGGATGCCGCCGCACGCTGATAATTGCGTTTGACGCTCGTACTATTGCTCCGCACGCAGCAAGTATTTTTGCGATAGCCTACGCTGCTCTACGACAACTGATAAATACACAGTTGAAACCTCCGCATTCTTTGCGCTTCTTCGCGGCATCGCAACGCGCAGGGAGGTTTTCGCGCTGTGTCCGCCAGCCGCGTCATGTGGGGTCAGATCGTCGTCGTGCTCGCGATCGTGCTTGTCGCGGTCTGGATCGCGACGCAGTGGATCGCATGGCGGCTCGGCTTTCAGGCACAGCTCGGCTCGCCCTGGTTCGCACTGGCCGGATGGCCTGTCTATCCGCCGCCGGCCTTTCTCTGGTGGTGGTTCTTCTACGATGCCTATGCGCCGCACATCTTCCTGGAGGGTGCCGGGATCGCCGCTTCGGGTGGCCTCGTCGCAATCGCCGCCGCCATCCTCATGTCGATCTACCGGGCACGCGAGGCCAAGGATGTGCGCACCTTCGGCTCCGCCCGCTGGGCCGCGCCGGATGAGATCAAGTCCGCGGGCCTGCTCGATGATGATGGCGTCGTTCTCGGCCGTCTCGACCGGACTTATCTGCGACACGATGGCGCCGAGCATGTTTTGTGCTTCGCGCCGACACGGAGCGGGAAGGGCGTCGGTCTCGTGGTGCCGACGCTGCTCACCTGGCCCGGCGCGTCGATCGTGCATGATATCAAGGGTGAAAATTGGGAGCTGACCGCGGGCTTTCGCGCGCGCTTCGGCCGTGTACTGCTGTTCGATCCCACCAATGCGAACTCGGCCGCCTACAATCCGCTGCTCGAAGTGCGCAAAGGCGAATGGGAGGTGAGAGACGTTCAGAACGTCGCCGACGTTCTGGTCGATCCGGAAGGTTCGTTGGAGAAGCGCAATCATTGGGAGAAGACCTCCCATTCGCTGCTTGTCGGGGCGATCCTTCACGTTCTTTATGCCGAGACAGACAAGACGCTTGCCGGCGTCGCGGTCTTTCTGTACGACCCGCGACGGCCCATCGAGTCGACGCTGTCCGCCATGATGACGACGCCGCATCTTGGCGAGAAAGGGCCGCACCCCGTCATCGCCAGCGCGGCGCGCGAGCTGCTTAACAAATCCGATAACGAACGCTCTGGCGTCTTGAGCACCGCCATGTCGTTCCTTGGCCTTTATCGCGATCCCGTGGTCGCTGCCGTGACGGCCCGTTGCGACTGGCGCATCGCGGATCTCGTGTCCGGCGAGAAGCCCACGACGCTCTACCTCGTGGTCCCTCCATCCGATATTAGCAGGACGAAGCCACTCGTGCGCCTCGTACTCAACCAGATCGGCCGCCGGTTGACGGAGGATCTGCACGCGAAAGGCCGCCGCCACCGTCTGTTGCTAATGCTCGACGAATTTCCGGCCCTGGGCCGGCTCGACTTCTTTGAATCGGCGCTTGCCTTCATGGCCGGCTATCAGATCAAGGCGTTTCTCATCGCTCAGTCATTGAACCAGATCGAGAAAGCCTACGGTCAGAACAACTCCATCCTCGATAATTGCCACGTCAGGGTCAGCTTCGCGACCAACGATGAAAGGACCGCGAAAAGAGTCAGCGACGCGCTGGGCACCGCGACGGAGATGCGCGCCATGCAGAACTATGCCGGCCATCGTCTCGCGCCCTGGCTCGGACACTTGATGATCTCGCGCTCCGAGACGGCGCGGCCGCTGCTCACCGCCGGGGAGGTGATGCAGCTCCCGCCAGACGATGAGATCGTCATGGTCGCGGGCGTTCCGCCGGTCCGCGCCAAGAAGGCGAGGTATTTCGAGGATGTGCGCTTCAAGGAACGGCTGCTCTCCGTTCCGAAGGACCCGAAGGCAGGGCTCGCGCCAAAGCCCGATGATTGGTCGGCGTTGCAGGCAGTCCCGGCGCCGGCTGGCAAGAGCGCCGTCGCGGCGCAGAGTGCAGCCATGACGAATGGCGAGGCCAAGCCGGACGACGATCCCGCCAATGCCGGTATTCGCCGTGAACCGGGGCTTGAGCGGCACAAGGATATCGCGTCGGAGCCGGGTAAGGCTCCCGCCAACGAGTTCGATCCCGATGCCGAGGAGCCCGAGCGTGATGTTGTCGCCAACCGCGTGCTGGCGCGTGACATGCGGTTGATGGCGCGGCGGATCGCAATGGACCCTGGCGACGGCATGGAGTTGTAAGTCATGCCGCAGCATTCCGACATCGCGCCGCGCATCGGCAGGAAGAAGCGGCTGTCGATCTATCTCGATCCAGTCCTTTCGGATCGTTTGGCCGACCACGCGGATCGCCACGCTCAGTCGCGCTCCATGATCGCCGAGGCGGCTATCGCCTCATTGCTGTCGCCTGATGCCGACGAACGCCGGGAAGCCGCGATCGCCAAGCGCCTCGATCGGATCGATCGCAATATCCAGCGTCTGGAGCGTGACATTGGCATCGCAAACGAAGCCTTTGCCATCTTCATACGCGCCTGGCTGACATCGACCGCATCATTGCCGGAGGCGACTCAGGCGGCCGCCCAAGCCAAGGGTGGCCAGCGCTACGACAAATTCCTCGAAGCGCTCGGCCGGCGTCTCGCCAAGGGACCACAGCTCAGGCAGGAACTACCGGAGGACGTTCACTCCTTCGAGCCCGCTGATGCAAGTTCTCTGCGGAAAGTAAACGGTGACGTGAAGTAATCCAGACGCGGCGCGGTAGGACGTAATGCGGTCTCAAACTAGCCACTGATTTATAATGGCGGCGGCGTGCGCTTCACACAGCCGCCATTCGTTTACTGAAGTGGCTCGACTCGCGCGATTTCGCTCGGACGCCAGCTCTTGTCGAAGAACGAGGGGAGAGGGCTGTAGAGGCGCATGATCGTGAACCAACCCTTTTTTGGATCGGTTTGGATCCAGTTGCCGCGAGCAACGCCTTTCGGCTGGGTGGGGCTGAAATAAATCGTCGTGATGCCGTCGGTGGCTGCCTCGGCGGCAGGTGACGGATAGCTCTGGCTGCCGGCGCGCGGATATTTCTGTGGCGTCTGTAACATCGAGCGGGTCTGGTTGTCGTAAAGCGTCAAGGACCAGAACGCTTCCGCCGGGATGCCCTTGGGCAGGGTCACCTTGTAGGTCTTTGCGCCGTCAAAAGGCTTTCCGTCGGAATCGAGGAAGCCCATCAGATATTGAGAGCCGACCCCAGGGATACGCATGATCATGCCCGGAGAGTCGAGCGTATAGGCGTAGTAGAAGGCTGTGCGGGAGTCCAAGGTGCGGGCGCCCGTCGGTGGTAGGGGCTTGAACATACCCTTCTCGAATATCGGCGGTGGCGTCTCGAAGAAGGCACCGCCTTCCCACAGCATGGAGCCCCAATGTGAGCCTTCATAGTAGGCCCAATCCGGATGCTTCATCGCATAGCGCCAGTTAAGAGCCCGGCCGGCGGCCTGTCCGACCGCGGCCGCATCGGAAAGGATTTTTTTCGTT
The DNA here is from genome assembly GCA_017308495.1 of Afipia sp. GTDB lineage: Bacteria > Pseudomonadota > Alphaproteobacteria > Rhizobiales > Xanthobacteraceae > Afipia. The sequence continues at coordinate 4,260 of JAFKES010000106.1, forward strand.
CGATCGTCCGGCTTGAATTCCTTGCCATGTACGATTCCAATCGCAGCAAGTTGACCAGCAAGCTCGATATCGTAACTGGTGGCGGGTTCGTTCTGGACGTTCTGATTGATCATTTCGAAAAAGCGGTAGTCGCTGGGCGGGATCGTGTTGAATGAGCGTCCCGAAGCCTCGATGAACTTCATTTCGGGAATCTTCGGCTCGCCGGCGATACGCACGCTTCCGTCGAGGGCCTGCGCGATGCTGGAGCCATAAGCGCCCGGTCGGTAAGGGTAGACCTTCATGGTGCGCTTGATATTCTCGACCGCCGGCTTCGGATCGTTGCCGACCAGATTGGCGCGCGAGGCATAGAGCGCGAAATTTGTCTTGGAATGAGCGATGAAATAGCCGCCCTCGGGCAGCGGCCCCTTGTAGTCGGGCCCCACGATCAGGTATTTCCCACCGAGGCCACGGTCCGGTCCCGGCATGCCAATGTCGATGATCCAGGAGAACCACATGTCATTGATCGTGCCAATGCCGTTTGGCGGTTGCTCGATCACCATCGGACCCTTGCTCAGGTCGAGGCCGGTCATGTAGTAGACCGTGTCGGCATTCGCGGTCAGGAACAGTGAATGCGAGTCCATCAATTCGGGAAAAATGACGACGTCGCCGGGCTTCGCGCCGATCTCCTCGAAACCTTTCACAAGGCCGAGAGCCGACGCCCCTCGAAAACTATTGTTGTAGACGTTGAGGGCATTGGTGAAGTCCAGCGTGTCATACGTCTTCTGCGCCGCGTCCTCCGTCGGCACCCCGTCGCGAAATTCAAGTTTTCCTATGCGCGTATCGATCGTACCCGGCGCCGACAGAGATTT
>JAFKES010000107.1 GCA_017308495.1 Afipia sp.
CTTGAACTCGATGAGGGTGACAAAGAGCTGGATCGCCAGAATGAAGAAGGCGATGATCACCAGCGCCCAGGCGAAGAGCAGGCAGACGATCTGAATCAGGTTCTCGAATACCGAGATCCAGCCCATCAGGGGCGAGATCGCTTCGAGCAACGGCCGGGCGGCGTCGAGGCCGGTCTGCGCGACCTTGCCGGGACGCATCAGGTCCGCCGTCGAAAACCCCGTCCCGCTCGCCTTCAGGCCGAGGCCGGCGAAGCTGTCGAAGACAATCTTGGCGAGATTGTTCCAGTTGGAAATCAGGTAGGCGAAGACACCCACGAACAGCGTCTTCTTGACGAGGCGCGCGATGATGTCGTCATCGGCGCCCCAGCTCCAGAACAGGGCCGCCAGCGTCACGTCGATGACGATCAGCGTGGTGGCGATGAAGCCGACCTCGCCGGACAGCAGCCCGAAGCCGGAGTCGATATAGCGGGTAAAAACCCCGAGGAAATTGTCGATGACGCCGCTACCCATGCATCACCGCCCTTCCCGAGTCAGAGGCGCGGCGGGCGCCGGCGTCTTTCCGAGGAAGCGGTCGCGGGTCTCGGCCCAGACGTGCAGGCATTCGGTGTCGTTCGCCGCGGCCTGCCCGAGCTGCTGACAGCGGCGCTGCGCGTCGCGCAGCGGATTGGTTGCGGGGCGGTGCTGCGGCATCGGCGAAGATGTCGGCGCGTCGTCCTTGCGGGTCAGCTCGATCGCGGTCACTGTCAAGGCGACAGCGACGAACGTGATTGCGCCGATGCGCGCCAGCATCTTGCCGTCCATGCTTGCGCCCTCAGTTGCCGTTGAACATCTGCGCGTTGCCCGGCTGGTAGCCACTGCCCGGCGTCAGAAATCGGCGACGCTGCTCGCGGCCCTGTTCGGCGGCTGCCGTGCGCTCGGCTTCGGTCAGCATCTGCGCGCGACCGTTGGCAGCTCCAACAGCGGTAAGATCGGCAAGCTGCTGGGCGAGAAGCGCGAGGAGCTGGTTGCCGGCCTGCGTCGCCTGCAACGCACCGGTCGCCGACTGGCTCTGGCTGACCAGCGCCGACATCTGCGTGCGGTTGGTGTCGATATTGCTCACGACGCCGGCCTGCACGCGCATGGCGTCCTGCAAACCGCCAACCGTATTCTGCCAGCGTGAGCGCGCGTCGGTGATGAGCTGCTGATCGGTCGCCGACATCGAGGCGCTCCCGTACTTCTGCTGGAACATCTGGTCGATTTGCTGGACGTTGAAGGCGATGCCCTGCGCCTGGCTGAGAAGCTGCTGGGTGCGCTGGACGTTCTGCTGAAGTTGCTGGAGCGCGGAGAACGGAAGGCTCGCCAGATTGCGCGCCTGGTTGATGAGCATCTGCGCCTGGTTCTGAAGCGACGTGATCTGATTGGTGATCTGTTCGAGCGAGCGCGCAGCGGTCAGGACGTTCTGCGCATAGTTCGATGGATCGAACACGATCAGCGCATGCGCGGGCGTTGCGAGCATCGGCGCGAGCGCAATGGGCGCTGCGAGCATGGTCGCTGCCAGGATCATGGCGCGCGAACGGATGTTACGAGGTTTCATGATTCAATCTCCTTTTCGGCCTGGGGGATGAGGGACGGGAAAGTCGGGATGAGATCGGCGGCCCAACCGGCATCGCGGGACTGGAGCCAGGCCGCGAGGAATCCTTCGCAGCCATGCTCGGCGACGAGGTTGGCGATCAGCGTCTGGTCGGATTTCGAGGACGCGGCGCAAAGCGCGAGGGCGACTTCGCTGAGTCCCAATTCGAACAGCCGATTGCCGCGCCGCGACTGACAGTAGTAGTCGCGCTTCGGCGTCGCCCGCGCCAGTATCTCGATCTGCCGGTCATTCAAGCCGAAGCGGCGATAGATCGCTGTGATCTGCGGCTCTATCGCGCGTTCGTTCGGCAGAAGCAGCCGCGTCGGGCAGCTCTCGATGATCGCGGGCGCGATATTGCTGCCGTCGATGTCGCTGAGCGACTGCGTGGCGAAGATGACGGACGCATTCTTCTTGCGCAACGTCTTCAACCATTCGCGAAGCTGGCCGGCGAAGCCTTCATCGTCCAGCGCGAGCCAGCCTTCGTCGATGATGAGCAGCGTCGGGCGGCCGTCGAGCCGGTCGCCGATGCGGTGAAACAGATACGCGAGCACGGCCGGGGCCGAGCCGGTTCCGACAAGCCCCTCGATTTCAAATGCCTGCACCGCGGCGCGGCCAAGCTGTTCGGCCTCGGCATCGAGCAGTCGGCCATAGGGACCGCCAACGCAGTACGGACGCAGCGCCTGTTTCAGATCATTGGACTGAAGCAGGACACACAGGCCGGTGATAGTGCGCTCCTCGACCGGCGCGGAGGCGAGCGAGGTCAGCGCCGTCCAGATATGTTCCTTGGCTTCGGGCGTGATCGTGATGCCTTCGCGCATCAGGATCGCCACGATCCAGTCGGCAGCCCAGGCACGCTCATAGGTGTCGTGAATGCGGGCGAGCGGCTGGAGCGAGACGGAAGCGTCGGAGCCTTCGGTCAGCCCGCCGCCGAGATCGTGCCAGTCGCCGCCCATGGCGATTGCGGCGGCGCGGATCGAACCGCCGAAGTCGAAGGCGAAGACCTGGGACCGTTCGTATCGGCGGAACTGCAAGGCCATGAGGGCGAGCAGGACCGATTTGCCCGCGCCGGTCGGGCCGACGACCAGCGTGTGCCCGACATCGCCGACGTGCAAAGAAAACCGGAACGGGGTCGAGCCTTCCGTTCTGCCGTAAAGTAGTGGGGGCGCATTGAAATGCTCGTCCCGTTCCGGCCCCGCCCACACGGCAGAGAGGGGGATCATGTGGGCGAGATTGAGCGTCGAGACCGGCGGCTGGCGGACATTGGCGTAGGCATGTCCGGGGAGCGAGCCGAGCCAGGCCTCGACGGCATTCACACCTTCGATCATGGCCGTGAAGTCGCGGCCCTGAATGACCTTCTCGACGAGGCGCAGTTTCTCATCGGCAAGACGCGGATCGGCATCCCAGACCGCGATGGTCGCGGTGACATAAGCCATACCCGCCACATCCGCGCCGAGTTCTTGCAAGGCCATATCGGCGTCAGCCGCCTTGTTCGACGCATCGGTATCGACCAGCACGGATTGCTCGTTGGTCATTACCTCCTTGAGGATCGCGGCGATTGACTTGCGCTTGGCAAACCACTGCCGTCGGATCTTCGTCAGCAACTTCGTCGCATCGGTCTTGTCGATCAGGATCGCCCGCGTGGACCAGCGATACGGGAACGCCAGCCGGTTCAGATCGTCGAGCAGGCCGGGTGTGGTCGCGGTCGGAAAGCCGGTGATGGTGAGGATGCGAACGTGCTGATCGCCAAGGCGTGGCTCCAGCCCGCCGGTCAGCGACTGATCAGCCAGCAGTGCGTCGAGATAGATCGGCGTCTCGGGAACACGGACGCGATGACGTTTCGTCGAAACGCAGGAATGGAGGTAAGTCAGCGTCTCGCTATCATCGAGCCAGGCGCATTCCGGCATGAAGCCGTCGAGCAGCGCGATAACGCGATCGGTGCGGTCGGTGAAGGCGCGCAGGATTTCATGAGGATCGACGCTGCTGCGCTCACGACCTTCGTAAAGCCACGCTTCGGTGCGCGCGGCTTCCTCGGCCGGCGGCAGAAAGAGGAAGGTGAGAAAATATCCCGATACGAAATGGATCCCTTCTTCCTCGAAGTCGGCCTTGCGCTCGGCATCGACCAGGCCAGAGGCTGGATCGGGAAAGACGCTATTGGGATAGGTCTCGGCCTCATGGCGCTGCGCTTCGACAAAAATGCTCCAGCCCGATCCGAGACGGCGGAAGGCGTTGTTGATGCGGCCGGCGACGGCGACCAACTCGGCGGCGACGGCGGAATCGAGATCAGGGCCGCGAAAGCGAGCCGTGCGCTGGAACGAGCCGTCCTTGTTGAGTACGACACCCGAAGCGACGAGAGCGACCCAGGGCAGATAGTCGGCAAGGCGGCTGGCGGAACGGCGATATTCGGCGAGGTTCATCATGGGGCGCGCTCCTCAGACCGACAGATGACCGGGGATGCGCAGATGGCGGCGGCCGACTTCCACGAAGAGCGGATCGCGTTTCGCCGCCCACACCGCCGCGAAATGCCCGACGGCCCAGATGAGGAGGCCGACCAGCCAGAGGCGCAGGCCGAGGCCCACGGCTCCGGCCAGCGTCCCGTTCAGGATCGCGATGGAACGCGGCGCGCCGCCGAGCAGGATGTGCTCGGTCAGCGCACGATGGACCGGGACCGAATATCCCGGAACGGCGTCGAGTTGCTCGAAGGCGACCGCCATCAGATGAGCGCCCCACCGCCGAAGGAAAAGAAGGACAGGAAGAAGCTCGACGCGGCGAAGGCGATCGAAAGCCCAAAGACGATCTGGATCAGGCGACGAAAGCCGCCGGAGGTGTCGCCGAACGCGAGCGCGAGGCCGGTTGCGATGATGATGATGACGGCGACGATCTTGGCGACCGGACCTTCAATTGACTGAAGGATTTTCTGAAGCGGTTGTTCCCAGGGCATTGACGAACCGGAGGCGTGAGCGACTGGTGCGAGGATGAGATTGATGGTGGCGACGGCGACAGCCGCCGCGAAGGTGCGGCGGATACGGATGACCGTACGGATCATGCGGGCTCCATGGGGTTCGAAGTGGCAGGGGTGATGTGGTAGTCGCCGTCAGGGCCGAGCCCCTCGACGCGGGCGAGTTCGGCGAGCCGGCGCGCGGACCCGCGGCCCGAGAGGACGGCAACGAGGTCGATGGTCTCGGCGATCAGCGCGCGCGGGACCGTGACGACGGCTTCCTGGATGAGCTGTTCGAGACGGCGCAGCGCGCCGATGCCGGTTCCGGCATGGATCGTGCCGATGCCGCCGGGATGGCCGGTGCCCCAGGCTTTGAGGAGATCAAGCGCTTCGGAGCCGCGCACCTCGCCGATGGGAATGCGATCGGGCCGCAGGCGCAGCGACGACCGCACGAGATCGGAGAGCGTCGCCACGCCGTCTTTCGTTCGCAGCGAGACAAGGTTTTCCGCGCGGCATTGCAGCTCGCGCGTGTCCTCGATGATGACGAC
>JAFKES010000083.1 GCA_017308495.1 Afipia sp.
CCCTTGAGAACCGTGGAAGACGACCACGTTGATAGGCCGGGTGTGGAAGCGCAGCAATGTGTGCAGCTTACCGGTACTAATCGTTCGATTGGCTTGATTGCTCTCATTTTCAATGTCCATATGCATGGTCTTCTAAGACCTGCGCATGTGTCGACGAGATTGCTTCGTATCTCTGTCCTTCGCCGGCCTGGTGGTTCTAGCGAGGAGCCTCAACCCGATCCCATTCCGAACTCGGCCGTTAAACTCCTCAGCGCCAATGGTACTATGGCTTAAGCCCTGGGAGAGTAGGTCGCTGCCAGGCCTGCCAAGGACAGAGAATTCCTCTTTTGATGTTCGATACGCAAACGCCGCTTCCTTCGGGAGGCGGCGTTTTTGCGTTTGGAATCGATTTATGAAGATTACGTCTGATTAGCTCTTTGGCTCGGCAGGATTAGCGGAGCCGCTTTGTTTTCGTCACGATCTGCGACAATGATCCTGTATTGGTGGATTCATTGGCCGGTTCGCGAAGCAAATCGAAGTTGACCGACAGCAGCGATCAGCGAGCTATTCCTGAAAAGCCCGGAGAGATGTTCATGCGTGATGGTGTTCGTTCCGCAGCGGCGCTGGTTGCCGGGCTGGCATTGATTATATCCGCTGTTACGCTGTCACAGACCGCCGCCCAGGCGCAGGCCCAGACCAGGCCGCCGCTGCCGGGCAAGGGGGGCATGCCATCGGGGCCGGGAGCGCCGGCGGCGCCCGCGCCTGCGCCAGCAGCGACTCCCGCACCTGCTCCGCAGCAGGTGCCGCCGTTGCAGCAGATCGAGCTGACGGAGAAGCAGATTGCTTCCCTGCTGGCTGCGCAGAAGGAGATGGACGCGATCACCGACAAGCTGCCCGCGAGCCCGACCGACAAGCCGGATCCCAAGGTGCAGGCCCAGCTTGAAGCGATCGCCAAGAAGAACGGCTTCGCCGACATCAACGACTACGGTCTGGTCTATGACAACGTCTCGTTCGTGATGACAGGCATCGATCCCAAGACCAAGGCGTTCATCCAGCCGTCGGAAGCGCTCAAGAAGCAGATTGCGGCGGTGCAGGCCGACGCCAAGATTCCGGCGCGGGACAAGAAGGCGATCCTCGACGACATGAATGCGACGCTGGCCACGGCCGAAGCGGTGAAGTTTCCCGGAAACGTGACGCTGGTGACTAAATACTACGACCAGCTCGCCGCGCTGATGCAGGACGACGAGTGATCGCGCAAGCGATCGCAAGACGGTTCTGCTGAGAGCGGGTGTTGCGGAGACGGAATCTATAACTCTTATGCCCGGCTTTATGCCGGGCATCCGCGTCTTGGGAGTTTCAAAGATATAAGACGTGCATAACCGGAAGAGACCGGCCATGACGAATTGTCCTTCTTCCATCAGAACAAAACCGCTCACGCAAAACGCCGCCGGATATTCCGGCGGCGTTTTTTTTGGCTGAACTTGCCGGCGCGTGATGCGCGAAGCCGGCTGTCTCAGGCCGGCGGCGGCAGGGTGGTCCGAACCGAATCCCGCTGCATCATCCGCTCGTGAAAAGCGTCGAGTTTGGGAAATGTCTTGCGCCAGCCGCAGTCGGGGAAGCGGAACTCGAGATAACCGAGCACGCAGACGAGGCTGATCTGCACGAGGTCCAGCGGCCGTGTCAGCACATCGGGGTGGGCTTCATAGCGCGCCAGACCATCCCATGCGCGTTTGAACTGGTCGTCGGCCCATTCGGCCCAGAAGAACTGTCCGGGCCGCAGCAGCTTTTCGTAGCGGCACAGCAGTAGTGCATCGAGCATGCCCTGCAGGATCGAATGATCGGTCCGGGCTCGCCACTTTGTCAGGCCCGATGCCGGGATCAGCTTGCCGCCCGCGAGTTCGTCGAGATATTCGGCGATCACATAGGAATCGATGATGACGGTGCCGTCGTCGAGGATCAACGCCGGAATTTTTCGCAGCGGGTTGATATTGCGCGCATAGTCCTCGTTCTCGGTGGTCGGGATCGTCTTGACCGGGGAGACGAAGTCGATTCGGTCGAACAGGCCGAGTTCAATCGCGGCGATGCGGATCTTGCGTGCGAACGGTGACGCCAGCGAAGAGACAAGTTTCATCATGCGGTCCTGACGGAAAATGAAGCGCTGGCTCCGGCGAAATCGCCGGAGCCTGACTTGGACGAGCCGTTAGGCCGCGACGACCTGCTGCCGCTGGGCGCCGAGACCGTCGATGCCGAGGGTGATGACGTCGCCGACGTTCAGGAACTTGGGCGGCTTCATGCCCATGCCGACGCCGGGTGGCGTGCCGGTGGTGATGACGTCGCCGGGATGCAGCGTCATCAGCGCCGAGACATAGGAGATGATCTTCGGCACGTTGAAGATCATGGTCGCGGTCGATCCGGTCTGGCAGCGCGTGCCGTTGACATCGAGCCACATGCCGAGCTTGTGCGGGTCGGCGACTTCGTCGGCGGTGACCAGCCAGGGGCCGAGCGGGCCGAAGGTGTCGTGCGACTTGCCCTTGGTCCATTGGCCGCCGCGCTCGATCTGGAAGAAGCGCTCCGAGACATCGTTGCAGACGGCATAGCCGGCGACGTGCTTCAGTGCATCGGCCTCGCTGACATACTTGGCCTTGGTGCCGATGATGATGGCGAGTTCGACCTCCCAGTCAAGCTTGGTCGAGCCGCGCGGCTTCTCGACATTGTCGTTCGGTCCGCACAGGCTGGTGTTCGCCTTGATGAAGACGATCGGCTCGGTGGGCAGCGCCATGCCGGCTTCCGCGGCGTGGTCCGCGTAGTTCAGGCCGATGGCGACGAATTTGGTGAAGCCGCTGACCGGCGCGCCGAAGCGCGGATTTCCGTCCACCAGCGGCAGGGAGGCGGGATCGAGGGCGGCAAGCTTCGCCAGCCCCGCCGGCGACAACGCGTCTCCGGCGATATCCTTCACCTGGGCCGACAGGTCGCGGATGCGGCCGGCGCTATCGAGCAGTCCGGGCTTCTCCTGGCCCACGGCGCCATAACGAACCAACTTCATGTGCAATTCCTCTTCGTTTTTTCTGCCCGTGTTTCATGCGCGACCGCGGGATGAAATTCAACCGTGCAGAGCCTGTGTTGCAGTGCGTTCTTTCATTCCGGAGCCGGTTGGGGCACGAGCCTGTAGGCGTCGGCGTCCCGTACCAGCCGGCCGGGATCGAAATGGCCGCCGAACAGCAGCGTCGGCGTGTCCGCGAAGCGGGCGAACAGCGTCTGGCGCGCGGCGATGGAGCGGACCGGATCGAAATCCGCCGTCGAGGACCAGTCCTGCCGCCGCATCTGACAGGGATGATGGGCGACGTCGCCGGTCAGCACCGCCTCCGCGCCGTCGGAGCGGATCAGCACGCTCAGGTGCCCGGGGCTGTGGCCCGGCGTCGGGATGAGCGAGATGCCGTCGCCGATGCGATGGTCGCTGTCGATCAGTTCGGCGCGGCCGGCGTCGACGATCGGTTGCACCGAGTCCTCGAACACCGCCTTGTACTCGCCCTCCGTGCTGTGCGCGGCCCAGTGGTCGTATTCCGCCTTGCCGAACAGGTAGCGGGCGTTCGCAAAGGTCGGTTGCCAGTGGCCGTCGACGAGGCGGGTGTTCCAGCCGACATGGTCCACATGCAGGTGGGTGCAAAACACCGTGTCGATGCTCTCGGCTGGATAGCCGGCTTCGGCGAGGCGAGCGAGGAAATCACTGTCGCGGCCGTTCCAGGCCGGCACCGAACGGTTTTGCCGGTCGTTGCCGATGCAGGTGTCGACGATGATCCGCTGCGTCGGCGTTTCCACGATCCACGACTGGATGTTGAGGCGCAGGCGTCCCTCGTCGGTGGCGTAGTGTGGCGCGAGCCAGGAGATTTTCTGGATCTCCTCGGCTGTGGCATGCGGGAGAATGAAGCGCGTGCCGCCAACTGCGGCGATCTCCACGATCCGGGTGATTTTGACCCGGCCCACGGTCCACCGCATCAAGTCAGCTCCCGAATTTTTTTGCCGTGCGCGCGGAATACGAGACCTCGTGACGAGATATGGACATGAATGACGCGCGGATCCGGCCGGGCGAATCCGCGCGCTTGTTATTGCTTACATCGTGCCGGGATAGGCGCCGCCATCCAGCAGCAGGTTCTGGCCGGTGATGAAGCCGGACTTGGCGCCGCACAGGAAGGCGCAGGCGAGGCCGAATTCTTCCGGGTCGCCGAAGCGTCCGGCGGGGTTCGCCTTCATCCGCTGCTTCAGCACCTCGTCCGGCGAGATGCCCTGGGCCTTGGCTGCCGCTTCGAGCATCGGCCCGCGTACGCGGTCGGTGTCGAACGGTCCGGGCAGCAGGCCGTTGATGGTGACGTTGGCGATCACTGTCTTGCGGGCGATGCCGGCGACAAAGCCGGTGAGGCCGCTGCGTGCGCCGTTGGACAGGCCGAGCACGTCGATGGGAGCCTTCACCGCCGCGGAGGTGATGTTGACGATGCGGCCGAACTTGCGCGCCATCATGCCGTCCACCGTCGCCTTGATCAGTTCGATCGGCGTCAGCATGTTGGCGTCGAGCGCCTTGATCCAGTCGTCGCGGGTCCAGTCGCGGAAATCGCCGGGCGGCGGGCCGCCGGCATTGTTGATCAGGATGTCCGGATCGGGGCAGGCCTGCAATGCGGCCTCGCGGCCCGCCGCGGTGGTGATGTCTCCGACGACTTCGGTCACCGTCACGCCGGGATTGGCCTTGCGGATGTCGGCGGCGGTTCTGGCCAGTGCCTCGGCACCGCGCGCGGTGATGGTGACATGCACGCCTTCATTGGCGAGCGCGATGGCGCAGGCGCGGCCGAGCCCCTTGCTGGCCGCGCATACGATGGCGCGGCGCCCTGAAATTCCGAGATCCACTGCGTTGCTCCCTTATTTTATTGTCTTGCTTGTCCGCCGGTCCTGCCTGCGCGATGGAGCCGGACGGCCTCAGCTGTCATGCCCGATCCGGATTGAGCGCGCAATCAACGCTCCCGCATCGCTGGCCTGAACGTGTCCGGCAGCTTTCAGCGCCGGCTCGACAAGGGTCTGCGCCGCGTACTCTCAACTCGACATGCGCGCTGGCGGCGGCGCATCAAAAAAGCCGTCCCGAAAGACGGCCCTTGATACGCTGATCGTTCAGCATTCTTGGTTGTGGGGGCTGGCTTCAGCTTCCGAATGATCTTGCGGGCCGAACGCCAGGTGCAGGGCGTGAGACCGGATGTCATGCGGCCAAGCTGTAATCCATTGCTCCAGCCCGGGGCGATCATCAGCGAAGAGCGCGCGCATCGCCTCCTCATAGCCGGGCAGATCGCCTGCCATCGCCTGCATGAACCGATAGGCGGCCTCCTGCGCGGCACGGCGCTGCTGTCGCGTTCCCCCATTCCGCCGGGCCTCGTCCACCAGTCTTCTCAGAACCGCGGATGCGCCACCCGGCTGTTCGGCCAGCCATTCCCAATGTCGCGGCAACAGCGTCACTTCGCGCGGGACGACCCCCAATTTGGGCCGCCCTCGCCCTCTCGGTTCAGACGCCTCATCCTTGGTGGGTCCGGACGTCTCACTTGATCGGGGCCGATAGCGCCCGGCGAACGTCTGGGGTGGCCGGGATAGCCTCTGGATAACGTCGGCCTTGGCGCCACGCAGGTCCAGATCGATGACGCGGCCTGTCGTGTCGTCGAAGACAAGCGTTGTGATCGAAGGATCTCTTTCGTTTGCCGCTTTGACGGCGAGAGCCACTTCGATCAGCGGGCCGGACAACAGCCGCTGCTGGCCGCCAAAGGCTGTGCAAGGTTTCGAGAGGGTGTCGGACATGTGCAGGGTATCGCGTTGATGGTTTTTAATACCCTGATAAAAATATTGCGTCAATAATACCCGGATGATATTTATCCCCATATCCTTCGGGACAGCGAGACAGGCCTGCATCGCGGCACGACGGGCGGATTTATTAAAGGGGTGACGGCATGAAAGGCGAGGCGCGGAAGGCGGCCATTGCTGCCTACAAAGAGCGAAAAGTCGTTGGCGGAATCTATCTCGTGCGCTGCGAGGCATCTGGCGAAGTGTGGGTCGGACAATGGGCCGACATCGAGACCATACAGACCCGTTTATGGTTCACGCTGCGACAGGGCATAAGTCCCCATAAGGCCCTGCTTGCGGCCTGGCGCAGACATGGCGAAGCCCGATTCCGCTTCGAGATCTTGGAAAGTCTGGAAGACGAAGATTCGTCTTACATACGCGCCGCCAAATTGAAGGAAAGAGCATCCTATTGGCGTGAAAAATTGGGCGCAAACGCAGTCTGAACCTCGCGAGGATTGCTCCGACCGGCAAAACGTCATGCTCGCGGCCGGCCCACCTGAGCTGCCCGATTGTCATTCCCGTCGCATCTGGGCCGGACCGCTGCTGGCCGTGCGGCCGTAGGTATCGGCTGGCAGAGCAGGCGGCCGTTACCTGGGCCGATCCTTGTTCACTATGGCCGCACTGGCCACAAGTTGATGTTCAGCGTGTCGCGCTTCGCCGGACAACATCGTTTCTCCCGTGCCTCGAGGTTGAGCGCAACACCTTTTCTCCCATGAGAGGACAAGGTTTCGGCATTACATCGCCGGAACGGGTGCGTCGGCCGATTTTCCCGCGACAGCAAAATGAAAATGAAAAAGGCCGCCCCGAGGGACGGCCTTTGATACGCTGATAAATCAGCGCCTTATTTGGTTGCGGGGGCTGGATTTGAACCAACGACCTTCAGGTTATGAGCCTGACGAGCTACCGGGCTGCTCCACCCCGCGATAAACCTGTGCTTGCCTTCCCAAGTGAACGGAGATCCGCTCGACGCCGGAAGCGTCGACCATACCTGTCCGCAAGCGGGAGAAGGCGGCCAAGGGCTTTGCCCGTGGTGCGAGCGCTATGTACCAACCGCATGCCGCTTTGGAAAGACCTCCGCGTGATCTTTTTCACGATTTTATGACGCGCCGGCAGCCGCGGTTCCACGCGGGTCAGCCGCGTTCACCATGGCAGGCCGCACAGGTCGATGGTTCCCTCGCGCAACAGCCGCCTGATCCTGAACACATAGGGCGCCATCGCGGTGAAGGACGTGCGCTGCCCGGCCTGTTCGGCATAGACAGGGCCGTTGAAACTCTGCCAGCCGAGCTTTTCGTAGAAGGCGCTGTTGTGCGGCTCGCAGAACAGCATGCCGAAGTCGATGGAGTGCTCCTCGGTCAGGGTATGGATTGCGGCATTGATCGCCAGCGTCGCATAGCCCCGGCCACGGCAGTCGGCCCGCGTCGCGACGTTGCCGAGGCCGCCGATATGAACCTTGCGACCATTCCAGGTGCCGGCGCGGCGGGTAATGCCGACATGGCAGACCGTCTCGCCGTCGCGGTCGATCATCACTCGCAGGTCCGGGTCGGCGAAGGTGATGTGACCCCATGGCAGCGCTTTCAGCACCTCCGGCGGCCACACCGCGGACAGCAGCGGCGCGGCGGCCGCCCGGCTGGAGGCTCCGGTCGCGATCTCGATCTCGATGCTCATTTTGCCGTCCGTTCCCGCGCCGCGCACATCAGCCCTGTTTCCGGACCGGATGACAGGATGCCTTATCCGATGCCACAATGAGCAAATTATTCCAGCGTCCTGCAGCGGGCTGAGGGAAATTCGATGCGTGCAGCCCAACTGACGTCTTATCAGCGCTGGTCGATCCTGATCGGCGCGTCCGTGATGTTGAGCCTTTCGATGGGGATGCGGCAGAGCTTCGGGCTTTTCCAGCCGTCGATTTTGCACGACACCCAGATTACCAGTGCCGACTTCTCTCTCGCTACCGCGATCCAGAACATCGTGTGGGGCGTCACCCAGCCCTTCGTCGGCATGTTCGCCGATCGCTACGGCTCCCGCTATGTGATGATCGGCGGCGTCTTTGTCTACATGCTCGGTCTTGTGGTCATGATTTTCTCCACCACCGCGCTAGCCTTTATCTTCGGGGCGGGCATCTGCGTCGGCATCGCGCTGTCATGCACGGCGGCGAACATGAGCATGGCGGTCTCGGCGCGCGCGGTCTCCCCCGCCAGGCGCAGCGTCACCATGGGCGCGATCTCCGCAGCGGGTTCGATCGGTCTCGTCATCGCGTCGCCAATGGCGCAGGCGCTGATTTCGACGTCCGGCTGGCAGATCGCGCTGGTCGGCTTCATCGGTCTGGCCTGCGTCATGCTACCGTCGGCGTTCAGCGCCGGCAAAGCCGACGTGATCGAGATCGACAAGGCCGATGATGTCGATCGGCCGCTGGGCGCGGTGGTGCAGTCGGCGCTCGGCCATTCGGGCTATGTCATCATGGCGCTGGCGTTCTTCGTGTGCGGTCTGCAGCTTGTCTTCCTCACCACGCATCTTCCGAACTATCTGGCGATCTGCGGCCTCGATCCGTCGCTCGGCGCGTCGGCGCTCGCCACGATCGGGCTGTTCAACGTGTTCGGCTCCTATGCGTGCGGCTGGCTCGGAGGGCGCTATCCCAAGCAGTTGCTGCTCGGCGGCGTCTACATCGTGCGCTCGATGGCGATCGCGGTGTATTTCATGCTGCCCGCGACGCCGGCGTCGACGCTGATTTTCGCCGCCGTGATGGGTTCGCTGTGGCTCGGCGTCATTCCGCTGGTGAACGGCCTCGTCGCGCAAATGTTCGGGCTGCGCTATATGGCGACGCTGACCGGCATCGCCTTCCTGAGTCATCAGATCGGCTCGTTCGTCGGCGCCTGGGGCAGCGGCCTGATCTTCGATCATCTCGGCAACTACGACATGGCATGGAAGGGCGCGGTCATTATCGGCCTCATTGCTGGCTCGCTCCAGATGCTGATGAATGTGCGCCCGCCCGCGACGCGGGACGAACTGGACGGCGCACTGCCGAGAGCGGCGTAGGGCGCTCCGCCCCGGTGGCAGGCCGTTCCGGACACGGGACGGCAGAGGGCGGCTGCGCGCCGCGGCGGGCCTGCGCGCCTTTCGCTGTTTCCCTCGTCGGGAAACCTTCTATAGTGCGCCGCGTTGACACCTCGTCATTCATCATTTCCGGAAGTTAAAGCCATGACCTTCACCCTCCCGAATCTGCCTTATGCTTACGACGCGCTTCAGCCTTATATGTCCAAGGAAACGCTGGAGTATCATCACGACAAGCATCATCAGGCCTACGTGACCAACGGCAACAACCTGCTGAAGGGCACCGAGTTCGAGGGCAAGTCGCTCGAAGACATCGTCAAGGGCTCGTTCGGAAAGAACGCGGGCCTCTTCAACAATGCCGGCCAGCACTACAATCACCTGCATTTCTGGAATTGGATGAAGCCCAATGGCGGCGGCGACAAGCTGCCGGCCAAGCTCGCCAAGAAGATCGATGAGGATCTTGGTGGCCTCGAAAAGTTCAAGGCCGATTTTGCCGCGGCCGGCGCGGGCCAGTTCGGCTCCGGCTGGGCCTGGCTGTCGGTGAAGAACGGCAAGCTTGAAGTTTCGAAAACGCCGAACGGCGAAAACCCGCTGGTGCACGGCGCGACGCCGATTCTCGGCGTCGATGTGTGGGAGCATTCCTACTACATCGATTACCGCAATCGCCGTCCGGACTATCTCAAGGCGTTCGTTGATCACCTGGTGAACTGGGAATACGTCGACTCCCTGTTCGCCAAGGCCGTGTAAGGCCGTGTAAGGCCGTCATCGATCGCGTCACGATCCAGCGGGGCCCAGCCATGCGGCCCCGCTTTTCTGTGGCGGCGGGCCATGGACATGAGTTATGTTATAATATAACAAAATCCGGCCGAGGCCGCGCCGTGCGGGCTCGCCCGCTCCGGAGTCCGACCATGGCCCATGCCCCCGGCCATTCCCATGCGCATCCCGGTCATCACGGGCACGACCACCACGGGCATGCCCATCACAGCCACGATCCGGCCGCGCCCCATCCGGCGCAGGCGCTGACGTGGTCGATCCTGCGCATGACCCTGACGGCGCGCCTCGTGGCGGCTGCGGCGATCAGCGCCGGGCTGTGGGCTTTCGTCTGGCTGGCGATGCGCTGACATGACGCCGCAACTGCAATTCGACAACGTGACGCTGGGCTACGACCGGCACCCGGCCGTGCATCACCTCAGCGGCGAGGTGCGTTCGGGCGCGCTGGTCGCCGTGGTCGGGCCCAACGGCGCCGGCAAGTCCACCCTTTTTCGCGGCATCGTCGGTATTCTCAAGCCGCTCGCCGGGCGCATCGGCCTCGGCAATCTCGACGCGCGTGATATCGCCTATCTGCCGCAGAGCGCGGACATCGATCGCAGCTTTCCGATTTCCGTCTACGATTTCGTCGGCACCGGCCTGTGGCGCAGCAAGGGCCTGTTCGGAGGTCTCGGCAGGCCGGAGCGCGAGCGGATCGCCGCGGCGCTCGCGGCGGTGGGGCTCAGCGGATTCGAGAACCGTCCGATCGGCACGCTCTCGGGCGGGCAGATGCAGCGCATGCTGTTCGCGCGGGTGCTGCTGCAGGATGCGCGCGTGATCGTGCTCGACGAGCCGTTCAACGCCATCGACGCCAAGACCTGCGCCGATCTCGTCGCGCTGGTGCGGCGCTGGCACGACGAGCAGCGCACGGTGCTGGCGGCGCTGCACGACATGGAGATGGTGCGCGCCCATTTCCCCGAGACCCTGCTGCTGGCGCGATCGAAGGTGGCGTGGGGGCCGACCGCGGAGGTACTGACGCCGGACAACCTTCTGGCCGCGCGCCATATGTGCGAGGCGTTCGACGATACGGCCGCGCCGTGCGTCGAGACGCCGTCGCGGGCGGCGTGACGCCATGATCTACGACACGCTGATCGCGCCTTTCACCGAATTCGAGTTTATGCGGCGCGCGCTGGCGGGCGTCATCGCGCTGGCGATCGGCGGCGCGCCGATCGGCGTATTCCTGATGCTGCGGCGGATGAGCCTCGTCGGCGATGCCATGGCGCATGCGATCCTGCCGGGCGCGGCCATCGGTTTCCTGCTGTCGGGGCTCAACCTGTTCGCGATGACCTTCGGCGGGCTGGTCGCCGGTTTCGCCGTCGCGGTGCTCGCCGGCGTGGTGGCGCGGACCACCGAGCTGAAGGAAGATGCCTCGCTGGCGGCGTTCTATCTGGTGTCGTTGGCGCTCGGCGTCACCATCGTCTCCGTCAAAGGCACCAACATCGATCTGCTCCACGTGCTGTTCGGCAATATTTTGGCGATGGACGACCAGACCCTGCTGGTGATCGCCTTCAATGCCACCGTCACGCTGCTGGTGCTGGCGGTGATCTGGCGGCCGCTGGTGATCGAGTGCGTCGATCCGGTGTTCCTGCGCACGGTGAGCCGCGCCGGTGCGCCAGCGCATCTCGCCTTCATGGCGCTGGTGGTGATCAACCTCGTCAACGGCTTCCATGCGCTCGGTACGCTGCTGGCGGTGGGCATGATGATCCTGCCCGCGGGGATCGCGCGGTTCTGGTCGCGCGAGCTCACCGGCATGATCGGCCTCGCGGTAGCCGCCGCCGCCGTCTCCGGCTATGCGGGACTGCTGCTGTCGTTCCATACCAAGGTGCCGTCCGGGCCCGCGATCATCCTGGTCGCGGCCGCGCTCTATACGGTGTCGATCCTGTTCGGTTCCGTCGGCGGTCTGGTGCGCCAGCTGTTTCCCGGCCGCCATCTCGAAGCGTGAGGAGAGGCGATGCGTTTCATCGTCGCAATGCTGGTTGCCGTCATGGCCGGGCTTGGCTCCGCACAGGCGGATGACCGGCTCAGCGTCGTCGCCACGTTCTCGATCCTGGGTGACTTCGCGCGGAATGTCGGCGGCGATCGGGTCGCTGTGACCACGCTGGTCGGTCCCGACAGTGACAGCCACGTCTATACCCCGTCGCCGGCGGACGCCAAGACGATCGCTGCGGCGCGGCTCGTGATCGTCAACGGCCTCGGCCTCGAAGGCTGGCTGCCGCGGCTGGTCAAATCGTCCGGCGGCAAGGCTGCGACCGTGATCGCCACCAAGGGCATCGTCCCGCGCAGGATTGCGGATGGCCACAGCCACGATCCGTCGGAAGCCGACCCGCACGCTTGGCAATCCGTGTCCAACGCGAAGATCTATGTCACCAATATCCGCGACGCGCTGATCGCTGCCGATCCTGCGGGCGCGGATACCTACCGGGCCAATGCGGCCGCCTATCTGGCGAAGCTCGATACGCTCGACGCCGAGGTCCGTGCTGCGGTGGCACAGATTCCCCCCGAGCGCCGCCGCGTCATCTCCACACACGATGCGTTTGGCTATTTCGCCGCCGCCTACGGCATCGATTTCATCGCCCCGCAGGGCGCCTCCACCGATTCCGAGCCCAGCGCCCGCGATATCGCCGCCATCATCTCCCAGATCAGGCGCGAGAAAATTCCGGCGGTTTTCCTGGAAAATATTAGCGATCCCCGGCTGATCCGGCGAATCGCCGCCGAAACCGGGGCGGCCATCGGCGGAACGCTGTATTCGGACAGCCTGAGCGGCGAAAAGGGGCCTGTTCCCACTTACATTGACATGGTCCGGCACAATATAAAGGCCCTGACGCGCGCGCTCGCGAGCTAGGCCGGGGCCTTCCCGGCCGCCGGGCCGCGCACCTGATCCGCCTGAAGTTTTCCCGGAGTTCTCATGTCCGACGTCGCTGCCAACAAAATCCCCGTGACCGTGCTGACCGGCTATCTCGGCGCCGGCAAGACCACGCTGCTCAACCGCATCCTGTCGGAGAACCACGGCAAGAAATACGCGGTGATCGTCAACGAATTCGGCGAGATCGGCATCGACAACGATCTCATCATCGGCGCCGACGAGGAAGTGTTCGAGATGAACAACGGCTGCGTCTGTTGCACCGTGCGCGGCGACCTCGTGCGCATCATCGACGGGCTGATGAAGCGCAAGGGTAAATTCGACGCCATCATTCTGGAAACCACCGGCCTTGCCGATCCCGCCCCGGTGGCGCAGACGTTCTTCGTCGACGAGGACGTGCGCGACAAGACCATCCTCGATGCCGTGGTCACGGTGGCCGACGCCAAATGGCTGAGCGACCGCCTCAAGGACGCGCCGGAAGCCAAGAACCAGATCGCCTTCGCCGACGTGATCGTGCTCAACAAGACCGATCTCGTCACCAAGGCCGAACTTGCCGAGGTCGAGGCGCGCATCCGCGGCATCAACCCCTACGCCAAGCTGCACCGCACCGAGCGTGCGCAGGTGCAGTTGTCCGATGTGCTGGAGCGTGGCGCGTTCGATCTCGACCGCATTCTGGAGATCGAGCCGGCCTTCCTCGACGACGAGGGCCACGATCACGACCACCATCATCACGACCACGATCACGATCACGGTCATGACCACGGCCATCATCATCACGATCATGGGCATGATCACGGCCATGATCATGGGCATGGCGGCATGAAGCACTATCACGACGAGGAGATGCAGTCTTTGTCGCTGCGCACCGACAAGCCGATCGATCCCACCAAGTTCATGCCGTGGCTGCAGGATCTGGTGGCGCGCGACGGTCAGAAGATCCTGCGCTCCAAGGGCATTCTCTCGTTCGCGGATGACGACGACCGCTACGTGTTTCAGGGCGTGCACATGATGCTGGAGGGCGACCACCAGCGCAAATGGCGCAACGACGAGACGCGCGAAAGCCGTGTCGTCTTCATCGGTCGCGATCTGCCCGAGCAGGCCATCCGCGAAGGTTTTGAAAAAACCATCGCCTGACGAGCGTCCCCGTCATTTTCGGGCGGCGCGCGCAAGCGCGTCCGCCGGGACGGGGTTTCCGTTCAGATTCTCCTCATGGCGGGAAGCGGGGCTTCGGCCCCGCCTTTCGCCCCAAGAGGCCAAAGAGTAGCTGCCCTCATGCCATTGAATGAACCATCCTCCATTGCCTCCGTCACCGACCGCGTGAGGACGGTCGCGCTCGGTGCGCCCGCCGCCGCCGTGCATTTCCTCGGTGATGTCGCGGCCTTCGTCGGTGCGGAAGACAGCGTGACGTTCGCGGTCGGCGACGATGTCCGTCCCGTCGCCGTCCATGGCGGCGCTATCCTGTGCGCGGCGTCCGACGGCAGGCGCGTGGTTACCGGCGGCGATGATGGCAAGCTGGTCGCGCTCGATGCCGCGGGGACTGCCGAGACGCTGGCGACCGACGCCAAGCGCCGCTGGATCGACAACGTTGCGCTGCATGCCGATGGCGTGGTGGCGTGGTCGGCCGGCAAGACCGCCTCTGTCCGTGCGCCCAAGGGGGAAGAGAAGACGTTCGATGCGCCGTCCACCGTGGGCGGGCTTGCCTTCGCGCCGAAGGGAGTGCGGCTCGCCATCGCTCACTACAACGGCGTGACGCTGTGGTTTCCCAACATGGGGGCCAAGCCCGAGGTTCTCGAATGGAAGGGCTCTCACCTCGGCGTCACCTTCAGCCCGGACAACCGCTTCCTGGTCACCGCGATGCACGAGTCGGCGCTGCATGGCTGGCGGCTGGCGGATGCCCGTCACATGCGGATGTCCGGCTATCCGGCGCGGGTGCGCTCGATGTCGTGGAGTGCAGGCGGCAAATTCCTCGCCACCTCCGGGGCCGACAGCGCGATCCTGTGGCCGTTCGCCAGCAAGGACGGGCCGATGGGCAAGGAGCCTCTGATGCTGGCGCCGCTGCAGGCCAAGGTCACCGCGGTGGCGTGCAGCCCGAAGGAGGACATCTTCGCCGCCGGTTACAGCGACGGCACCATCCTGATGGTGCGGATCGCGGACGGCGCGGAAGTTCTGGTGCGCCGAAACGGCGGCGGCCCGGTGGCCGCGCTGGCGTGGAACGCGAAGGGCGCGCTGCTGGCCTTCGCGATCGAGGACGGCGACGCTGGACTGCTGGCGCTCTGATGCGTAGGGAAGTGTGATGCGCTTCCTCACAACCTTCCAGTTTTTCGATTTCCTCGACACGCTCGCGAGCCTTTTCGCGGCGTTCGTGCTCGGCACCCTGATCGGGGCGGAGCGGCAATACCGGCTGCGCACCGCCGGCCTGCGCACCAATGTGCTGGTGGCGGTCGGCGCCGCCGCCTTTGTCGATCTCGCCATGCACCTCGCGGGCAGCGACGGCGCGGTGCGGGTCATCGCCTATGTGGTGTCCGGCATCGGCTTTCTCGGCGCCGGCGTCATCATGAAGGAAGGCACCAATGTCCGGGGCCTGAACACCGCCGCGACCTTGTGGAGTTCGGCCGCGGTCGGCAGTTGCGCCGGCGCCGATCTGCTGGCGCAGGCGGTGGCGCTTACCGTCTTCGTGCTGGCGGCCAACACCTTGCTGCGACCGCTGGTCAACGCCATCAACCGCAGCCCGCTGGATTCCCGCGCCTCAGAGGCGACCTACGAGTTCATGCTGACGGTGGACGCCGCGACCATCGATGCCATGCGCGAACTGCTGGTGGAACGGCTGGAGGCCGCGAAATATCCCGTTGGCGATGTCGAGGTGATCGTGCGCGCCGAGGGCGCGGTCGAAATCGTCGCCACGCTCGTCAGCACCGCGGTGGATGCGAAAGAGCTCGATGCCGTCGCCGCCGAATTGGCGCGCCGTCCCGGCGTGCGCCATGCCACCTGGGATGTGCGCACCAAGGATTAACGCGCGGGGAGCGCTCGGCGGGATGTGATCACAACGGATGCGGGGATTGCGTCGCCCGCATCGTCGCCCACGCCCGCTCGCCTCAGACGTACTTCTTCATCTCGGCGAGCAGGTCTGCGCGCAGGTCGTCGCGGTCCATGGCGTAGGCGATGTTCGCGGCCAGGAATCCTGACTTCGAGCCGCAGTCGTAGCTCTTGCCCTTGAACTTGAAGCCGTAGAACGGCTGCGACTTGGCAAGGCCGAGCATGGCGTCGGTGAGCTGGATCTCGCCGCCGGCGCCGCGTTCCTGGGTTTCCAGCACCTTGAAGATCTCCGGCTGCAGGATGTAGCGTCCGGTGATCGAAAGATTGGAGGGTGCGACCTCCTTCTTCGGTTTCTCCACCATGCCGTTCAGCTCGAACATGTCGCCTTTCGGCTTGCCGACGCCGACCACGCCGTACATGTGGACCTGATCCATCGGCACTTCTTCCACCGCGATGATGTTGGCCTTGTCCGCGCCCGCGGCGTTGGCCGCGTCGATCATCTGCTTCAGGCCGCTCGGCTTGTTCTTCACCAGCACGTCCGGCAGCAGCACGGCGAACGGCTCGTTGCCGATGATGTCGCGTGCGCACCACACCGCATGGCCGAGGCCGAGCGGAGCCTGCTGGCGGGTAAAGGAGGTCGCGCCCGCGGCCGGCTGGTCGCGTTCGAGGATGTCCATTTCCTTGAGCTTGTTGCGCTCCTTGAGCGTGTCCTCCAACTCGTAGGGCCGATCGAAGTGATCCTCGATCACGCCCTTGTTGCGCCCGGTGACGAACACCAGATGCTCGATCCCGGCCTCCAGCGCTTCGTCCACCACGTGCTGGATCAGCGGACGGTCCACCACGGTCAGCATCTCCTTGGGCATCGCCTTGGTGGCGGGCAGGAAACGGGTGCCGAGGCCGGCGACGGGAAACACAGCTTTGCGGATTTTCATGATGCTCTTTGTGGCGTGAGAGGAAGCGTCGAGGGTGGTCGCAGGGTCTGCGGGTTGAAAAAGCGCGGGTGGCTTCGTCGGGTTCCATAACCGGGAACGGATGAACAGGGCGTGAGCGGGTGGTGGCTTTTTGGCGGCGGCCATGCCCGCCGCTGCGGCCACCGCCGGCCGCGACAATTTTCCCCGAAACTGGCGCGGCATTCCACCTTTCTGTTAGCCTTTTGGAAACCGTGACCGGGCCTTCTAGCGGGTCTGGGTCGGGGTTTTCAGGGTACGGGCGGTGACGATGCGGCAATCCGGGATCATTCTGGCGGCGATGGCAGTGGTGGCAGCGGGCGCGACGGAGGCGCGGGCTCAGAGCACCAGCGGCCGCGGCGCTTTGTCCCCGCGCGCCGAGATCACCGGGTCGATCCCCCAGGGAAATGCCGTGGCGCGCCCGGCCGCGCCAACGCCGCGCCGCATGGCCCAGGCCCAGCCGGCCAAGGAATGGAGCGGGGAGGACGGGGCTTCCGGTCATCCGCTGATGACCGCCGACGCCATCCGCCGCTCGGCCGCCAATTTCGAGCGCTGCGTCGCCGGTATGTGGCCGGAGGCCGCGCGCCGCGGCGTGTCGCGGGAAAGCTTCGCGCGCTTCACCGCCAATCTCACGCCGGACCTGCGCATCATGGACCTGATGGACGCGCAGCCGGAATTCACCAAGGCGGTGTGGGACTACCTCGACATTCTGGTGACCGACGCGCGCATCGCCCGCGGCCGCGAGATGCTGGCCAAGCACGCGGCGACCTTCGCGGCGGTGGAGAAGGCTTACGGCGTCGATCGCTATGTCATCGCGGCGATCTGGGGCATCGAGTCGAACTATGGCACGCAGGGCGGCGACCGCAGCGTGCTCAACTCCACCGCGACGCTGGCCTGCGTCGGGCGGCGGCAGGGCTATTTCAAGGACGAGTTCCTTGCCGCGCTGGAAATCCTCCACCATGGCGACCTGACCCCGCAGCAGATGCGCGGCTCGTGGGCCGGCGCGTTCGGCGCGACGCAGTTCATGCCGACCGCTTTCAAGCGGTTCGCGGTGGATTTCGACGGCGACGGCCGGCGCAACACCGTCGACGACATCCCCGATATCATCGCCTCCACGGCGGCGAAGTTCAAAAAGGACGGCTGGGTGCCGGGCCAGACCTGGGGCTACGAGGTCGAGGTGCCGCAGGGCTTCAATTTTCTCAATGCCGATAAGTCCCGGCAGTTGACCATCGCCCAGTGGGAGCATCTTGGCGTCCGCCGCCCGGGCGGCAAGCCATTCCCGCGCACATCGGACAAGGCGTTCCTGCTCGCGCCGGGCGGGGCCGACGGGCCGGGTTTCCTGATGCTGGGGAATTTCCGCGCCATCATGCGCTACAATCCCTCCGAGGCCTATGCGCTGGCGATCGGCCATTTCGCCGACCGGCTGCGCGGCGGCGCGCCGTTCGCGCAGGAGTGGCCGCGGCAGGAGCGGGTGCTGTCGCGGACCGAACGCTATGAAATGCAGCAGTTGCTGGCGCAGCGCGGATTCTATCGCGGCGAGCCGGACGGTACGCTGGGCAGCGAGACCCGTAAGGCGCTGCGCAGCTTCCAGGCCGCCGCCGGCCTGCCGGCCGATGGTTTCGCCTCCTCGGGCGTGCTGGAGCGTCTGCGCGGCCGCTGAGCCCCGGTCAGAGGGGGTCTTTCGGAAAGAGGCGACGGCGGCCTTGACGGCCCGGCCGCCGCGCTGTTGATGGCGGGTGGGTTCGCCCTGTTCGGGCCTGAATCTGCTACTATCTGAAGGTCGTGATTGTCCGCACGGCTGTGAGACGCATGTCGAAATCCACGTCCTTTATGCGCCGGACCACACGGCGCGGCCTGCTCGTCGTGACGGCGGTGGCGCTCGTTGGCGTCGCCGCTCCGGCGTCGGCGCAGTTTTTCGATTTCGGCTTCGGCCGCCCGCAGCCGCGCCAGCAGCAGCCCCGAGGCGGAGGCGGCGGGTTCTTTCCGCCCTTCAGCGATGTGTTCGGCCCTAATTCACATCAGCAGCAGGCGCCCCGCCCACAGGCGGATTACTCGCGCGCGCCGCCGCCGGCGAAACGCGAAGCCCCCGCCGACCGCAACGTGCTGGTGCTCGGAGACGCCATGGCGGACTGGCTGGCCTACGGCCTCGAGGACGCGCTGGCGGAAACTCCCGAGCTCGGCGTCATCCGCAAGCACAAGACGGTGTCCGGTCTGCTGAAGTACCAGCCCAAGGGCGAGCCGTCCGACTGGGCGGCGGCGGCGAAAGGTATTCTCGCCGCCGAGAAGCCGGATGTGATCGTGGTGATGCTCGGCCTGCAGGACCGCATCCCCATGCGCGAGCCGGTGGTGGAGAAGAAGCCCGACGCCAAGAATGGCGAGAAGAGCGGCGACAAGGCCGACAAGAAGACCGGCAAGAAGGATGCCGGCGAGCATGCCGACGCCAAACCCGACCACGCCGATGCGACCGCGCCGGTGCCCGACGACGAGGAAGACCAGCCGCACATCATGGCGCCGGAGAAGGCGTCCCGCGCTGCCGGCGGTCTCCATGAGTTTCGCGACGAGCGCTGGGTCGAACTGTACACCAAGAAGATCGAGGAGATGATCGCGGTCCTGAAGAGCAAGGGCGTGCCGGTGCTGTGGGTCGGCCTTCCGGCGGTGCGAGGGGCCAAGGCCACCGCGGACGTGCTTTTCCTCGATGCGCTCTATCGCGATGCGGCCGCCAAGGCCGGGATCACCTATGTGGATGTGTGGGACGGCTTCGTCGACGAGGCCGGCCGCTTCGCCCAGCAGGGCCCGGATTTCGAGGGCCAGATCCGTCGCCTGCGGTCGTCCGACGGTGTCTATTTCACCAAGGCCGGCGCGCGCAAGCTCGCGCTCTACACCGAACGCGAAATCCGCCGCGTGCTGGCGGCGCGGTCGGGGCCGGTGGCCCTGCCGAGCGAGTCCTTTGCGCCGGATTCCAACATTCGGCCGGGCGAGGCGGGGCCGCGCCCGATCATGGGGCCGGTCGTTCCGCTGGTGGCGTCGTCGGTCGGCACCAGCGAACTGCTGGGCGGGGCCGGCAGCCGGCCGGCGTCCGTCGATGCGCTGGCGGCGCGGACGATGGTGAAGGGCGAGGCGCTGGACCCGCCCGCGGGCCGGGCCGACGACTACAGCTGGCCGCGCCGCGAGGTGGGCTCGCTTAGCGCGCCGCCCAGCGATCCCGTGGTGGCTACGACGTCGTCTCCCGACGGCGCAGCGGCCGTGGCAGTCAAGCCGAAGCCGAAGCGGCCGCCGCATGAGGGCTCGCTCGCGCTGGAAGGCGGCTCCGCGCCCCACCCGCGGCCAACGAGCCGCGATGTTGCGCCACGCCCGCCTGCGGGGTTCGGCCAGCCGTTCGGGTTCGGCGGCCTGTTCTCGCGCTGGTAGGGATGCGCTGACAGAAAAATGGCCGGGTGATCCCCGGCCATAACCGTCTCTGCGATGCGGGCCTCGCGCGCTCTGCGCTCAGCGCGGCAGAGTGGTCGATCCCGTCAGGTAGGTATCGATGGCGGCGGCGCATTGGCGGCCTTCGCGGATCGCCCACACCACCAGAGACTGGCCGCGGCGCATGTCGCCGGAGGAAAACACCTTCGCCACCGAAGTCTGGTAGTCGCCGGTCGAGGCGCGCACGTTGCCGCGCGGATCGAGGTCGACGCCAAGGGTCTTGAGCAGGCCCTCGTGCACCGGATGCACGAAGCCCATGGCCAGCAGCACCAGCTCGGCCTTGAGTTCGAACTCGGTGCCGGGCACCGGCTTGAACTTGCTGTCGACATGGATGCAGTGCAGCTTCGCCACCTTGCCGTTGTGGCCGGAGAATTTCTGCGTCAGCACCGCGTATTCGCGGCGCGCGCCTTCCGCCTGGCTCGACGAGATGCGCATCTTCAGCGGCCAGTTCGGCCAGGTCAGCGCCTTGTTTTCGTGCGCAGGCGGCTCGGGCATAATTTCGAGCTGGGTCACCGAGGTCGCGCCCTGGCGGATCGAGGTGCCGATGCAGTCCGAGCCGGTATCGCCGCCGCCGATCACCACCACGTCCCTGCCGCGGGCGAGGATCTCGCGGACGCCGCCGAGCGGCTCGTTGCCCACACGGCGGTTCTGCTGCGGCAGGAAATCCATGGCGTAGTGGATGCCGTCCAGCTCGCGGCCGGGGATTGGCAGATCGCGCGGCGCTTCCGCGCCGCCGGTCAGCGCCACGGCATCGTAGGCTTTCACCAGATCCTTCGGATCGACCGACCCGGCATAGGCGCCGCCCACCGGCGTGTTGGTGTGGAACACCACGCCTTCGGCCTGAAGCTGCGCCACGCGGCGGTCGATGATGCCCTTCTCCATCTTGAAGTCGGGAATGCCGTAGCGCAGCAGGCCGCCGGCCTTGGCATTCTTCTCGAACACATGCACCTCATGGCCGGCGCGCGCGAGCTGCTGGGCGCAGGCGAGGCCCGCGGGGCCGGAGCCGACCACGGCGACCTTCTTGCCGGTCTTGTGCGCGGCGACTTCCGGCTTGAGCCAGCCGTTGTCCCAGGCGCGGTCGACGATGGCGCATTCGATGGTCTTGATGGTCACCGGGTTGTCGTCGATGTTCAGCGTGCACGACGCCTCGCATGGCGCCGGGCAGATGCGGCCGGTGAACTCCGGAAAATTGTTGGTGGAGTGCAGGTTGCGCGCGGCTTCCTCCCAGTTGCCCTTGTAGACCAGATCGTTGAAATCCGGGATCTGGTTGTTGACCGGGCAACCGGGCGTGCCAGGCTCGACCGAGCCGGTGCCGTGGCAATAGGGCACGCCGCAATTCATGCAACGCGCGGCCTGGTCGCGAACGTCCTTCTCGCCGAGCGGAATGACGAATTCGCGGTAGTTGGTGATGCGCTCCGCGACCGGCCCGTACTTGCGGTCGCTGCGCTCGATTTCGAGAAAGCCTGTGATCTTGCCCATGGTGTCTCTGACGCCTTTTAGCTCATTTCATTCCGCCGGCCTCATCCTGAGGAGCGGCATTTGCCGCATCTCGAAGGGTGAGGGGCGCTTGGAACGTCATGGTTCGAGACGGCGCAAGCGCCTCCGCACCATGAGGACTTTTATCTACGCGCCGATCGCGATTTTCGGCTCGTCGGCCTCGCGCGACTGCATCTCTTTCAGCGCGCGGCGGTATTCCACCGGCATCACCTTGCGGAACCGGGGGAGATACTCCTTCCAGTTGGCGAGGATGTGCTGGGCGCGGCCCGAGCCGGTCAGCTTGGCATGGCGCGAGACCAGGATGTGCAGCCGCTCGATGTCGGCCCCGAGCAAATTCGCGAACACGTCGACGCGGCCATGGGCCTCGAGATCGCCGGAGTGGTGATAGGTGTTGGCGTTCACCATCTCTTCCGACAGCACCGGCTCGAGATCCACCATCGCCATGTTGCAGCGTTTCTCGAAGGTGCGGTCTTCATCAAGCACATAGGCGACGCCGCCGGACATGCCGGCCGCGAAGTTGCGCCCGGTCTTGCCCAGTACCACCACGATGCCGCCGGTCATGTATTCGCAGCAGTGATCGCCCGCGCCTTCGACCACGGCGACCGCGCCGGAGTTGCGCACCGCGAAACGCTCGCCAGCGACGCCGTGGAAGTAGCATTCGCCCTCAATCGCGCCGTACATCACGGTGTTGCCGACGATGATCGACTCCTCCGGCACGATGCCGGAAATTTTCGGCGGACGAACGATGATGCGCCCGCCGGACAGGCCCTTGCCGACATAATCGTTGCCTTCGCCTTCGAGATCGAAGGTGACGCCGCGCGTGAGCCAGGCGCCGAATGCCTGACCCGCCGTGCCCCTGAGGCTCACATGGATGGTGTCGTGGGGCAGGCCGGCATGGCCGTAGGTCTTCGCCACAACTCCGGACAGCATCGCGCCGGCGCTGCGATCGGTGTTGTGAATCTCGGTCTCGATTTTCACCGGCGCGCCGCGGTCGATGGCCGCCTGCGCCTGCCGGATCAGCGTGCGGTCCAGCACCTTTTCGAGGTGGTGGTTCTGCACCTCGGCGTGATGGATCTTCTGGCCGGGCAGCGCGGGCTGCTTGAAGAACAGCTTGGAGAAGTCGAGGCCCTTGGCCTTCCAGTGCGCCACCAGCCGGGTCTGGTCCAGCATCTGGCTCTGGCCGACCATCTCCTCGAAGGTGCGGTAGCCGAGCGCGGCCATGATCTCGCGCACCTCCTCGGCGACGAAGAAGAAGAAGTTGATGACGTGCTCGGGCTGGCCGGTGAAGCGCTTGCGCAGCACCGGGTCCTGCGTCGCCACCCCCACCGGACAGGTGTTGAGGTGGCACTTGCGCATCATGATGCAGCCGGCCGCGATCAGCGGCGCGGTGGCGAAGCCCATTTCATCGGCGCCGAGCAGCGCGCCGATCACCACGTCGCGGCCGGTGCGGAAACCGCCGTCCACCTGCACCACGATGCGCGAACGCAGCCGCTCGCGAACCAGGGTCTGGTGGGTTTCGGCGATGCCGAGCTCCCATGGCGAGCCGGCGTGCTTGATCGAGGTGAGGGGAGAGGCGCCGGTGCCGCCCTCGAAGCCGGAGATGGTGACGTGATCGGCGCGCGCTTTCGCCACACCGGCCGCGACAGTGCCGACCCCGATTTCCGAGACCAGCTTCACCGACACCTGACCGTCGGGGTTGACGTTCTTCAGGTCGTAGATGAGCTGGGCGAGATCCTCGATCGAATAGATGTCGTGGTGCGGCGGCGGTGAGATCAGGCCGACGCCGGGGGTCGAGTGACGCACGCGGGCGATGGTGGCGTCGACCTTGTGGCCGGGCAACTGACCGCCTTCGCCGGGCTTGGCGCCCTGCGCCATCTTGATCTGCATCATGTCGGAGTTGACGAGATATTCCGTCGTCACCCCGAAGCGGCCCGAGGCCACCTGCTTGATGGCCGAGCGCATGCTGTCGCCGTTCGGCAGCGGCTTGAAGCGGTCGGCTTCCTCGCCGCCCTCGCCGGTGTTGGACTTGCCGCCGATGCGGTTCATGGCGATGGCGAGCGTGGTGTGCGCCTCGCGGGAAATCGAGCCGAATGACATCGCGCCGGTGGCGAAGCGCTTGACGATCTCCTTGGCCGGCTCGACCTCGTCGAGGGCGACGGGCTTGCGGCCGTCTTCGTCGGCGCTGCGGATGCGGAACAGGCCGCGCAGCGTGAGCAGCTTCTCCGCCTGTTCGTTGAGCACCTTGGCGAAGGCGCGATAGCGCTCATGCGAGTTGCCGCGCACCGCATGCTGGAGCAGCGACACGGTCTCGGCGTTCCAGGCATGGTCCTCGCCGCGGGTGCGGAAGGCGTATTCGCCGCCGACGTCGAGCGCGCTCTTGTAGATCTGCGCGTCGCCGAACGCCTCGGTGTGGCGGCGGGTGGTTTCCTCGGCGATTTCGGCCAGGCCCACGCCCTCGATGCGGGTATGGGTGCCGGTGAAGTACTTGGCGACGAAATCCGCCTTGAGGCCGACGGCGTCGAAGATCTGCGCGCCGCAATAGGACTCGTAGGTGGAGATGCCCATCTTCGACATCACCTTGAGCAGACCCTTGCCGATCGACTTGATGTAACGCTTGATCAGTTCCTTGTCGTCGAGCTTGGCCGGCAACTGGTCCTTCATGGCGATGATGGATTCGAACGCCAGATAGGGGTTGATGGCCTCCGCGCCGTAACCCGCGAGGCAGGCGAAATGGTGCACCTCGCGCGGCTCGCCGGATTCGACCACGAGGCCGACCGAGGTGCGCAGGCCGGTGCGGATCAGGTGATGATGCACGGCGGCGCAGGCGAGCAGCGACGGCATCGGGATGCGGTCCGGCCCGGCGGCGCGGTCCGACAGGATGATGATGTTGACGCCCTCGCGCACGGCGGCTTCGGCGCGGCCGCACAACTCATCCAGCACCTGCTCCATGCCCGCGGCGCCAAGCCCGGCGTGGAAGGTGGTGTCGATCTCGCGCGACTTGAAGTGGTTGTCGGCGACGTCGGAGATCGAGCGGATCTTTTCGAGATCGGCGTCGGTGAGGATCGGCTGGCGCACTTCGAGGCGCTTGGTGCGCGACAGGCCTTCGAGGTCGAACAGGTTCGGCCGCGGCCCGATGATCGAGACGAGGCTCATCACCAGTTCCTCGCGGATCGGGTCGATCGGCGGGTTGGTGACCTGGGCGAAGTTCTGCTTGAAATAGGTGAACAGCGACTTCGGCTTGCTGGACAACGCCGACAGCGGTGTGTCGGTGCCCATCGAGCCCGCCGCTTCCTCGCCGGTGGAGGCCATCGGCGCGAGCAGGATGTCGAGATCCTCGCGGGTGTAGCCGAAGGTCTGCTGGCGGTCGAGCAGCGACAGGTTGGAGCGTGCCGCGTGCACCGGCGTCTCCGCCATGTCTTCGAGCACGATCTGGGTGCGGTCGAGCCAGTCCTGATAAGGGTGGCTGGCGGCGAGCTGCGACTTGATCTCGTCGTCCGGAATGAGCCGGCCCTGTTCGAGATCGACCAGCAGCATCTTGCCCGGCTGCAGCCGCCACTTGGTGACGATCTGGTCCTCGGGGATGGTCAGCACGCCCATTTCCGACGCCATGACGATACGGTCGTCCTTGGTGAC
This sequence comes from Afipia sp., assembly GCA_017308495.1. Lineage (GTDB taxonomy): Bacteria > Pseudomonadota > Alphaproteobacteria > Rhizobiales > Xanthobacteraceae > Afipia. The sequence goes on from JAFKES010000083.1 coordinate 25,132, forward strand.
GAGATAGCGCGCCGGGCGTAGGCCGTTGCGGTCGAGCGTCGCGCCGATCTGGCGACCGTCGGTGAAGGCGATAGCGGCGGGGCCGTCCCACGGCTCCATCAGCGCGGTATGATATTCGTAGAAGGCGCGGCGCTTCTCGTCCATCAGCGGATTGCCGGTCCACGCCTCGGGAATCATCATCATCACGGCGTGCGGCAGCGAGTAGCCGCCCTGCACCAGAAATTCGAGCGCGTTGTCGAAACAGGCGGTGTCGGACTGGCCTTCGTAGGAGATCGGCCACAGCTTCTCGATGTCGGCGCCGAACTTCTCGGACGACACCGAGGCCTGGCGCGCGGCCATCCAGTTGACGTTGCCGCGCAGCGTGTTGATCTCGCCGTTGTGCGCGATCATGCGGTAGGGATGCGCCAGCGACCACGCCGGGAAGGTGTTGGTGGAGAAGCGCTGATGCACCAGCGCCAGCGCGGTCTCGAAATCCGGTTCGTGCAGGTCGGGATAGTACTTGCCGAGCTGGTCGGCGAGGAACATGCCCTTGTAGACCACGGTGCGGCACGACATCGACACCGGGTAGTAGCCGGCGAGCGCGCGCTGGCGGCGCTGGTAGATGGCGTTCGAGATCGACTTGCGCAGGATGTAGAGGCGGCGCTCGAAGTCCTCCTCGTTGGTGCAGTCGCCGCAGCCGATGAACACCTGCATGCAATGCGGTTCGGTCGGCTTCACGGTTTCGCCGAGAGAGGAATTGTCGGTGGGCACATGGCGCCAGCCGAGCAGGGTCAACCCTTCGGCTTTGATGCGCTCGGCGAAGATGCTCTTGATGACGTCGCGCCAGGAGGTGTCGCGCGGCATGAACAGCGCGCCGACGGCGTATTCGCCGGGGCCGGGCAGGGCGAAGCCGGCTTCCTTGGCCTTGCGCGCGAAGAAGGCGTGCGGAATCTGCACGAGAATGCCCGCGCCGTCGCCAGCGCGCGGATCGGCGCCCACGGCGCCACGATGTTCGAGATTGCAGAGGATGCTGATCGCGTCGGAGACGATCTGATGCGACTTCCTGCCCTTGATGTTGGCAATGAAGCCGACGCCGCACGAATCTTTTTCGAGGGCGGGGTCGTAGAGACCTTCAGCAGCGGGACGCCAGTTGTGCTCGCGGTTTGTCGAGCCCGGGTCCGCTGCCGGGATCCCATCTTTGATTCCGTCACGCTCGATCTTTGAACCGCTCATTGTCATCCTCGATGCTTCTTCAGATTAGAAGCAGTCTATTTTTGCCCATTTTGGCCGCAACTTCGGCGTCCGCGGCACCGTCCGAAAAATTCCGCAGAGGGAATTCCCCGGGTCCACCGCTCGCGCGTCACGAGCCTCGCTTTAGAAATTGCAGCTCGTGCGGACCGTTTCCGGCTTCCGAGCGGCCTGCCTGTCTTGGCAGCGTAGCAAACGCCTGCCGGGACGGACCCGAAAATTGGACAGCAATCCTGTCCTAACTACCAGACTGCCAAACTTTTTTCTAACATACAAGCGCGCGGGAGTCCCCCGCCGGCAAAGTTCACAACAGCCATGCCGCCGCCGGTATCGCCCCGTCCGTTCCGCCCGGCTCCGGATTAAGGCGCCGGTCGCCGCGATGCGGTCCCGGCCCCGCCGAAATCGGCGGCGACCCTCCCGGACGGCCGAGACCCGCTCAAGCGGGCAGGGCTGGGGCGTCGGGCGGGTACGGGAGCGTAAGGCGATGAAATGGCTTTCGGGCAAGCGGATGATGGCATGCGCCGCCATGGCGGGGGCAATGCTGGTAATGGGTGCGGCGGTTCCGGGCCGGGCGGCCGACGACCTGCCGGCGATGGAAGGTCCCGAATTGCCGCCACCGCCGGATTTCCGCGGGCCGCCGCCGGACGGCTCTTATGACGAGCCCGGGCCGTCGTATCCGCGGCAGCCGGATTACAGGCCCGGCCGTTATGCGCCGGGGCCTGACATGGTGGTGCCGCCGTTGCGCTTCGAGCGCTCGGGGCTGGAGCGGCCGGTGCTGCCGCTGCCGCAGGTGGTTGCGGTGCTCCATGCGGGCGGCTATTCGCCCCTCGGCCCGGTAACCCAGCGCGGCTGGATTTATACCGTGGCGGCGCTCGATCCCAATGGCGACGACGGTCGTCTGATCATCGACGCCCGCACCGGCCGGATCATACGTTTCATTCCGGCCATGGTGGTGGACGAGCACCTGAACGAGCGCATGGCGATGGCCTACGGGCCGCCCGGCCCGCCGTCGATGGCCATGGCGCGTTACGAGGGGCGGCGCGGCGGCCTTCTGGATCTGCGCCACGCTCCGCGACCGCCGGCCGTCGTGCCCTCGACGGCGCGACGCCCGGCGCCGAAGATCGTGGCCCGCCATCCCCAGCCGAAAACCGGCCCTGCCGCCGTGCAGGCGACGCCGGCCGCGCCGGCTGCGCAGCCGCAGGCGACCGATGCCAAGTCCGTCACTCCGGCCACGGTCGGCGTGGCCCAGTCCGCTGGCGCCAATTCCACGGCCGCCAAACCCGCTGCCAGCCCGGCCGAGGTCAAGCCGCCGGAAGTCAAACTGCTGCCGACCCGGGAGATGCCGCCGGCGCAGACTCTGGAGTGATCCGGACGCCTCCCACAAAAAAAGCGCCCCGGGGGCACCGGGGCGCATGAGGTGGGGAGGTTTTCAAAGAGCCTAGGAGATCAGGCCGCTGCCTTGTCGGTGACCTGCGGTGCGGCGGCGACCGACGTCGTGATCGGAATCTGGCGCGGCTTGGCGGCTTCCGGAATCTCGCGGACGAGATCGACGTGAAGCAACCCGTTCTCAAGCGTGGCGTTCTTCACCTGCACGAAATCGGCAAGTTGGAACTGGCGCTCGAAGGCGCGCGACGCGATGCCACGATAAAGCACTTCGCCGGATTGGCCGTTTTCATTGGCCGCTTTCTCGCCCTTGATCGTCAGGGTGTTTTCCTTGGCGACGATGGAAATCTCGTTTTGCGAGAAGCCGGAGACGGCAACGGAAATCCGGAAATTGTTCTCGCCGGTGCGCTCGATATTGTAGGGCGGATAGCCCGGCGAGCTTTCGCTGGCGGTCTGGTCGAGAAGCGAGAACAGGCGGTCGAAACCGACGGTCGAGCGATAGAAGGGGGTGAGGTCGAAGCTACGCATGTTTAGTCCTCCGAGTTGAGCGACCGGCGCGTTTTCAGGCGAGAGGATGCGGCTTCCGTCAGGCCCTGCCGCCCCTGTGGGGCTGAGCCCGGGACCTGGACCTGCGACACATCGCTTCGCATGCACAACGCGCCACTCTTTTGCAAAGAGCAGACAACCCGCCATTGGGCCGGGTTTTCGTTCTGCGTGCAGCCTTAACTGGCCTGCACAAAACTGATATGGGAGGAAGAAACGGGGCTTCAAGAGGCTCTCGCCAGCTAGTTTATCGGATTTTTTTCGTCATGGCCGGGCTCGTCCCGGCCATCCACGTCTTGGCTTCTTGATATATGCCGTTCCAAAGAAAGACGTGGATGCCCGGCACAGGGCCGGGCATGACGAAGCCGATTGATTTACGTTGCCCATAGACAATGCGGTCCCCCATGACGCTCGTTTCCATTCCCGCCAATCCGGTCCCCGACAACGTGGTGAGCGGCACCATCCGCACGCCGGACGGCATCAACCTGCGCTTCGCGCGCTGGCAGCCCCCCGCGGGCCGCAAGGGCACGGTGTGTGTGTTCACCGGGCGCGGCGAATGCATCGAGAAATATTTCGAGGTGGTGCGTGAACTGCGCGCGCGTGGCTTCGCGGTGGCGATGATCGACTGGCGCGGGCAGGGTCATTCGGCACGGCAGTTGCGGGATCGGCGCAAGGGTTATGTGCGGCGCTTCTCCGATTTCGAGATCGACGTCGAAACCTTCGTGCAGCAGATCATGCTGCCGGATTGCCCGCCGCCTTATTACGCGCTGGCGCATTCCATGGGCGGTGCGGTGATGCTGCGTCTCGCCCACGCCGGCAAGCGCTGGTTCGACCGCATGGTGCTGTCGGCGCCGATGATCGACCTGCCGGGACTGGCGACGGCGCTGCCGACCCGCCTTCTGGTGCGCACGCTGCGGCTGGTCGGGATGGGCGGCCGGTTCGTCCCCGGCGGCAACGGCGAACTCGCCGGCACCGCGGCTTTTCCCGACAACGATCTGACCTCGGACCCGATACGCTACGCCCGCAACGTCGCGATTCTTGCGGAAGACCCGACGCTTGGCATCGGCGCGCCGACGGTGGCGTGGGCCGACAGTGCGTTCAAGACCATCGTGGAATTTCGCGAGGCGAACTATCCCCAGCGCATCCGCCAGCCGATCCTGATGCTGGCGGCGGGCGCCGACGCGGTGGTTTCCACCCCGGCCATCGAGGAGTTCGCCTATCATCTGCGCGCCGGGTCGCATCTGGTGATCGCCGGGGCGAAGCACGAAATCCTGCAGGAGCAGGATCGCTACCGCGAGCAGTTCTGGGCGGCGTTCGACGCCTTCGTGCCGGGCACGCCGTTATTCAAGTAACGCGCCTCAATTCGCCTTCGGCGCGGTGGCCGGGGCCGCGTCGGCCTGTGACGCGCGGCCGACGCTGACGCTGAGCAGGCCCTGGCCCCACAGCCGCCGGGCGGCGCGGCGGGCGTCGTCCAGCGTCACCGCATCGACGATGGCGTTGCGGCGTTCGATATAGTCGATGCCGAGATTGTCGATCTGGTATTGCACCAACGCGCCGGCGATCTTCGACGATGTGTCGAGCGCCAGCATCTGCGAGCCCTTGAGATAGGACTTGGCCTCGTCGAGCTCCTTCTGCGTCGGGCCGTCGTTGCCCATGCGCGCGACCTCGCCGGTGATGACCTCCAGCGTCTCGGCCGCCTTGTCGCCGCGGGTCGCGGTCGCGCCCGCGAACAGTGAGGAATTGCGCATCCACACCAGCGACGTCGAGACCGAATAGGCCAGCCCGCGCTTTTCGCGGACTTCCGTGTACAGCCGCGACGACAGCGTGCCGCCGCCGAGGATGTAGTTGCCGATATAGGCCGCCATGAAATCGGGGTCGTGGCGGGCGATGCCGGGACCGCCGAAATTGATCGCGGTCTGCGGCACGTCGAGGATCACTGACGTGTGTCGCGGCGGCTTGGTGGCTTGGACGTCGGCCACCGCCACGAGGTCGGCCTTCGCGGGCAGCGCGCCGAAGGTGGAATCGAGCAGCTTGCCCAGCGCCGTGGCGTCGATGTCGCCGACTACGGCGACCTTGAGCGTGTCCTTCGCCAGCACGCGCTTGGCATAGGCGCGCAGGTCGGCGGCCTCGATGGTCGGAAGGCTCTCCAGCGTGCCGTTGGTCGGGCGCGCATAGGGGTGGGTGCCGTAGGCCTGCTCCCAGAAGCGGCGGCCGGCGATGGATCCCGGGTTGGTGCTCTCGCGGCGCGCGCTCGACAGCATCTGGGCGCGGATGCGTTCCAGGGCCTCGGCGTCGAACCGCGCCGCGGTGAGCGACAGCCGGAGCAGGCCGAAGGCCTCGTTGCTGTCGCCTTTCAGCATCCGCAGCGAACCGCGCAGATAGTCGCGGCTGGTGGAGAAGTTCATCTCGATGGCGCGGCGTTCGAGGCGCTCGTGGAAGGCGTTGGAGTCGAGATCGGCGGCGCCTTCGTCGAGCATGTTGCCGGTGAAGCTCGCGGTGCCGGCCTTGGTCGCCGGGTCTTGCGCCGAACCGCCGATGAAGGCGTATTCCATCGCCACCAGCGGCACGGTGGCGTCCTGCACGAACCAGGCCTCGATGCCGCCCGGGGTGACGAGGCGCTGGATCTTGGCGGCGGCGAAGGCCGGTGCGGACAGCAACGAAAGGGCGGGTGCGGCGAGGGGCAGCGCGGCGGTGGCCTGCAGCAGGCGGCGGCGGGTGATGATCACGAGCGTTTCTCCTCGCGCCGGGTGGCCGTGGCGGTGGTGTCCTTGACGAGATAACCGGTCACCGAGCGCTTCTTCTGCAGCCAGTTTCGCGCGGCGTCGCGCACCTGTTCGGCGGTGACCGCGCGGATGCGGTCGGGCCAGGCGCGCACGTCGTCGACGCTCTGGCCGACGCTGATCGCCGCGCCGTACCAGCGCGCCAGCGTGGTCTGGCTGTCCTGGGCGTACACGGATTCGGCGATCATCTGGGTCTTGGCCCGTTCGAGGTCCTCGGCGGGCACGGGTTCGCTCGCAAGCCGCGCGATGATGTCGTCGACGGCCTGCTCGAGCTGTGGAAATTCGACGCCGGGCTTGGGCGAAGCGGCGATGACAAACTGGGTCGGGTCGATCGCGGTGGACTGGTACCAGGACCCGGCGCTGACCGCGAGCCCCTTGTCCACCACCAGCGTACGGTTGAGGTAGGAGTTGCTGCCGCTGCCCATCAACTGGTTCAGCACTTCGAGCGCCGCGCTTTCCTCCGGTGGCGCCGACAGCGCCGAGGGGGCGAGGTAATAGCGACGCAGCGCCGGCTGCTCGACGCGCGGATCGGCCAGCGTCACCGTGCGCGGCGCGGCCGGCGCGGGCTCCTGCGGCCGCAGGCGCTTGGCGGGAATCGCCGGCTGCGGCGGGATCTTGCCGTAGGCCGCTTCCACCATGGGGCGGACCTCGTCGGCGCTGACGTCGCCGGCAATCACCAGCGTGGCGTTGTTGGGAGCATAGAAGCGGCGATAGAACGCCAGCGCGTCCTCGCGGTTGAGCTGTTCGATCTCGCCGCGCCAGCCGATCACCGGCCGCCCGTAAGGGTGGTTGAGATAGAGCGCCGCCATGATCTGTTCGGCGAGCCGCGCATCCGGATTGTTGCCGACGCGCATGTTGTGCTCTTCGAGCACCACATCGCGCTCGGGCAGCACGTTCTCGTCCTTGAGAATCAGGCCAGTCATGCGGTCGGCCTCGAACGCCATGATAGCCTGGAGTTTGTCGCGCGACACCCGCTGGAAATAGGCGGTGTAATCGGAGGAGGTGAAGGCGTTCTCGTTGCCGCCGACGCGGGCGATGAACTGCGAGAACTCGCCGGCCGGGTGGGTGGCGGTGCCCTTGAACATCAGGTGTTCGAGAAAATGCGCCAGGCCCGATTTGCCCGGGGTCTCGTCGGCGGAGCCCACCTTGTACCAGATCATCTGGGTCACCACCGGGGTGCGGCGGTCGGGAATGACCACGACCTTGAGGCCGTTGTCGAGGGTGAAGGTCGCCGGCCCTTGCGGCGGCGCGGACTGGGCGGCCGCCGGAGCGGCGACGGACAGCAGGCCGAGGGTGGCGACGACAATGGCGGCGGGGCGGAGGGACATCATGATGCTCTGCTGGATGATGCTCTGTCGGGCGCCCGGTCTGCCGGGGCCCGGATGGGGGTCAACAGCCACGTCCGGCGGATCGCGATCAGGCGAAGCCGCGCGGCCGACGACGTCGCCGGATTTTACTGCCAGCGCTTTTCGCAGCGGGCGGTAGTGGGATCGCAGACCTCGATCGGCGCTTTCGCCGGGCCAGTGCCGTAAGCGAAGTTCGGCGACGGGGTCTGGTAGCCCGCCGGCGGCTGGGTCAGCTCTTCGCGCTCGGGCTCGGTGGTGAACGTCTCGGTCTCGCTCTTGTTGCTGCCGCCGAGCACGCTGGAGAACAGTCCGCCCGTATAGCCGAGCTGGGACGGCATCAACATGATCGAGCTTTTGGAAGTGGAGGTGCTGCCGAAACCGGTGTCGTCGCGCGTGACTTTTTCGCGCCCGCCGCGGGTGGCAAGTTCACTCGGCATCAGCGGCCGGCGCGCCTCTTCCGGCGTCTTCGGCTTCTGCTTGGCCAGTTCGCGGGCCGCCTTTCGCGCGGCGATGTCGGGGTCCTTCGGCCAGTTCGGAGCAAGCGCCTGCTTTTTCGTCTCCGGCGGGGGCAATTGGTTGACGTTGGACGGCAGCACCAGCGGCGAGCGTTCGCGGTACTCGATCTCCTTGTCGGCGGGACCCTTGCCGCCGAGACCGCTCATGAGGTTGTCGATCAGCCGCCGTTCGAAGGTCCTGTCGTCGGTCTGGTCATCGTCTTCCTGGGCGCGGGCCGCGCCGGTGCCGAGAACAAGGCCGACGCCGAACAGGATCACGGCCAGCCGCAGCATGCGCATCGATCCGGACCGCCGCTTCCGCACATCCGAACCCTTATCGCCGGTCTCACGCATTGCGTTCATCCTGAGCGCCCATCCCGATCCGTTGAGCCGATTGTCTTGCGCCGATCCGTTCCGGCGCGCGGCCGCTCCCTCCCGGGATATTCGCCGCAGGCTCCGTCTATCCCGGGTTATCGGGGCGTTTTTGCGGCACCCGGGGTTACGAATGAGTCATACAGGAGGGCCGCCACCCCCGCAACGATGGCCACGTCGGCAAGGTTAAACACATACCAGTTATAGGTTTTTCCGCCGATCTCGGCATGGAGCAGGGCGAAATCCACCACTGCCCCGTGGACGAGGCGGTCGATGCCGTTGCCGATCGCTCCGCCGATGATGAGGCCGAGCCCGACCACTGCAAGGCGGGTGCCGGCGCGCGCCATCCAGATACCGAGCGCGAGCACCGCCACGATCTTGATCGCCAGCAGCACGGTCTGGCCGACGGGGCCGGAATCCTGGAACCAGCCGTAGCTGATGCCAGTGTTCCAGGCGAGCACGAGATCGAGGAACGGCAGCACCCGCACGGTGCCGCGCGGGCCGAGCTCGAACACGTTCAGCAGCCACAGTTTCGAGGCCTGGTCCGCCAGTAGGGTGGCGAGGGCGACGAACAGTCCGGAGCGGAAGAAGGGGGACATGGGCACCTTACTTTCCCTCTCCCCTTATGGGAGCGGGGGCTGAGCCATAAGCGCGTTTACGCGCGTCTTCGACGCGCTACGGCCGCGAAGCGGGTGAGGGGTGGCGTTGCGCGACATAGTCCGCTTGCCGCTCACCCGGCTCAATCTCGCTTTACTCGATTTCGCCATCCTCTCCCACCGAAAGGGCGTTCACGCCCGTCTTCGACGGGCTATGGGGAGAGGGAAAAGTTGTGGGGCGAGCTTGCATCAAGTGCCGGCTTTAAGCTTGCCCCAGCGCCTTCAGTTCGCGCAGGGCCTGTGCGTCGCGCGGCGACACGTCGGGATAATCCGGATCGTCGCCGACCGTTTGCAGGATTTTCCACGAGCGGGCGCATTTCGTGCCGGCCGCCTTTTCGACCACGACGCCGATACCGACGGCGCCGTCGAGAGTGAAGGCGTCCGCGGGCGGATTGTCGCCCTTGCCCAGGGTCTGGATCTCCACCGCCGAGGTGATGCAGATGTCGGCCATCACTTCGGGGTCTGGCATGGCGGCAAGATACTCCCGCGGAATATAGATCACCGGGGCGGCCTGCAGCGACGAGCCGATGCGCTTGGCGGCGCGCTCGACTTCCAGCGCCCCGGTCACCACGGCACGCACCGCACGAATGACGAGCCACTTCTCCGCGAGCTTGTCGTCGCGCCATGCGGGATCGGCGTTCGCGAACAGTTCGAGATGCACGGACACCGCATCGGGGTTGCGGGACCGCCATGCTTCCTCCGCAGTGAAGCATAGCACCGGCGCGAGCCAGGTGACGATGCAGCGGAACAGATGGTCGATCACCGTGAGGGCGGCCTTGCGCGTCAGCGACGACGGCGGATCGCAATAGAGCGCGTCCTTGCGGATGTCGAAATAGAACGCCGACAGTTCGGTGTTCATGAAGGCGGCCAGCGTCGCGACCACAAGCTTGTAGTCGAAATTCGCGTAGGCGGGGCGCACGATGGCATCGATCTCGACAAGGCGATGCAGCATGAGCCGCTCGAGCTCGGGCATGTCGTCGAAGGCGACGCGATCCTCGTCGCGGAAATGCGCCAGGCTGCCCAGCATCCAGCGGATGGAGTTGCGCAGCTTGCGGTAGGTCTCCACGGTGTTCTTGAGGATTTCCGGGCCGATGCGCTGATCGTCGGCATAGTCGGTGGCGCACACCCACAGCCGCAGGATGTCAGCGCCGGAATCCTTGATGACCTTCTGCGGATCGGTGGTGTTGCCGAGCGATTTCGACATCTTGCGGCCGTTCTCGTCCAGCGTGAAGCCGTGGGTCAGCACCACGTCGTAGGGCGCACGGCCGCGCGTGCCGCAGCTTTCCAGCAGCGAGGAGTGGAACCAGCCGCGATGCTGGTCCGAGCCTTCGAGATACATCACGCTGTCATCGCCACCGACGATCTTGCGCTTGATGCCCTTGAGGCCGGGGAAGTGCACCGGGTCTTCCAGCACGAAGGCGTGGGTCGAGCCGGAATCGAACCAGACGTCGAGAATGTCGTCGACCTTGCTCCAGTCCTCGCCGGCGCGGGAGCCGAGGAAGCGCTCGCGCGCGCCCACGGCGTACCAGGCGTCGGCGCCTTCCTTCTCGAACGCCTCGGCGATGCGTGCGTTGACGGCGTCGTCGATCAGCACTTCGGCGGAGCCGTCGCCTTTTTCGCGCACGAACACCGCGATCGGCACGCCCCAGGCGCGCTGGCGCGAGATCACCCAGTCGGGTCGGCCCGCGATCATGCCGGTGATGCGCCGCTCGCCCTGCGACGGCACCCAGCGCGTCACGCTGATCGCCTGCAGCGCGCGGGCGCGCAACGTGTCGTCGCCTGTGGCGTCGGAAGGCAGATGGAACGGCTTGTCCATCGCGATGAACCATTGCGGCGTGTTGCGATAGATCACCGGCTTCTTCGAGCGCCACGAGTGCGGATACTGGTGCTTGAGCCGCGAGCGCGCGAGCAGCATGCCGCGCTCGGCCAGCGCCTTGATGACGCTTTCGTTGGCGTCGCCTTTCTCGCCCTTGTCGGTGAGCACGCGGCGGCCTTCGAAGCCCGGCGCCTGCGCGGTCAGCGCGCTGTCGGCATCGACGGTGTAGGGGATCGCGGTATTGATGCCGCGCGCTTCGAGGTCGCGCGCGTGGGCGATCCATGCATCGAAGTCCTCGCGGCCGTGGCCGGGCGCGGTGTGAACGAAGCCGGTGCCGGTGTCGTCGGTGACGTGATCGCTTCGCCAGGCTTGGCGCAGTTGTCGGCGGGCGCGTCGGTGACCTTGTAGAGGCCATAGGCGATCTTCGGCGAGAAGCTGATGGCGCGATTGCCGGGCAGCGTCCACGGCGTAGTGGTCCAGATCACCACCGACGCCTTGGCGAGGCGGCCATGGGCGGCGTTGACCGGAAACTTCACCCACACCGTGTCGGAGGTGTAGTCCTCGTATTCGACCTCGGCCTCGGCGAGCGCGGTCTTCTCCACCACGCTCCACATCACCGGCTTGGAGCCGCGATACAGCGTGCCGTTGGCGGCGAACTTCATCAGTTCGCGGGCGATCTGCGCCTCGGCGGGGAAGCTCATGGTGGTGTAGGGATGATCCCAGTCGCCGACCACACCGAGCCGCTTGAACTCCTCGCGCTGCACGTCGAGCCAGTGCGCGGCATAGGCGCGGCACTCCTTGCGGAAGGCGAGCATCGCGGCCGAATCCTTGAGGTCCGGCTTCGGCTTGCCTTTGGAGCGGTAGTTCTCCTCCTCGATCTTCCATTCGATCGGCAGGCCGTGGCAGTCCCAGCCGGGCACGTAGTTGGAATCGTGGCCGAGCATCTGCTGGCTGCGGGTCACGACGTCCTTGAGGATCTTGTTCAGCGCATGGCCGATATGGATGTTGCCGTTGGCGTAGGGCGGGCCGTCGTGCAGCACGAATTTGGGCCGCGCCTTCGCGCTCTCGCGCAGCCGGTCGTAGAGGCCGATGGCGTTCCAGCGCGCCAGAATTTCCGGCTCGCGCTGCGGCAGGCCCGCGCGCATCGGGAAGTCCGTCTGCGGCAGATACAGGGTTTTGGAATAATCGGTGGCGTCGGATTTGGGCTTTTCGGTCATGGCGGGGTGAATAGCGCGTTTTGGCCGGAAGGGGAAACCCGATCAGCTGTCTTTCTTCCCCTCTCCCCATAGCCCGTCGAAGACGGGCGTGAACGCCCTTTCGGTGGGAGAGGGTGGCGGAAATCGAGCGAAGCGAGATTGAACCGGGTGAGGGGTATTTTCGCAATAATACCCCCTCACACCCGCTTCGCGGCTCCGCCGCTCAGCACCCTCTCCCACAAGGGGAGAGGGGAGGAAGATCACCCCACCTTCCCCAGCCTCGGAAAGGCGTCCGGCGCGGCCGCCAGCAGGGCGCGGGCTTTTGCGCTGTCGTCGTCCATCTGGCGCACCAGCGCCTCGAGGCCGTCGAATTTCAGTTCATCGCGGATGAAGCCGATGAAGGCCACGTCGATCCGCTGGCCGTAAAGGTCGTCCTTGAAGTCGAACAGGAACACTTCCAGCAGGGGGGCGCC
>JAFKES010000108.1 GCA_017308495.1 Afipia sp.
GGTCGCTGTCGTGCCTGCGGCCGCGCGGGCTGTGGGTGTCGTTCGGCAATGCGTCGGGGCCGGTGCCGCCGTTCTCGATCGCCGAGTTGAACAACCACGGCTCGCTGTTCGCGACCCGCCCGAAGCTCAACGACTATGTCGGGACACGCGCGGAACTGGTGGAGGGCGCCGATACGCTGTTCGCCGCGGTGCTGAGCGGTACGCTGCATGTGCCGATCAACCACGCCTACGCGCTCAAGGATGCGCAGAAGGCCCACCGCGATCTCGAAAGCCGCGCCACCACCGGATCGTCGGTGCTGAAGCCCTAAGGCATGAACGTGCCCCGGATGCGGCGCGAAGCGGTGCGCTGCTGATCCGGGGCCGTTACAAACATCATTGCTCGTTATGGTCCCGGCTCTGCGAAGCCGCGTTTCACGCGGCATCGCGTCCGGGACAAATTTTGTTAGAACCCCGCCACGGTGCCGTGCAGGTCGTATTGATCCGCGCGGTCGATCTTCGCGGTGACGATGTCGCCGACCTTGAGCGGACGACGGCTCGACACATAGACAGAACCGTCGATCTGTGGCGCGTCGGCCTTCGAGCGGCCCTTGGCCACGGTCGGGCCGGTCTCGTCGATGATGATCTGCTGACGCGTGCCGACCTTGCGCTTCAGGCGCTGGGCGGAAATCTTCTGCTGCCGCGCCATCAGCGCGTTCCAGCGCGCAGCCTTGATCTCGTCCGGCACCTGGCCGTCCAGCGCATTGGAGGTCGCGCCCGCCACCGGCTCGTATTTGAAGCAGCCGAGGCGGTCGATCTGGGCTTCATCGAGCCAGTCGAGCAGATACTGGAAATCGCTGTCGGTCTCGCCGGGAAAGCCGACGATGAAGGTCGAGCGCAGCGTCAGTTCCGGACACTGCTCGCGCCACGCCTTGATGCGATTGAGCGTCTTGTCCTGCGATGCCGGGCGGCGCATCTGCTTCAGGACATCCGGCGAGGCGTGCTGGAACGGGATGTCGAGATAGGGCAGCACCTTGCCCTCGGTCATCAGGCCGATCACTTCGTCCACATGCGGGTAGGGGTAGACGTATTGCAGCCGCACCCACGCGCCGAGCTCGCCGAGTTCGCGGGCGAGATCGTAGAACTTGGCGCGCACCTCGCGGTCCTGCCACGGGCTCGTCGCGTATTTGAGGTCGACGCCATAAGCCGAGGTATCCTGCGACACCACCAGCAGTTCCTTGACCCCGGCCGCGACCAGCTTTTCGGCCTCGCGCAGCACTTCGTTCGCCGGCCGCGACACCAGATCGCCGCGCAGCTTGGGGATGATGCAGAAGGTGCAGCGGTTGTTGCAGCCTTCGGAAATCTTCAGATAGGCGTAGTGGCGCGGCGTCAGCTTGATGCCCTGCGGCGGCACGAGGTCGATGTGCGGATTGTGCAGCGGCGGCAGCGCGCGGTGCACGGCGTCGAGCACGCTCTCGTACTGCTGCGGCCCGGTGATCGACAGGACGTTGGGATATTCCTTCTCGATCTGCTCGGGCTCCGCGCCCATGCAGCCGGTGACGATCACCTTGCCGTTCTGCGCCATGGCCTCGCCGATGGCGCCGAGCGACTCCTGCTTGGCGCTGTCGAGAAAGCCGCAGGTGTTGACGATGACGATATCGGCGCCGTCGTGCTTGCGGGCAAGCTCGTAGCCTTCGGCGCGCAGCCGCGTGATGATCCGTTCGGAATCCACCAGCGCCTTGGGGCAGCCAAGCGACACGAAACTGACTTTGGGGGCGGCGCCCTGTTCCATTGTGATCCAACCTGCGGGAAGATCGCAGGAGCTATCCCCGATTGCCCGCGAATTCAAGCTTTAAGCGCGCCCGGACCGCATGTTAGGGTTCCGCGCCGGGATGCGAATGGTGATGATTGCGGATCCGTCGTTCAAGATTGTCATCGTTGACGAAAGCCCGATCCGGGCCGCGATCCTGAGGGAGGGATTGCGTGATGCAGGCTATGGCAGCGTCGAGCATATCGACGAGATGCACAGCCTTCTGGCGCGCATCTACGCCATCGACCCCGACGTCATCCTGATCGATCTCGAAAACCCCAGCCGCGATGTTCTCGAACAGATGTTCCAGGTCAGCCGCGTGGTGCGCCGCCCGGTGGCGATGTTCGTGGACCAAAGCGACTCCCATTCGATCCAGGAGGCCGTCGAGGCCGGCGTATCGGCCTATGTCGTCAATGGTCTCAAGCGGGAGCGCATCAAGCCGGTGCTCGATCTGTGCATCTCGCGCTTTAACGTCTTCGCCAAGTTGCAGGACGAACTGGAGCGCGCCCGCTCCGCGCTGGAGGACCGCAAGATCCTCGACCGCGCCAAGGGGCTCCTGATGACGGCGAAGGGCCTGACGGAGGAGGAAGCCTATGTGCTGATCCGCTCCACCGCCATGCGCGAGAAGAAACGGATCGGCGAGATCGCCCAGTCGATCGTGACCGCCTCGGAGCTGTTGAAATGACCGCAACGCCGCTCACGATCGGGTTCATCCCGCTGGTCGATGCGGCGGCGGTCATCGTCGCGGTGGAGAAGGGATTTGCCGCCGCCGAGGGCCTCGACGTGACGCTGGTGCGCGAGGTGTCATGGGCGAACGTCCGCGACAAGCTCAATATCGGGCTGTTCGACGCCGCCCAGCTGCTGAGCCCGGTGGCCATCGCCGCGACGCTCGGCCTGTCGCAGGCCGAGGTGCCGCTGGTGGCGGCGCTCAACCTCGACCGCGACGGCAGTGCCATCACGGTGTCGCCGGCATTGCATACCGCTATCGCGGAGGCGGCGGAGGGCGAGCCGCGCGACCCCATGGTGACGGCGCGGGCGCTGGCGCGGGTGGTCGCGGCGCGGCGCGCGGCCGGAGGCGAGCCGCTGACCTTCGGCATGACGTTCCCGTTCTCCACTCACAATTACCAATTGCGGCTGTGGATGGCGGCGGGGGGCGTCGATCCCGACGAGGACGTCCGCCTGCTGGTGCTGCCGCCACCGCTGATGGCGGATGGCATCGCCTCCGGCCATGTCGATGGCTTCTGCGTCGGCGCGCCGTGGAACACTGTCGCCGTCGATGCCGGCACGGGCCGCGTCCTGCATGCCGGCTCCGACATCGTGGACCCTGTCGCCGAGAAGGTGCTGGCCGTGCGCGAAGCGTGGGCTGTCCGCCATCCCCAGACACTGGCGCGGCTGGTGCGCGCTTTGGGCCGCGCCACTAGCTACGTCGCCGATCCGGCGCACCGCGACGAGGTGTCCCGCATTCTCAGTGCGCCGGACCGCATCGGCGTCGATGCCGCGCTGATCCGGCGCTGCCTCGATGACGGCATGAATGGGGCAGCGAACAGCGCGGCGCGGCCCAATCCAGCGCAGGCGGCGTGGCTCTATGCCCAGATGGTGCGCTGGGGGCAGGCAGGCTTTACGCCCAAGGCGCTGGCCACCGCGCGCGGCGTATTCCGGCCGGATCTCTACGACGCCGCCACCGCTGCGCCCCCGGCCGCGACCGCCACACCGGACATCGAGGCCTGCGACGGCGTGCCGTTCGATCCCGCCGCGATCCCGGCCTATTTGGCCCGGTTCCCGATCCGCCGCATCCGGGGGTGAGGACGGCGACGCGGCGCGCGGGGTGAGGGAGACGGATCGTCTGCGCCCGGCGGCGTGGAAAGTCGTTCCCTCTCCATGGCGCGCGTGGCCGGCAATTTTATCGTCTTTTTCTCGGTCGCCTTGTCAGCCGCCGGTCGGGCGCATCATGATCGCGCCGGATGATCGTGGAGAGAGCGACAGTGCGCGACAGGGCGTCAGGGAACGAGGTGTCTAAATTCCGCGCGGGAGCCGCGGATCCGGGCCGCGGCCTCCACGCGCTGGCGGTGTCCGGCGCCTTCGCGCTGATCGCCGCCATCGTGTTCGGCACGCTGTCCTATCGTCCGTTCTAGATTGTCTTGAGGCTCACCGCCGGCTGAACGGCGCGACCGCGATGCCGCTGCGGTCGAGTTCGGCGCGGATCTGGCGTGCGATGTCGACCGCTCCCGGGGTGTCGCCATGGATGCAGACGGTGTCGATCTTCATCTTGATGACCTTGCCCGAGGCGGCGGTGACCGCGCCGTCCTGAACCATGCGGACCACGCGCTGCGCGATCTGTTGCCCGTCGTGCAGCACCGAGCCGGGCTTGCTGCGCGCCATCAGCTGGGCGTCGTCCTCATAGGCGCGGTCGGCGAACACCTCCGAGATCAGCTTCAACCCGGCGGCCTCGCCGGCGCGCTCCAGCGCGGTGTTGGGCAGCACCACGAAAAACAGATCGCGATCCACGGCCTTGATGGCGGCGGCGATGGCACGCGCGGTCATGTCGTCGGCGCAGCCGACATTGGACAGTGCGCCATGCGCCTTGACGTGGGTGACCTTATAGTCCGCCAGCGCCGAGACCGCCTGCAATGCGCCGATCTGGTAGGCGACCATGGTTTCGATCTCGGAGGCTGTCAGCCCCGGCACCGGCCGCCGCCCGAAACCATGCAGGTCGCGATAACCGGGATGGGCGCCAATGCCGACGCCGCGCGCCTTCGCCAGCTTTGCGGTTTTCAGCATGATGTCGGAATCGCCGGCATGGAAGCCGCAGGCGACATTGACGCTGCTGGCAAGGCCGAGCATGGCGTCGTCGTTGCCCATCTGCCATGGACCGAACCCTTCGCCGAGATCGCTGTTCAGATCGATGACCATCGTTGCACCTGTGCCGGGTTTAAGGATCGTTGTCGGTTCGGGGCTGCCATGTCGCGGTATCGACGGCGTTCACCGCGACGCCGGCGACATTGGCTTTCTGCAGTTCGAGAAGATTGAGGCCCGCGCCGCCGGCGGGATGGACGCGCCCGGGCAGGTCGCGCAGGAAGGCGGCCAGCCGGCGCGCCTCGTCCTGCGCCTTTTCGACATCGATCGCCTGAAAACGGAACACCGCGCCGGCCTGCATTTGCGCCAGCCGCCC
>JAFKES010000109.1 GCA_017308495.1 Afipia sp.
GCCTGCAGCCACGCGCCGAAATAGCCCTGCGCGCCGAACAGCAGCACGAACACCAGACCGGAGATCACCGGGCTGACCGAGAACGGCAGGTCGATCAGCGTGATCAGCAGCACCTTGCCGGGGAACTCGAACTTCGAAATGGCCCAGGCAGCGATGACCCCGAACACCAGGTTGAGGCTGACCGAGATCGCCGCCACGATCAAAGTGAGGCGGATGGCGGACAGCGCCTCCGGTTCTGACAACGCCGCGAGATAGGCCATCACCCCGCGCGAGAACGCCTCGGTGAACACCACCACCAGCGGCAGCACCACGAACACGGTGAGAAAGGTGACGGCGATGCCGATCAGCGTCCATCGCACCAGCGCCGGTTCGGTGCGGCATTCATGGGCGGACGTTGAGCGAGGCCTGTTCACCACCATGGCGCGCCTCAGATCGCGACCGAGACGCCGCGCGTCTGCGCCCAGCGCTGAATGCGGTTGATGGCGAAGATGATCAGGAACGACGCCAGCAGCATGACGACGGCGATGGCGGTGGCGTCGGCATAGCGAAACTCGGATAAGCGGATCACGATCAGCAGCGGCGCGATCTCCGACACGTTGGGCAGGTTTCCGGCGATGAAGATCACCGAACCGTATTCGCCGACCGCGCGCGCGAAGGCGAGCGCGAAACCGGTGAGGATCGCGGGCACGAGGCTCGGCAGGATGACGCGGCGGACGATGTCGAAGTGCGACGCGCCGAGGCTTGCCGCCGCCTCCTCGACTTCGATCTCCAGATCGATCAGCACCGGCTGCACGGTGCGCACCACGAAGGGAAAGCCAATGAAAATCATCGCCACGAAAATCCCGATCGGCGTGAAGGCGACCTTAATGCCCATCGCGGCGAGCGGCGCGCCGAGCCAGCCCTTCTGCGCGAACAGCGCGGTGAGCGCCACGCCGGCCACCGCCGTCGGCAGCGCGAAGGGAATATCGACGATGGCATCGAAGATACGGCGGCCGGGAAAGCGGTAGCGCACCAGAACCCAGACGATAACAAGCCCCATCACCAGATTGACCAGCGCCGCGGCGAAGGCAAGGCCGAACGATATCCGCAGCGCGTTCAGCGTGCGTCGGCTGGTGACGATGGCCCAGAACTGGTCGAACGACAATTCGAATGTCTTGAGAAAGAGGCCCGCCAGCGGGATCAGCACGATCACCGACAGCCATGTCAGAGTCAGCCCCATGGAGAGGCCGAATCCCGGCAATGTCCGCCGCCGTGCTGCTGTCCCTCCGCTCGCCATGTCCTCCGGCCCCACACTCAATTTCCAACTTCGACATCGCCGGATTTATTCCGGCCACCCACGCCTTTTCGCGATCTCATCATTTGATCAAGACATGATTTGATCAAGACACGATTTGAGCAAGACGCGATTCAAGACATGGATCCCCGGGGACTTAGGCGCTCTTGAGAACGCCGTTCTTCGAACAGCTATGCCCGGGCATGACATCGGAAATGTTTCACTCAATTCTTGTAGATCTGATCGAAAATGCCGCCCTCGCCGAAATGCTCCTTCTGCGCCCGGGTCCAGCCGCCGAACACCTCGTCGATGGTGAACAGATTCACTTTCGCGAATGAGCCCTCATGTTTCTTCGCGATCTCCGGATCGCGCGGACGGTAGAAATTGCGCGCCGCGATCTCCTGCCCCTCTGCGCTGTACCAGTATTTCAGGTAGGCCTCGGCCACCGCGCGCGTGCCCTTGCGCTCGACGACACGATCCACAACCGCGACCGGCGGTTCGGCCAGGATCGACAGCGGCGGCGCGACGATCTCGAACTTGTCGGCGCCAAATTCCTTCAGCGCGAGAAAAGCCTCGTTCTCCCACGCCAGCAGCACGTCGCCGACGCCGCGCTCGACGAAGGTCACAGTGGAGCCGCGCGCGCCGGTATCGAGCACCGGCACGTTCTTGTAGACGTCGGCGACGAACGCCTTCGCCTTGTCCGCGGAGCCGTATTTTTTCAGAGCGAAACCCCAGGCCGCGAGATAATTCCAGCGCGCGCCGCCGGAGGTCTTGGGATTCGGCGTGATGACGGCAACGCCCGGCTTCACCAGGTCGCTCCAGTCCCTGATGCCCTTGGGATTGCCCCTGCGCACCAGAAAGACAATCGTGGAGGTGTAGGGCGATGAATTCTGCGGCAGCCGCGTCTGCCATTCCTTGTCGAGCAGCCCCCGGGCGGCAATGGCGTCGATGTCATAGGCCAGTGCCAGCGTGACCACGTCCGCCTGTAGCCCGTCGATCACCGAGCGCGCCTGCGAGCCGGAGCCGCCATGCGACTGTTTGATCTCGATGCTCTTGCCTGTGTCTTTCTGATAGGCGGAGGCGAACGCCTTGTTGAAATCGACATACAGCTCGCGCGTCGGATCATACGACACGTTGAGCAGCGACACATCCGCAGCCAGCGCGGCGCCGGCCCCAATCAGGCTT
The DNA here is from genome assembly GCA_017308495.1 of Afipia sp. Classification (GTDB taxonomy): domain Bacteria; phylum Pseudomonadota; class Alphaproteobacteria; order Rhizobiales; family Xanthobacteraceae; genus Afipia. The sequence goes on from JAFKES010000109.1 coordinate 2,459, forward strand.
GCAACGACCACGACAGTGCCGATCACAGAGCGACGGCGAAGCATTTCAAATCTCCATTCGGATCGACGACATGATTGCCATCGGGACAGTCATGAACCTCGTAGATGCGAGGTGGTTCTGTCAACGAAACCGGATTTCATTCTTCGCGCTGCTTCGAGACAAACGTTCCATGAAGCAACGGCTTTTAGCAAGCCTCAAAGCGCGGCATGATTCGCGGCATCGTCGCGCAGCCGCTCACGCAGTCCGACAGCATCGACAAAGGAACCGGAAAGCGTGCTCGGGCGGCGCGTGGTCGCATGCCGCGCGCAGTGTCATTCGCGCGATGCCGGGATGATTTGCGGGATGACGTGAATACCGCATTCGATCTTGCCCCTGTCGCGCCAGCGGCCGGCGCGCGCATCCTCGCCGGGCCGGGTGCGGCTCGTGCACGGCATGCACCCGATCGAGGCAAACCCGGATGCGACCAATGGATGCGGCGGCAGGTCCATCGCCGCATAGAGCGCCATCAGATCGTGTTGCGAAACGTTGGCAAGCGGATTGAACTTCAGCCTTACCCCGTCGGCCTCCACCACCGCCATGATGGAGCGATCACCGCCCTGAAAGCGCTTGCGGCCGTTGACCCAGCCGTCGAAGGATTGCAGCGTGCGCGCCAGCGGCTCCACCTTGCGGATAGCGCAGCAGCGATCCGGATCGGAAAACCACAGATCGCGCGCCGCGTCCTCGCGCGCCAGTGCGTCATCATCCGGATGAATGGTGCGTACGTCCCGCAAACCAAGGCGCGCGGTCAGCGCATCGCGATAGGTCAGCGTTTCCGCAAACAGCCAGCCGGTGTCGAGAAACACCACCGGAATCGCGGGATCGACGTCGGCGGCGAACTTCAGCAGCGCCGCCGATTCCGCGCCGAACGACGACACCACCGCGAGCCGATCGCGCCCGACCGCGCGCACCGCCGCGGCGACAATCTCCGCCGGCGAAGCGTCAGTGAGCGCGCGATCAAGATCGGCCGCGCGCTCAGCAACCGGCGACGGCGCATCGATCGCAGCGGACGGCACCGCGCTCATGGCCGCGCGCCTTGCGGCAGCCGCATCAGACGCCGACGGAACGCGGTGACGCGGCCATCGCCCGTCGGCTGGTAGAACACCGAATAGCGCTGCGCCACACCGGCGAAGGCCGCCGCGTCGCTCTGCTTCCTGACGTCGAAAGCGTCGAAGCCGGCGCGCAGCATAAACACGAACTGGTCGCGCAGCACCTGTCCGGTGGCGCGCAACTCGCCCTGGAAGCGATAGCGCTCGCGCAGCAGCCGCGCCTGCGTATAGGCGCGGCCGTCGCGGAACACCGGAAACAGCAGCGCCACCGCTTTGAGCCGATGGAGATACGGCACCAGCGCGTCGATGTCGCGGTCGTTCGGCCAGATCACGCCAGCACCGCCGGGACGTGACAGCACCGCGTCCGGATCGGCGAGAAAGCGCGCGGCGGTGACCAGCACCGCGCCCGCCGCGGGAAGCGGCGCGTCGTCGGCAACGGACACATAATCGTCGGCGACGATGGCATTGCCTCTAACGAGCGGCATAGACGCGCTCCTTGAATGGCTCGACGCCGAGACGCTTCACCACATCGACGAACAGTTCGTCCGGCCGCCGGCGCAGCGCGAGATAGGCTTCCACGATGTCCTCCACCACATCCGCCACCTGCGCGTGGGGGACCGCAGGCCCCACCAGTTCGCCCAGCACCGCGTTCTCGTCAGCACGGCCGCCGATGGTGATCTGGTAGAATTCCTCGCCGTTCTTGTCGACGCCGAGAATGCCGATATGGCCGACGTGATGGTGGCCGCAGGCATTGATGCAGCCGGAGATATTGATATGCAGCCGGCCGATCAGCCTGGCGACGTCGGGATTGGCGAAACGCCGCGTCAATTCCTGCGCGACCGGGATCGAGCGCGCATTGGCCAGCGAGCAATAATCGAGCCCCGGGCAGGAGATGATGTCCGACACCAGATTGACGTTGGGGGTCGCGACACCGATGCCGTCGAGGGCGCGCCACAGCGCCGGCAGGTCGCGCTGGGCGACATGGGGCAGCGCCAGGTTCTGCTCGTGGCCGACGCGGATCTCGCCGAACGAATAACGTTCGGCGAGGTCGGCGATGACATCCATCTGCTGCGCGGTGGCGTCGCCCGGCGTGCCGCCCACCGGCTTCAGCGACAGCGTGACGATGGCGTAGCCCGGCACCTTGTGGGCTGCGACCGCGTTGCCGTGCCATGCTTTGAAATTCGGATTGTCCAGCGCCTTGGCGAGCGCCGGCGACGCGTCCGCCAACGCCTCATAGGCGGGATAGGAGAAGCGCGAGCGGATGTCGGCGATCTCGTCGTCAGCGAGCGCCAGTGCGCCGTCGCGGATGTGCCGCCATTCCTCCTCGACTTCTTCCCTGAACTTGTCGATGCCAAGCTCGTGGACCAGGATCTTGATGCGCGCCTTGTAGATGTTGTCGCGGCGGCCGTA
>JAFKES010000084.1 GCA_017308495.1 Afipia sp.
AATTTTCGAGCCAGGGGTGTGGGCGTGATTGGCGTCACGGCAGAAATGCACGATCTCCCGGACAGGAGTTGTAGTGCTGGATTATTGCGCAATGTCGCATCCAACGAGCGATTTTCGATCTATCTTGAAATGCAGCCCGCCCACACGTCCTGCCACCTCGATGCGAAGGGCGTTGAAGAGGCATTCGCTTCGGTGCTTTCCGGTATTCCGGAGTGCGAACTCGTCGTGCTGAGCAAATTTGGAAAGCTCGAAGCTGCGGGGGGCGGATTGTTTCCGGCGTTTGGACGCACTATTGCTGCTGGTCTTCCGTTGCTGACGACTGTCTCCTGCAAACATCGAGAGGCATGGCGATCACTCGTCCCCGAAGCGGAGTATATTGAAGCGACTGAAGCCGGAGTGAATGCGTGGTGGCGCTCCCTGATGAGCAATTAGGCCAGCATACGAATACTCTGCCTTCACTTCTTCAAACGTACGTCTCGCCTCGCAGGCTCGCCATCGGCGTCTATCGCGACCTGATGCTGCCCGACACCGCGATGCCAATCGTCTCAGCGCTACGTGTGAAACTTCATCGCCTTCGCGTATCGTGCGGGCGTCGGCCTGCCGAATGGCTGGTGTCAGCCGGCGAAGTTGTCGCGCGACATTCTTCGCGACCTGAAGTTGTCGCAGCGCGATGGACGCATCCAACTTTCATCGCAGGTGGAGATGTTGCAGGAGACGGCCTCGAACGAAAACAAACTTGACCGTCCGAGAACGCCTTCATAACATGCAGTCAGCGGTTTGGTTCAAACGTCGTGCCCCGTGAGGGCTTTTTCCGTCGCATCGGTGCGCGGGATGTCTGTTGAATAAGCTGCTTCCGCTTACAGCCTAATCTGTCGGCCTGTTGTGCTCGTGCACGGCTCGCTTTCATGACGTGTGACCTCGCGGTGCGCCTGCCAACGCAGGGGTTCCGCGAATGCGGAGGTGTGCCTGAATGATGATGCCGTGGCTTCGTCCCGCTGGTTTTCACGGGGGAGGGCCTCGTGGGTGAACGTGTCGAGGCGCGTGACGAATGGCACGCCGGCGATATGGGGTGCGGCGAACTGGTGATGGTGCTTCGCCGCAAGCTCCGCGATATGCCGGGTGAAGTCCTGAAGGTCATCGCACTCGATCCGGCGGCGCCGATCGATCTCGCCGCGTGGTGCCGGATGACGAACAATGAGCTGCTCGAAGTGGACGTCGCCAATCACAGTTATTGGATTCGGTCGCGTACGAATTGGAGCTAGGCCAGGCAGGTCAGTGTGACCAGTTGATTTCGAACGCGGGGATACCCCGCAATATGAGGAGGGAAGAGAATGGCGGGGAAATTCGTGATCAGCCTCACCTGCGCCAAGGAAGATACCGACAAGGCCACCGTGGCCTTCGTTGTCGCCAATGCCGCGGTCGCGTCCGACAAGGACACCGTGGTGTTCTTGTCGACAGAAGGCACGCGCCTCGGGGTCAAGGGTTATGCCGATGGTGTCCACGAAGAAGGGTTCGCGCCGCTTAAGGATCTCATGACCAATTTCGCTGAAGCTGGCGGCAAGATCTACGTCTGCTCGCCCTGTTTCAAAAAGCGCGGACTCGACGACGGCAATTTGGTCCCCGGTGCGGTGATTGTCGGTGGCGCCAAGCTGGTCGAGTTCATGGGCGAGGGTAGCCCCAGCATTTGCTACTGACGCATTTTGGGGGAGGGCATCATGCTTCCATGGCGGAGGATGGCGCTGCTGTTCGTCATCGGTGCGCTCGGCTATGCCGCGCTCAGCTATCTGACGTTCAAGATGCCGGCGACGCTGGCTGACGGCGAATTGTGCGGCTTCGTCGAGCAGGACTTCAACGCGTCCGGACAGTTCGTTCATGCGCCTGTCTCGGCGTGGTGGATCAGCTTCACCCGCCTGCAGGAGTACTGGACCGCGATCTCGGTCGGCCTGTCGGTCGCTTTCGTCGGCTTTGCTTTGATGGTCGGTCGCCGTGCCGGCGGCCGCACGGCGGCGGGTGCGGCGATGGGCGGCGGCGTGCTGGCGCTGTCGGCCCTGTGCGTCAGTTGTCTGGCGCCGGCCCTGTCCGTCGTTGGTTTCGGCATCATGGGAACATGGTTGGCCGGTGTGCCGAAATGGCTGATCGCGTTCAACACGCTGCTTTTGACCGGATGGGGCACGCTGTTCCTGTCGCGTCGCCTGTCCTCCTGTGCATTGCCTGCGACATCACAACCGGCGAACGCGGAACCTGCGCGCCATTCGCCGGAAGGCCGCTTCGCCTGAGAACACCGGAAAGGGTCGAGCGGATCCGAGCCAATCACTCTGACGGGAGGATTCGATGACACGTCGTGGATTGTGGAGTATTGCGACTGCAGCGGCTCTGCTGAGCGTTGTGCCGGGCGCATTCGCGGAGGACTATGCCAAGGTGTTACGCCCGGCGAAGCCCGGAATGCCGCTGGCCCATCCTATTGCGGAGAAGGACATCGCGCCGCCGCCGTTTTCCCTGATCGCGGATCGGCCGGTGCGTCCGGCTTACGTGCCGGGACTTCCTGGCCTGATCGAAGGCAAGCCGGTGACAGACGATTTCGGCCGCAAGCCGCCGAAATTCGACGCCGTGTTCATCCGCCAGAGCCGGGTCGAGAACGGCGAGGTGGTGATCCCGCCGGGCGGCCTTGCCTATCACGAGGACACCTGGGGCGGCGAGGTCGCGTTGCGCGGCGAGCAAATCCCGGTGCTCGGGCGGCTGCCGACCTATGTCGATTACGACATGACGGTCGTGGTAAAGGAGAATATCACGATCCCGGCGGGGCAGAGCGTCGTCGTCGGCGGTACGGTCTATCAGTATTACGCGACAGTTGGGCACAACAAGACGGCCAACCACACCCTCCATGTGAAGACCATCGCCGGCACGGATTGGGAATGGGCATTCGGCTCGCCGGTGCTCTCCACCACGCAGACGGACTGGTGGAACGGTTTGCAATTCACCCAGCTCTATAATCAGGGCAAGGCGCGCGAAGCCACCGCCAAGCAGATCGTGTTCGACTGGCTGGCCGGCGTCCGGATGGATCGTATCGTGTTGGCCGACGACAAGGTGTTCGCGGGTCTCGCGGGTGCCGGTGACGAATGGAAGGCCGGTAGTCGCACGGTGAAGGTCGCATCCATCGATGCTGCGACGGGCACCGTCAATATCGAAGTTGTTGAGGATGGCAAAGTCGTCCTCGCCAAGACGCTCGGCCCGGTGCAGAACGAACTTCTGATCGAGGACACTGGCGCACGCAAAGCTCTGGTGTTCGAACATGGCGACGTGATCGGTTTCCTCTCGCCCTGGCCGGAAGCTTTCAAGGATGGCAAGGCCAATCTGAAGATCTACGACAAGGCGTTCAGCCTGCGTTATGGTGACACCTATGCCGCCGACGCGCGCTTTGCAGTTTATCCGGTGGGGTGTCCAACCGGGCACAATTTCGGCTTCATGCTTGTCAACCGCGAGGAGATCAGGCTCAAGCCGGGGGCGTCGGTCGATGGGCCGGAAGGCTATTTCAAAGTCGCCGTCGATCGCATCGAGGGCGAGAAGGTGCTGGCCTGGCACATTGCCGACAGGCAGGGCAACCGCTCGGCAAATCTCGGCGGCCCGACCATCACCAATGTCGACCTGGTGCTCGGGCAGGGCCGGGTGGCGGGCCAGGCGATCCTGAAGGATGTCGGCCGCCAGATGCTCACCCGAACCTATGACAACATGCAGGCCAATACCGCGTCGGGACCGACTGCCGTGGTAGCTGCGACGGCGGCACCCGCGCCGCACGCTGCGTCTTTCTCGCCCGGCCTGATCGCGGCGCTCGGCGTATTCGCGGCCGGCATCGGTGCGGTCGGCTACGAGATCGGTCGGCGCCGGGCCGGATCCTGAAGGGGATAGCGAGCACCGGACACAGAAGGCAGCGCGTGACATGCGATGATTTTCGTGTCGATCACGAGTCGAGATGGTGTTCGGCCTTGTTCGGGCCGATTGAGGATGATGGATGAATGCGGTGAACGATGAGACTTTTCAGCCGGACGTAAGTTTCGATGGTGGCGATCTTGACTGCGGCAACGGATTGCTGCTGCTGATCCGCAAGCATATCGATCCGCTGCCGCGGGGTGGCCTGCTGGAGATTCGCTCCACGGAAATCTCGGTCGATGAGGATCTGCCGGCTTGGTGCAGGCTTACCGGCAACGAACTGGTGACTTGGTCGAAGGACGGCAAGCAGCGCAGGTTCCTAGTCTGCAAGGGCAGGCTCGAGGAACGTGGCAAGTCTGAAGCGCCAAAGGTCCCTGCGACACCCATGGCTACTGTCGTGTCCGACGCGGCGCTCTCGCCTCTGACGCGCCGGAAAGAGAGGGTGCCGGCGCCGTCCGTCCCGCCCCTTGCGGTGATGGGGATCGGGAGCTGGCCACGGCCGCGCTGGATGATCGAGGCGATGCACGACTACGTACAGGGACGATTGGACGAGGCGTCGTTTCAGGAGACCGCCAATGACGCCGTGCGGCTTGTCGCCGCCGCGCAGGAGCGCGCCGGCGTTGACGTCATGACTGATGGCGAGCAGCGCCGCGACAGTTACGCGAGCTTCGTCGCGACGCGGCTCGACGGGTGCCAGCTGGTGCCGCTGATCGATCTGCTGCCGCTGGTCGATCATCCCGAGGAGTTCGAGGCGGAGCTGCGAGCGCTCGACGTTCCGGCCGGCGAGGTGCGGCATCCAGGCGTGTTCGGGCCGATCCGGCGTACGCGACCGATTGTCGGCCATGAGCTCGATTTCATGCGCGGCATCACCAGGAAGCCGATCAAGGTCGCCCTGCCGGGACCGTATCTGCTCACCCGGACCATGTGGATGGAGTGCATTTCGGAGCAGGTCTACGCATCGCGCGAGCAGATCGCCGGCGACATCGTCCGCGCGCTGCGCGAGGAAGTGATCGATCTGCTCGACGGCGGAGCCGCGCTGGTGCAGCTCGACGAGCCGGTGCTGTCCGAGGTGGTGTTCAGCGGCGCCAAGAACAAGCGCAGCTTCATGTGCGGCGCCTTGTCGGAATCGCTGGGGCCGGAACACGAACTGGCCTTTGCGCGCGACCTGATGAATGCGGTGGTCGATGGCCTGCCGCAGGAGCGTGTCGCGCTGCATGTCTGCCGTGGCAATTGGACGCCGGATGAAAGCGTCGCGCTTGCCGGCAGCTACGCGCCTCTTGTCGACACCCTCGCACAGATGCATGTCGGCGCCTATTTGCTGGAGATGTGCACGCCACGGGCTGGCGAGATAGAGGTCCTGCGTCAACTACCGGAGAACGCTCGCATCGGCATCGGCGTCGTCAATCAGAAGCACCTCGACCCTGAGGCAGTTGATGACGTCGCGGCGAAGATTGGTCATGCCATCGCGCTGTTCGGGCGGGAGCGGTTGCTGCTGCATCCCGATTGCGGCTTTGCGACATTTGCTGACAATCCGATCTGCTCGGCGACATCTGCCGAGGCCAAGCTCGGCGTGATCGCCCGCGCCGCCGCCCGGTTCACGAACTGAAGGCTCAAATCTGGTATTTGATAGGCACAAGTTAATGCCTGATCAAGTTACGAGATCTCTCCCGCTCAATGTCCATGCTCGTGTATTCAGGGATTCGCGTGACCTTGGCCGTGACGAGGTCTCTCGCGCGTGACTTTCTCGCCAAGAGCGCGCTGGCGAGCGTGGCTGCGTTGTTTCTCACAAGGTGAGAATCCGGAAAAGACCCGCCATTGAGATTTCGTTCGGTCGAAGCCGCGTGAAAACCGGTTCGCAGCATTTTACTCGTCGGCGGGGCCGGCGGCCTGTTGTGGTTTGGTTTTCCCGCGCAACTCGCCGACGACGCCTTGCGGGAAGAAGTAGACGCTGGCGATGAACAGCAGGCCCAGCCACAAGAGCCAGCGGTCGGGGTGGAGAATGCTCGGCAGCAACGGAATTCCCGCCGTGCTTGCCGCTTCGGCCGCAACGCCCATCAGCTTCTGCAGATAGTTCTGGGCGGTGACCAGCAGGGCCGCGCCGATGATCGCGCCATACATGGTTCCCATGCCGCCGATGACCACGATCAGAAGGATGTCGATCATGATCGCGAATGAGAGCGATGTGTCCGGCCCGGCATAGCGCAGCCAGATGGCGTTCAGCATGCCCGCGCTGGCGGCGACCAGCGCCGCGACCACGTTGGCCACGGTGAGGTGGATCACCGTGCGATAGCCGAGCGCCTCGGCCCGAAACCGGTTCTCCCGGATGGCCTGCAGCACCCGGCCGAACGGCGAGTTGACCACCCGCAGCAGCCCCAGCACCATCACAGCGCAACACGCGAAGATGATATAGTATGATAAAATCCGACCGTTCACCGCTATCCCGAAGAAATCCTTGATGAACACCGTGCCGGGGCGGAGAAGCTCGGGAAGCTGGAAGGTTCTGCCGTCTTCGCCTCCGGTCAGCCATGATAGCTGCGAGGCCATGACCAGGAATGCCGAGGCGACGGCCAGCGTGATCATCGAGAAGAAGATGGTCTGCACGCGCATCGAGAACAGGCCGATCGCCAGCGCCAGCGCGACCGCCGCCGGCAGGCCGATGATCACGCCGACAGCCATCGCGGGCCAGGTCGGCCCCAGGGTGTAGAGGGCGATGGCGATGGCATAGCTGCCGATGCCGTAGAACATCGTGTGGGCAAATGACACCGAGCCGGTATAGCCGAGCAGCAGGTCGTAAGACGCGGCCAGCGCGGCGAAGATGCAGATCTTGGCCGCTACGTTGATGGGCTTGGCTCCCGGAAACAGAATCGGCGTCAACAGCAGCGCGATAATGATCGCGATCAGGATGACGGACAGGACTATGCTGCGCGGTGGATCGCCCGAAAGTATTTTCATCGGTTCACCACCGCGAACAGGCCGCGCGGCCGCCACATCAGGATCGCGACCATCAACAGGATGTTGGACATGAGAGCGAGCTTGGGAACGAGAAAACCGCCGTAGTTCGCCACCATGGCGACAAGGATGGAGCCGATGAAGCAGCCGCCGATCGATCCCAGGCCGCCGATGATGATGACGATGAAAATCAGGATCATCATGTCGGCGCCCATGCCACCATAAATCTGCTCGCGATAGAGCGCCCACATCACGCCGCCCAGTCCGGCCAGCGCCGCGCCCACCATGAAGACGCCGAGGAACAGGCGGCGGATGCCGTATCCCAGCGCTTCTACCATCTCTCTGTTCTCGACTCCGGCCCGGATCAGAAGGCCGATCTTGGTGCGGTTGAGAACCGCGAAGATGGCGAAAAAGATCACAAGTCCGATGGCCATGGCGAAAAGGCGATATTTCGCGATGGCGATGTCTCCGATGATGAAGGAGCCTCGCAGCGCTGTCGGTAGCGGGATGGGGATCTGCGTCGGCCCCCAGAACACGAACAGCAGTTGTTCGACCACGACGAGGCCGCCGGTGGTGATGAGAATCTGCTTCAGGTGATTGCCGTAAACCGGCAGGATCAGCACGCGCTCGAACACGGCGCCAAGCAGGGCCGCGGCTGCCATCGCCAGCAGTGCGGCCGGCGCCAGCGCGGCCAGATTGAGCCAGAGGGAATCGGCCTGCAGCCATACGGCCATCGGGATCAGCACCAGCGTGGCGATATAGGCGCCGGCGGTGATGAAGGCTCCGTGGCCGAAGTTCAGGACATCCATCAGCCCGAAAACCAGGGTGAGGCCCGAGGCCATCATGAAGATCATCATGCCCATGGCGAGGCTCGCCACGGTGAGTGTGACCCAGGACGATGCCGAGCCGACCAGGGGAAGCATCAAAAGGCTGAGCGCCACCGGCAACAGCGCCGGAATGTAGTCTCTCGACTGACCGGGAAGCGGCTCGCTTTCAGTGATGTTGGTCACGTATGCACCTCAAAGCTCAGTCCCAGCAGGCGTTCCTGCAGCGGCCGGTCGCTGACGAGTTCTGCCATCTGGCCGTGATGGACGATCTTCCCGTTGTCCATCACGGCGACAGCGTCGCCGATTTCCTTGGCCACGAAGACGTTTTGCTCGACCAGCAACGTGGTGACGCCCTGCCGCCTGATCTCGCGCAGACAATCCACAAGGGCGAGCACGATGGCGGGGGCGAGACCTTTGGTGGGTTCGTCGATCAGCAGAAGCTTGCGGGGCTCGACGATGGCCCGGGCGATGGCCAGCATCTGCTTCTGTCCGCCGGAGAGCGAGCCGGCCCGCGACAGCCAGAACTTCCGCAGCGCAGGAAAGAAGCCGAAAATCCATTGCAGCCTGTCGTCGTCGAGCGGTCCCGAACGCGCCGCGAGAATGAGGTTCTCCTTGATCGTGAGATCGGAGAAGACGGCCATGTTTTCCGGGACGTAACCGACGCCGAGCGAGGCGATGGCGGGTGTGGTCAGGGTGTCGATCCGTCGTGAATCCAGCGTGATTTGGCCGGAGGCGCAGCGCCAGAGGCCCATCACGGTTCGCAGCGTCGTGGTTTTGCCGGCCCCGTTGCGCCCAAGCAGCATGGTCACCTTGCCCGGCGGCACGTGAAGGTCCACGCCATGCAGGATGTGATAACGCCCGATATTGGTGTGGACATTGTCCAGTTGCAGCGTGCTCGTCATGGGGCGCCCCGGTCCGGCGCCACGCCGAGATAGGCTTCCTGTACGATCGGCGAGGCGATGACGTCGGCCGGAGGACCGTCGGCGACGAGGCGGCCGTTGTGCAGAACGATGATGCGATCGGCCAGCGAGCGGACCACGTCCATCTTGTGCTCCACCAGCAGGATGATCTTGGAGCGATCGCCCTTCAGCTTTTCGATGAGTTTCAGCACCACCGGAACCTCGTCCACGCTCATGCCGGCAGTCGGTTCGTCGAACATGAAAACGTTCGGCGCCAGCGACATCATCAGCGCGACTTCCAGCTTGCGCTGGTCGCCGTGGGACAACGAGGCGGCCAGCGCCTCGCGCCGGCCCAGCAGCGATGTACTCTCCAGAACAGCGTCGGCCTTTTCGATCAGGTCTTTTCGCGCCGTCCATGGGCGCAGCATCTCGTAGTGGACGCCGGCCGCGGCCTGAACCGCAAGCCTGACATTCTCCGCCACCGACAGGTTCGGGAACAGGTTGGTGAGCTGGAAGGCCCGGCCGATGCCCGCGCGCGTGCGCATCGGCGCGGACATTTGGGTGATGTCGGCTTCATCGAGCAGCACCGTGCCCCGGGTGGGACGAAGCTGGCCGGAGATCAGATTGAAGTATGTTGTCTTTCCGGCGCCGTTGGGGCCGACAATGGCGGTCAGCTCCCCCGGATGGAACGTACAACTGACGGAATCGACGGCCAAATGGCCGCCGAACCGAATGCTCAGATCGCGCGTTTCCAGCTTTCCAGCCATGGAGGATGCCGACCGATAAAGCTGTCTATCGCTTGTTGCGGATGGGGATGTCCATGTCCTTGATCTGCAACTCGCGGACCAGCTCGTTGACGGCCCAAGGCACGTTGGGATCGATCTTCACCCGGAAGTGATACATGGATTGCAACGCCTGATGGTCTTCCTTGCGAAAAACCATCTTCCCTTTGGGGGTGTCGAATTCCATCCCCTCCATGGTGGCGATCAGCTTTTCCGTGTCGGTCGATTTGGCGTTCTTGACCGCGGTGATGATGGCGGAGGCCGCCGCAAAGCCGCCGGGCGTGAAGAAATCCGGGGGGGTCTTGTAGCGCTTGGTGTGCTCCGCGATCAGCCAGTCGTTGATCGGGTTTTTGGGAATGCCGTAATAATAATAGGTGGCTCCCTCCATCCCGGGCAGTCGCTTGAAGGCCACGAGATCCGCCAGCGGCGCGCCGCCGGTGGAGATTTCGATATTGTACCGCCCCGGATTCATGTCCTGCAATTTGGTCAGCGGATCGCCGCCGCCGGCCCAGATCACCCAGATCATTTTGCGGCCGGGCTTGTCTTTCAGTGCGTCGAACAGTCTTTGGCCGACGGCCGTGAAGTCCGTCGTCGAAGCCGGCACGTATTCCTCGGCGGCCAGCGTCGCCCCGGTCTTCGACAGTGCTTCCCTGAAGGCTGCGACGCCGTCCCGGCCGAACGCGTAATCCTGCGCCAGCGTCGCCACGGTCACTCCCGGCTTGCCGATCGCAACCGCGTTCGAGATGGCATCCTGCGAGGAGTTGCGGCCGGTGCGGAAGATGTAGCGATTCCACTTTTCGCCGGTGATCGAATCCGCGACCGCCGGCTCGACGATCAGGATTTTCTTGTTTTCTTCCGCGACGGGCAGCATCGCCAGCGCGGCGGCGGATGATGTGGTGCCGATGGCGAAATCGACCTTGTCATCCTGATAGGCCTCGGCGAGAGCGGCTTTGGCCAAGTCCGGCTTGCCCTGATCGTCCTTGGTGATCAGCACGATCTTGCGGCCGTCCACCATCATCGTATTGTTGGTGAGATATTCGAGGCCCAGTCTCACGCCGGCCTCGGTCTGCCTTGCATAGGATTCCAGCGGCCCTGTTTTGCCGTGAATGAGGGCGATCTTCAGATCATCGGCCCAACTTGCCGACGAAATCATGCTCGCTGCAAGACAGCAGGTCGCGAGTAGCTTCTTCATTCCGTTTCCTCCTGGTTCGTCCTCTTGAAGAATGAGGCTCGTCGTTTCTCGCCGGGGGGCTTCGGCCGCCAAATGGCTACCATCAGTCGCCGCCCCCGGGGCGCTGGTTTGCTCTGCGGGACGGCAAATCGCTTGCGCCGATCCCGGTTCGAATGAATATCCCCTCCGGCCGCGGAAGCTGGGTTCGCCATCCTGCCGCGATGGGTGCCCGCCTTTGTGGCCGTTGTCTTTGCGGGGCGGTCTTGCGCCCACAATTTTCCCCGCCAAGGCTGAATCCCTATCAGAGGCAAGTGCGTATACGAGTGCACAGCAGAAGAAAATCCGCAATAGGTATCCTCTGCCTCCGGAGGGGGAATGCCCATTCGATTGTGGTTTGCAATTTATTGCTGGGATGGAGCCACGGAAGATTCTGTCATAAAGGCGTTATGGCCGGATCCGGGCCATAAGCGGCGCGGCCGTCGTGTGGCGGTGGGGCCAGCAGCGATGTGTTATAAGGCGTGTCGCCTGTGCCGGCCCCGGAGACATCATGAACCAGAACAATACGACCGTTCCGAAAAGTTACCTGCTCGCGGTGGAGGATACCGATTTCCTGCTGCGTGACGAAATGCGGTCGATCCGCTTCGCGCTGGAATATTCGAAGGCCGAACTGGCGCTGAGGGACTGGGGCATCCGCTCGACGATTATCGTTTTCGGCGGCGCCCGCATCCCGTCTCCCGAACAGGCCGAGGCGGCCGCGACGGCGGCGCAGAGCCCAAAGGACAGGCAGCTCGCGGAGCAACTGAAATCCAAGTCCGCCTATTATGAGATGGCTCGGGAATTCGGACGGATCGCCTCCGAGCGCGGCGGCGCATTTTCACCCCGTCATCGCTGGCGGGACAATGTGATCGCCACCGGCGGCGGCCCCGGGATCATGGAAGCCGCCAATCGCGGCGCGGCCGATGTCAACGCGCCGAGCATCGGATTCAATATCTCGCTGCCGCACGAGCAGAACCCCAATCCTTACATCACGCCGGAGCTCACCTTCCGCTTTCATTATTTCGCGATGCGTAAAATGCACCTCGCGATGCGGGCGAACGCGCTCGCCGTCTTTCCCGGCGGCTTTGGTACGCTCGACGAATTGTTCGAAATGCTGACGCTGCAACAGACCCGGAAAGCGCCGCCCGCACCGATCGTTCTGTTCGGCAAATCCTATTGGAGCAGGATCATCAATTTCGAGGCGCTTGTCGAAGACCATGCGATTGCTCCGCAGGACCTCGATCTGTTCGAGTTCGTGGACACCGCCGAAGAGGGGTGGGCTTCGTTGCTGCGCCGTGGCTTGAAAGCACCGTCTGATCAGGCCATGCCTTGAGGGGGATCTGCCGGGCGTCAGTGCCATCGGTCTCTGGTTGAAAACCTCATCTTCCGCGCCGTTGCCTGCAACACTGTGCAAAAATGGCAGGATAAACATGAGCATCGCCAAGAGGCCATTATGACCGACAGGAAGAAAAGCCCCGATCAACTGCGCAGCGCCCGCTGGTTCGCGCCCGACGACCTGCGCGCCTTCGGCCATCGTTCCCGGGCCATGCAGCAGGGCTATGCGCCGGTGGAGTGGAAGGGCCGCCCGGTCATCGCCATCCTCAATACGTGGTCGGAGGCCCAGCCGTGCCACATGCATTTCAAGAGCCGCGTCGATGACGTCAAGCGCGGCATCCTGATGGCCGGCGGATTTCCGATGGAGCTGCCGGCGCTGTCGCTGTCGGAATCCTTCCTCAAGCCGACCACCATGCTCTATCGCAACATGCTGGCGATGGATGCGGAGGAATTGCTGCGCGGCCATCCGGTGGATGGCGTCGTGCTGATGGGCGGCTGCGACAAGACCACGCCGGGTCTGCTGCTCGGCGCCACCAGCGCCGGCTATCCCGCGATCTATCTGCCCGCCGGCCCGATGCTGCGCGGCAACTGGAAGGGCAGGACGCTGGGCTCGGGCTCCGACGCCTGGAAATACTGGGACGAGCGCCGCGCCGGAAAGATTTCCGACAAGGAATGGGTGGAGGTCGAAGGCGGCATCGCCCGCAGTTACGGCACCTGCATGACCATGGGCACGGCCTCGACCATGACCGCTATCGCCGAGGCCATCGGCATGTCGCTGCCCGGCGCGTCGTCGATCCCGGCGGCGGATTCGGGCCATATCCGCATGGCCAGCGAATGCGGCCGCCGCATCGTCGACATGGTGTGGGAGGACCTGACGCCGGCCCGGATCCAGACCCGCAAGGCGTTCGAGAACGCCATCGCGGTGGCTATGGCGATGGGCTGCTCCACCAATGCGATCATCCACCTGATCGCGCAGGCGCGCCGAGCCGGACAGGATATCGGCCTCGACGATTTCGAGCACATGAGCCGCAAGGTGCCGGTGATCGCCAATGTCCGCCCCTCGGGCGACACCTACCTGATGGAGGATTTCTATTACGCCGGCGGTCTGCCGGCGCTGATGAGCCGCATCCGTGAGCATCTGCATCTCGACGCCATGACCGTGACCGGCAAGACGCTCGGCGAGAACATCGCCGCCGCCGAAGTCCATAACGACGACGTCATCCGCACCGTGCAGAACCCGATCTATGCCGAGGGCGCGCTCGCGGTGCTCAAGGGCAATCTCGCGCCGGACGGTTGCGTCATCAAGCCGTCGGCCTGCGATCCACGTTTCCTCAAGCATACCGGACCGGCGCTGGTGTTCGACGATTATCCGTCGATGAAGAAGGCGATCGATGACGACGATCTCGACGTCACCGCCGATCATATCCTGATCCTGCGCAATGCGGGGCCGCAGGGCGGCCCGGGTATGCCGGAATGGGGCATGCTGCCGATCCCGAAGAAGCTGGTGAAGCAGGGCGTGCGCGACATGGTGCGCCTGTCCGACGCACGCATGAGCGGCACGAGCTACGGGGCGTGCATCCTGCACGTCGCGCCGGAAGCCTATATCGGCGGCCCGCTGGCGCTGGTGCAGACCGGCGACATGATCACCCTCGACGTCGATGCCCGCACCATCAATCTCGATATTTCCGAGGGGGAGATGGCGCGCCGCCGCGCCGCCTGGCAGGCGCCGGAGCCGAATTACGGGCGCGGCTATGGCTGGATGTTCACCCGGCACATCCAGCAGGCCAATGAGGGCTGCGACTTCGATTTCCTGCGCACCGATTTCGGCCCGCCGGTGAAGGAGCCGGCGATCTACTAGCCACCCCGCACGCAAGATCTGGCCTGCCCGGTGCGATCCCGGCCGTGATCCGCGCCAGAAAGGTCTTGTCAATCCGGAGCGGTGGACCGATCATTTAAAACACCGCGACGGTCGATGGTGCGTTTGCATCGCAGTGCGGCTCGGGATTTGATCATCGTTATCGTCGGCGGACAGGTCATGGATAAGCCTCGTTACAGCAATTTCGACCAAGGCTATTTTGAATCGCTTTCGAATACCCGTCGGGGAGGGCTGCACAACTTCGTGGAGCCGCGCTCGTCCCGCAAGGAGCGGTTCGAAATGGGCAAGGCCCTTCGCCATGAGGTTCCTCGAAGCGCGCATGCGGTATGGCGGCCGGGCAAGAAGCGCGTCGATCCGATGAGTATCCTCAAGAAGCAGAACGCGACGCGCGTGCCGAAATTGGTGCCGCTTCGCAATGCACGCATGCTGGGTTCGCCTTTTAGCTTCCTGCGCGGCGGGGCGGCGATCATGGCGGCGGACCTGTCGCTCACGCCGAGCACCGGCGTTCTGGTTGCAGCCTGTGGCGACATGCATGTCGCCAATTTCGGCGCTTTCGGTTCGGCGGAACGGAAGCTGATCTTCGCTATCAATGATTTCGACGAGGTCTATCCCGGCCCCTGGGAATGGGATCTCAAGCGGCTGGCGGCAAGCGCCGCCGTGGCCGTCAGCTTCATGGGCGGCGACCGCGTCGAGGCCGAGGACGCGGCGCAGCGGGCGGTATCGTCGTATCGTGAGCACATCCGTCGCTATGCGGACATGCCGTTTCTCGAGGTGTGGTACGACAGGATCGAGGACGAACCGATCCTCGAGGCCGCGCCGCCGGATGTGCGTCGGCGTATCGAGACGGTGATCGGAAAGGCACGGACGAAGGGGCACCTGCGTACGCTGGACAAGCTGACCGAGACGGTTGCCGGTCAATCCCGGATCGCCGAGGACATTCCGCTGATCGTGCGCGAGACGCATCGCGACGACGGTGCGCCGATGGCCGGAGTGATCGATTCGGTGATCCGCAGCTACTTTCATTCGCTTCCCGACGACCGCAGGCGGCTATTGTCGCGCTATCGCATCGTCGATGTGGCGCGCAAGGTGGTCGGTGTCGGCAGCGTCGGCACCAGTTGCTGGGTGGCCTATATGCAGGGGCTCGATGAGAACGATCCGCTGTTCCTTCAGGTCAAGGAGGCGCTGCCGTCCGTGCTGGCGCCGTATTCACCGGTCCGTCTGCCGTTCGACAATCAGGGACGCCGTGTCGTCGCGGGACAGCGATTGACCCAGGGCTCCCCGGATATTTTCCTGGGCTGGGGCGAATCCGAGGGCGGGCGGCATGTCTATGTGCGCCAGCTCGCGGACATGAAAGGGGGCATTCAGATCGTCGCCGATGACAAGGAGCAGCGCGAGCGCTTTCCTCTTTACTGCGGGCTCTGCGGCTGGGCGCTGGCGTTGGCTCATGCCAAGTCGGGCGACGCGGCGATGATCGCTGGCTATGCCGGCAAAAGCGCTGCGCTGGACGAGGCCATAGGTCAGTTTGCGCTCGCCTATCTGCGTCAGACCGAAAAGGACTATGCGGCAATGGCGGCCTTGCGTCGCGCCGGGCGCATCGCTGTCGATACTTCCGTTCCTACCTGATCCGGATGAGCCGATCATCCCGGCGAACGCGGACGCGCGCTTCGCCGGTGGCGCACGATAGCCTTGCGGCAGATGGCCGCGGCCTGTCGGCCGGTCATGCGCCGATGCTGCATGGTGGGATTGTACTTGAAATCCGATCGATCCGGTATGTGGCGCGAGGCCGGTTCGGATTTGATGCAAATCAAGATGGCGATGCTTCCCGCAAGGCATGAGAAAGGAGTGAAAGGAAGAAAAGGAGTTTCGATCATGGTCGACATGAAGGATCTGACACCCAGCTTCCGGCACGTGCGGCTGCTGCTCGCGCGTGAGAAAGGTCACCCGGAGGGCGAGCAGGACGAAGGCTACGATTTGCTCGTGCCGCTCGATGGCGATAGCCGTCTCGATCCCCATGAATGGAAAACCCATCAGGCCGTATGCCGTGTGCGCCGCTTCGACAGGCATGGCGATGTCAAGATCGGACGTCTGCGGCGCAAGCCCGGCGGCCAGTGGTATTTCGATTACGAAGAAGGTGACAGCGATGACGAAATCGGGTTCCGCCTCGGCGAGGAACGTTTCATCACCGGAGAATATGTGTCGATCCAGCAGGGATCGGCCTTCCATCCCTATCGCGTCGTCCGCGTCGAAAGGCCGTAACCGTCTCCACTCTTCGGCACCATGACCCCGCCATCATCCGGCTGCAGATGGTGATTACGACAGTCAGGATGTCTCATTCTATCTCCCTCTCGTGCGGTGGCCGATGCCATCGCGAAACAACCAAGGAAACTACAATTGTCCAACACCCCTCACACGCTTCGCGACGAATTCCCCGACCAGATGGACAAGATCCATGCCCTCAAGGTGAGCAATCCAGAGTTCGCGCGTGTTCTTGAAAAATACGACGAGGTCAATGATCAGATTCACCGGGCGGAAACCCGCATCGATTCCATCAGCGAACAGGCCGAGGAAACCCTGCGCAAGCAGCGTCTGGTTTTGAAGGACACGATCGCTGCGGCCCTGAGCGCGGCGTGAGGCGGATTTGACCGAGGGCAGCGGCACAGCTTCCATAAACAATATGGAAAAGCGCCGCTGCTCTGTTTGACGCTGCCCGGCAAGAGTGGTGCTGGCCGCCAGTGTTGGTGTTTCCGCTATCGCGTGCGGTGAAACGGCACATTTTTGTCCGAGGAATGCGCGGCTGGATTTGTCCTGAATATCGATTGGAGCACAAAGATCGGGCTCGGCACCAGGCGCATGCGATACCAGATGGCGACGGCCATTGCGACATTCCAGACAATGAGCGAGATCGTGGTTGAGATTGCCGCGCCCGCCAGTCCCAGCGGGTTAACGAGCAGGGCGCTGAGGAGAAGGCTGAAAAGCGCGCTCACGATGAGAAGCAGCGCGGCCATCCGCTCGCATCCGGTCATCGTCATGATCGATAGCTGCGACCCGAAGCTCGCGGCGATCACCTGTCCCACGAGGAGGATGTGCAGGGCGGGAATGCCGGCCTCATAACCGTGGCCGAACCACGTCAGAAAAGGTTCTGCAATCACGGTCAGCGCCAGCGCGCTGGCGGTGGCTCCGCACAGCGTCCACACCGCGATCCTCGCGGTCAGCACTTGCAGCGAGTGGTGCTGTCGCCTGATAAAAAGATCCGCGATCGTAGGCGCAAGAAGGGTGTTAGCGGCAGTGCGCGGCAGGGCGACCAGAAACGAAATGCTGAAGATGAGCGCATAAATGCCGGCGTCCCGGTTGGATTCGATCCAGCCCAGCACCAGAACGCCGCTGCGATTGAAGGCGGATTCCGCTGCGGCGATCGCCATCAGAGGCAGAATCGTCTTTCGCCATAACGCCGCATCGTAAGTCGGCACGACGTCGTCCATTTTCGGAAGTGGAATTCGCCGGACAGCGATGCTGGTCAGCAGAAGGGCGATCGCCGCACTGGCAACCGTGGCCATCATGATCAGGGAAGCGTCGAGCTCCCATTTCAATTGCCAGGCCAGGAACAGGAGGATGCATATGAGCGCGCTGTCGCGCACCACACGATCCGGGGCGACGGCAGATATCACGCCACCGAATGCTCGCACGATCGAGCTGCGGATCCATATCAGCGCCCAGATCGGCACCAGAACGAATCCAGCAAGAAATGTGTCTCTCAATTCGGTTGTGATCCGGTCGGTCGACAACGTGATTGCGGTCGCGCCGACCAGAACGGTCAGGGCGCCGACGATCATCGTTCGCCGCTCCGCGTATCGGATCACGCCGCGGAGCAGCCCCCACGACCGGCTGACGCGGTAGGCGGACACGAAACGCAAAAGCGCGATGTCGAAGCCGAGTGCGGAAAAATAAGCAAGAACCGTGACCCAGGCGAGAACGTAGGAATACACGCCGAAAGTTTCTGCTCCGACCAGCCTCGCAATCAGGAATTGCGAACATGCGGTCAATCCGGCCCCTGCGACATAGACCATCAGCGCGGTCACTCCGCCGATCGTCACGCTTCTGACCGATCCGCTGCCCAGTATTCTGTCAAGCATGAGGAAGACTTTCGTTAGGGAAACATTCGCGGACCGTGCAAGGTCTCTGAAGAGGGGCGCGGAGCGATGCTCTCACCTGATCCGCGATTTCGGTCACCGCATCGTCGAGCGAATTCGGATCGAACGAACTGAAGCAGGTCACGGCCTGTCCGCGCTTTCGCAGGAGATCGTGCAGCCAGTCGAAAACACGGATTTCCCCGCTGTTGAATTCAGGATCGACTTCCAGCATGCGTTCGGCCGGGCTTTGGCGGCGCTGACGGTCATGGAGACGTGCCGAGAGAATATCGGCAGGTGCATCGAGCCGGATCAGCATGTCCGACTTGGGGATGACGTCGAGCGCGCACTCGATCGATGTTTCGCCGCCGGATCGACTGGACAGCAGTAATGAACTCACCACCTGAACGAAAGCCTGGTCGAACAGGGAGATGTGGCTGGACGCCGACGCCAGGCGCCATGAGTGCGACAGACGAAGAATGTACTGGCTCAATCTGATCGATGAAACGAGAGTCCGTGGCGGCAAGGCGCGCAACAGCTTCGCGGACGTATCGAGATCGCGCCAGTAAGCGAGGGGATGGAGCGTCATGGCAAGCAGTTCGATCGCCGGGCGCGCAATGCGTATGGCGACGGCGGCTGCCGGAGCCCGCACGGAAGGTCCGCGGGAATTGCGTACAAACCGCTCAGCCGGCCGATAACTGAGAACGAGATCGACCGTCTGGCCCTGCTGCTGCAACCGGCCGGCGAGCGCGCGGCAGAAGGTTGTTTTACCGACGCCTTGTGGGCCGAATATCTCGATGATCATGCATCAGTTCCCCGAGACAGCCTACAGGAGGCGCCATATCTCCGATTTGGCGAGGCGCAAGACTTCGGACAAAGGTTGTTCGGCATCGATGGTCACCACACGTTTGGCTGCAAAGTTCAGTTTCCGCAGATCGTCGATACGTTTGCGGATCATCGCAGGATCCATGGCCGGCTCCCGCGCGGCCGCTGTTTCCGCGGTCACTTGTAGTTTGATGACGAGATCGGGTGAAAGGCGCTCTGCGAGCACATAGGACGATGCTTCGAGGCGGCGAAGCCACAGCGGCGCAGCGGGAATCCGCTCAAGGAGGGGCCCGTCGTTGTAGCTGGGAATTTCGTTCTGCGGATATCGATCGGTTAACACGATCAGCCCTCGGTTGGCGCCGCGCCGCGCAGCCGTGAGCTTGCTTCGCTTTTCCCGCGCGACCGCGATGGCCCACACCATCAGCAACGTGCTGTAGGCGAGGCCCGGTTCGCGCTCATCAATTCGGCCGTGGGACGCGCCTTTCGGTCGCGTCCGGAAGATGCGTGTCATGAGCGGCATCATCATCTTGAACGGGCGGAGCAGGAGGGACGGCCTGCCGTCGCCGGTGCCAAAATACATCGGAACCACGTCGATCTCCGAACCGAGCCACGCGCCGATGGTCGCAACGGCCGTGGATTTTCCACTGCCATCGACGCCGACGATCGCCACGATCGCGCCGCCGCCCGGCGCGCGCCGGCTCCATGGCCGCGGCCAGTGAAGAAAATCCTTATTGAGGCCGCCTGCAATCCAGCGGACCGCGGCAATGGACGCTCGCAGGCGTGCTTCGACCGTGCCGTAGGTCCTGTAAGGAGCGAGATATGCTCGAATGTGCCGTGTCAGGATGGTCCGATGTTCAAGCGGTTTGTCGTCGAAGAAAGCCGCGACGATTTCCGCGGCAAGGTGTTCGCCCATCAGGCTGGCGGCCAATTGATGCAGCGCTGTCGGGTCAAGGCAGGACGTGAGCGCCTCGCGATCCTTGGCAAATTTATGCGTTGTAGTGGCCCAGTGGCGCATCGTGACCGGATCTCGCCTAGTCAACTCCAGGCAACCGCGGACCATCAGCAACAGGGCCTCGCTCGCCGGATCGAGAATCCTGATGGGAAAGGTCGAGTGCTGGATGGCGCGCGCGAGAATCGCGTTCTCCCATGGTGGGCGGATGTTCTTGAGGAGCCGTTCGCCGATCATCAGGCGGAAGTGCAGGTGCACATGAACCAGACGGCCGGTCAGATCGTCGTAGCCGAGGAAGCTCAGAGTCGACGGGTCATCCCGGCCTGGAACGGATGGAAACAGCTTCAGACCGTGCGCAAGCAAGATGGACTGGCAGCGGTGCTGATCGTTCCGCGCGACGAGAAGATCGAGATCGCCTTCTCCGATCAGGACGGAATGAACGCTTCTGCTGCTCTTCCAGAAGCAATAGGCG
This sequence comes from Afipia sp., assembly GCA_017308495.1. Classification (GTDB taxonomy): domain Bacteria; phylum Pseudomonadota; class Alphaproteobacteria; order Rhizobiales; family Xanthobacteraceae; genus Afipia. The sequence goes on from JAFKES010000084.1 coordinate 20,170, forward strand.
ATGTCCTGCTGGTGAAAATCCTGGAGAATAGCCAGCAGGAGGAGCGAGACAGGGGCGTCCCCATGAGGTTGCGGGGTCCGTTCGAGGTCTTTCTGGATATTCACCTGTCGCATGGTGGCGTCACTCCGGATGCAGGTCCTCGGAGGTGAAGGCGTGAGGTCAGCTTCTCTTGCTGTCAGAAGCGATTTGGACGCGAGTAGTAATTTTCGTAGGTTGCGAGCGCTTCGCCGGCATCACCGTAGCGATAACTGGCGTGAACTTTCAGGTCGGCCTGGGTAAGAACGGCGATCGGGATGTCCACGTCATCGGCGAGGCGATCCTGCTTGCGCAGAAGGTTGATGGCGTTTTGCGCCACTTCACGTCGTGTGCTGCCCCACTTCACCACGAAGACGACCTTGTCCGCCAGCAGCGCGAGCAGGCGCGCCTCGACAAACCCGAGGAGTGGCGGTCCGTCAATGACGACGCTATCGTAGCTTTCGCTCAGTTGGCGCAACAGCAGCGGCAGGCGCTGGTTGACGAAGCTCGGCAGGGCGTCGAGCGGCGAGGCCGACATCGCGAGATAGTCGATCCCGAGATCGGGAATATGCGTGACGACCTCTGCGACGGGCCGGTTGCGCAGCAGAATGTCGAAAATTTCCTTATCCGTGTCGTTGCCCAGTTCGCGGGCCACAGACGGCCGTTTGAAGTCCAGATCGATCAGCAGAACCCGCCGCCCAAGCGAGGCTGCGCATACAGCGATGCTGACGGCGGCCGTGGTCTTTCCTTCTCCGGGGACGCTCGAACTGATCAGAACCGCGCGCGGCGCGCGCTGGGGTGTCGTCAGCCACAATTGGCCGACAACCGAACGGATGCTTTCGGTGTAGGCGGAGAACGGCTCGGTCAGCATATGCTGATGCGGCTTCATGTTCTCCTTATCCGGCAGCCGGGGAATCAGGCCAGCGCAGGCTATGCCGAGCGTATCCCTGATATCTCGCTCGCTGCGCAGTCCCGTGTCGCTCTGTTCCATGATCACGGCGACGAAGCTTCCGCCGATGAGGAGGATGATCAAAATAGGAAGGATGAACAAAAGCGGATTATGGGAGCTCGGCTGGGTCGGCGGCTTGGCGAGGGACACAACCCGGAGACGGGGGCTGGTAGCGCCCCGCTGGTTGAGGATTTCATTCTCCCGCCGCTGGAGTCTGGCGTAATTCAACGCGCTTGCTGCTGCGTCACGTTCGAGCATACGAAGGCGTGCATCGGCGTTGCGCGCCTCTTCGCCGGCTTGACCGGAAGGGGTTTCAGCCTGTTCCCGAATGGCTTTCTGGACGGCGGCTGCTGACCGCGCGACATTGTCGCGAGCTTCCGACAATTGGCCGCGCAGTTGCGCAAGGTCGCGGCTCTCGTAACCCGACCGTTGCGCTTCCTGGCCATCGACGTACAACTGAACGGCTCTGTTGGCGACGAATGCCGCTTCCTGCGGGGATCGTGACGTATACCTGACGGTGATGATGCGCGAGCGGTCCTCCTGGGTGACGTTCAAACGTCGCTGGAGGTCTTCGATATCAAGAGGCGCTCCGTTCCGGTTTCTGAACAGCGTGCCGGTCCAGATGTGAAGACGATGGTTGATCTCCGATATCCACGATCTCTCGGTATCGGCGAGCGCCGGCTCGGGTGAAGTGTTCTCATTAGCCGTGTGTGTTGCTTTACCTGATCGGTTTGTTCTGGAGGTGAATTTCGGATCGGCCAGCAAGCTCTCTACGACCCGCTGCAGATGATCGTATGACGTCATCATCTTGACCTGCGTATCGACAAGGGACTCATCCGACGTCTGAGAGCCCGACTGACCGTTGACGCCCGGTGCGGGTTCGACAATGATCTGGGCGGCGGCGGTATATTTCGGCGCGATCAGCAGCGCTAATGCGGCCGCCAACAGCGTTCCGCACAATGCAATCGTGAGGATCAGTTTTCGACGTCGTCGCAGAATGTCGAGCAACTCCGCCAGATGGAGTCCCGGCGTTGACTGTCCCGCGGGAAATGGAGCGGAACCGCTGTTATATCGTCCGGCGAATGGCTGTACCGTCGGAGTGATGCCGCAGGCGATATCCCTGTCGATGCGTGCCCAATTCATGATGCCGCCTCCGCATGATACTTGACTTGGGCAGGCTCGGGTGCGGGGGGAGCCGCGCCCACGCTGCGATGTGCATCAAGCCATGACTGAACCATGAGGACCGACCATAGATATCGCGACTGGTCGTGCCGGCCCGTCAGGTGTTCCTGCCACGATGCCTGGACATTCCGCAGATCAAGAAGGCCATCGTCGCGGATGCGGTTCATGTCGAGCAACCCTTGCGCCCAGTCGCGCAAGGGACCGCGCAGCCAGCCGCCGATCGGCACGTTGAAGCCCTGCTTGGGTCGCTCGAAAAGATACTCCGGCACATAGCGCCGCAGAACCTGTCGCAGCAGCCATTTGCCTTGCCCACGCCGCACCTTCAGGTTCGTTGGCAAACGCCATGCGAATTCAACAACATTGTGATCGAGGAACGGGCTCCGCGCCTCCAGCCCCGTCGCCATGGTTGCCCGGTCGAGCTTGACCAGAATATCGGCGACGAGATAGCTGGCCATGTCGCAATAAATGAGGCTTGCCGCGATATCGGGTAAATCTGGGATGTTGTCATCCCCGATCAGTTCGGCTGGGGTCGATTGCCATCCGCAGCCGGACGTCATGAGCCGCTGATAGATATGGCCTCGATTTGCGGCGCTGAGCACTTGCTCGAGCTTTCTCAGGTTATCCGCGACAAGCAGCGTACGCGCGCCTTCGGAAAGCGGCAGGTTGCGAAAAAACCTTTCCCAGCTTGTGCTATCGAGCGTGCGTAGCGCGGAGAGAGCCAAATGGCGGATCTTCGGCGGAAGCCTGAAGAGAGGCGCGAGACGCGCGGCCATGATATGGCGCGAATAGCCTCCAAAGCATTCGTCTCCGCCGTCTCCCGACAGCGCGACCGTGACATGCTGCCGTGCCAGTCGGGACAGCAGCAACGTGGGAATTTGTGATTCGTCCGCGAATGGCTCGTCCCACGCATGTGCAATCTCGGGAATGATTGCGAGCGCCTCCTTCGGCGTGACGCGAAATTCCGTGTGTTCCGTGCCGAGATGGCGTGCGATCTGTGAGGCGTGATGCGCTTCATCGTAACCGGATTCGGCAAAGCCGATGGTGAACGAGCGAACGGGCTGTTCGGACTGCGACTGCATCATCGCTGCGATCATCGTGCTGTCGATTCCTCCGGATAGGAAAACGCCGAAGGGAACATCAGCCTTCATGCGCTGTTGCACGGCGGCGCGCAGCAGTTGATCGAGTTCGTTCTCCAGATTTTCCTGATCCGTTGCAGCAGATAAGCGTTGCCCGTCCCGCGCAATCTCGTCGAGGCGCCACCAGCGCCGCACCTCTTGACGCAGGGCGGAGACGATTGTGCTTCGGAGGGCGTCGGCAGATATCGACAGGCTTGCACCGGGTGGAAGCTTGAAGACATTCTCCCAGATGCAGCAATGATCCGGAATGAAACCGTATTGCAGCACCGTGGTGATGGCGCTGTGATTGATTCTCGGTTCGAAGCCTCGATAGGCCAGAATGGCCTTGAGCTCCGACGCGAAGGCGATCCCTCCACGAACGACGGCGATGTACAGAGGTTTTTTTCCCATCCGATCGCGAGCTAGATGGAGAACGCGACGGTTGCGGTCCCAAACGCCCAGCGCGAACATTCCGGAGAATTGGGGCAGGGAAGCCTCGAAGCCGAAACTTTCAAATGCGGCGAGGATGACTTCGCTGTCGCTGTGTCCTCGAAACTGGTGGCCGATCTGTTCCAGCTTCAGCCGGAGTTCGGAGAAATTGTAGACTTCGCCGTTGAAAGTCATCACCAGGCTTTTGTCGTGCGACAGCATCGGCTGTTGGCCGGCGTCCGACAGATCGACGATGGAGAGGCGGCGGTGGCCAAGGCTGACGCCGCTTTCGGCATCAATCCAGGTGCCGCCGCCATCCGGTCCGCGATGGTACAGGGTGGCGGTCATCGCGGTGATGGAGGCGAACTGGCGCGGATCGGCGATTTTCGGATCGAGAAAAATCCCGGCTATTCCGCACATGTCATCGACTCCGGTTTGGCAGAGTGAACGGAATATCCACCTCTGCTTCCATCACCAGGACGAAAGCGATGGCGAACCAGAACAACGGCTGGCGAATGATCAGGTGGAAGACGCTGAGGACGACAACGCCCCACATCATCACCGTCAAGGCGTCGAAATTTCTGCGATAGGCTGATCGAAATGCTGCAACCACAAGCCACGTCAGTGCCAGAACTGCGATCAGGCCGCCTTGCGTGAACAGGTCCAGGAACGTGTTGTGGGCCTCGAAGTTGGGCGTGCCGTTGACCTGGGGATGTTCGATATACTTGGGCTCTACGCTGTCCCGCCTGGCCGCGACGAGAACGAGGGGAATCTCGATATGCGGCCCCGGCCCCAGTCCGAGCATTCCCGATTCAATGCCTCGGTCGATGGCCCGATTCCATGAATTCAGCCGGATGTTCGCGGTTTCCGATGTCTCCTGGCTGTTGCCCTTGGCCATGGTGCGGGCGAGATCGAACGCCTCAATCTCGACGATGTTCGCGAACAGAAGCGTGGTTGCTGCGATGACCGGCAGCCCAAGAGCGATGATGCCGGCGCCGGCCCGCCTGAGCGGGAGGCCGCGCCCGGGCATCATCAGCCATGAACGAAGCTTGAGCGCCGCGAAAAGCAGAACTCCGGTCACGAGAATGAGGCCGTACGTGTCGCTCCTGGTCAATCGGCCGATATAGACTGAGAGAACGACACAGAGAAACGCGATCGATTTTTTGCCCCAACCCGAAGCGTGTTCGGCGAAGTGAAGCGCAAGGAACGTCAACACCGCACAGAAGATCGCGAGCTGGTTCGGGTTTTCCGACAGGCCGCGCAATCTGTCCCAATACCAAGGGGACATCTGCGGAATGCTCAACAGGTCCCACGCCATGGCAAGCTGAATGCCAAGAAATGCGGTGCTGAAGAGGATCAGCAGCCATGCCGTACGCTGAAGGATCGGGCCATCGTCGAGCTGCACTGTGCTCAGGATGCTGACGGTCGCGACGAGCAGATAGGCGAGAATATCGTGGATGAACAGGTTGGGGTCGTGGGTATCTCCGGTCACGAATGCCGTGGCCGAACCGAGGCAAAGGGAGATGATGAACAGTGTCCAGAAGATCAGCATGCGCTGAACCGGCGGCGTGATCCTGGCCCGCAGCAGGTTTTTGGCATCGCCAATTGTCAACCCGATCCACAGAACGAGGCAAATTTCCCCGGGCCCGATCGGAAATCCGGTTGAACGCAGTTGCGACGCTGTCGATAGCACAAGCCCGAGAGCCAGCAGGATATCCCGTATCATGTGCGGGCCTCCTGCGGAGACGCTGGGTGGATTGCGTTTTGATCGAAGTCACGCAACGCGGAAGGATTGATCAATTCGTTGTACGCTTCCGCATACCGATCTGCCGTCAACTGAAGGCCGAACTCCCTGCGAACCAGTGCACCGGCAAGGCGAGCCATGGTCCGGGCGGCTTCGCCATCACGCAGCATGTCCAGGATTCTCGCTGCCAGCAGGGCCGGATCACGGGGCGGGACGACAAATCCGCTCGATCGGTCGGTGACCACGTCGGTACATCCGGGCATGTTCGTGGTTACGATTGGCAAATTTGCGAGCGCCGCCTCAAGCAGTACGCGCGGCACGCCTTCGCGATATTCTGTCGGGAACGCAAAGACGTCCGAGAGGCCAAGCAGTGCGGGGATATCCGACCGCATGCCGAGAGGGATGACGTAAGGCGCGTGACGGCTGATGTCAGCCTCGGGAACTGCGGACGATCCTTCGCCTTCCCGAGGTCCGACCAGCAGGAAACGTACATCGGGACGCACGCTGTTTACCAAGGCCGCCGCTGCAAGAAGTGTGGGAATTCCTTTCTGACGAGTCATTCGGGTCACCGTCAGCACGATCTTCGATCCGCCGAGATTTAGTTCGTGCCGAATCTGTTCCGAAGAAGGGGCCGAGAGAACCGCGCGCTCGAAGCCTTCGATGTCGACGCCGGAGCCGGGAATCAGCCGGCTTCGTCCTTTTCCCGTCATCCGGTGGCTGTCGAAGAAGGTCTGGTCGTCACGATTCTGGAAGATCGTCAAGGCGGTAAAGCGCGCCGCGGCGCGATGGAGCGCGGGAAATATCAGGCGTAGCGCCATCGCGGTGGCCGAGCGGGACGAGTAGACCTGCCCCAGCCCGTTGATGGTGCGGACGACGTGAATGCCGGGAAGCTGCCGTGCGGCAAAGGGAGTGAGTAGATTGGGCTTTGTATCGAAACTTTGAACGATGTCGGGACGGGTTTTGACCAGAAGCGCTGTCAAGGCATCGATCGCAGATCGGTCCGCGCGCGGGTTGACGAACCGGTCGAAGTGGAAGGGATGAAATTCAATGCCGTGTCGGATGAAACCTGCGCCATCGCCAGATCCTGCCGCGGTTACGCGGAAGCCTCGCTCCCGCAGTGCCAGCAAGAAAGGGATTCGCAGGTGATGATCCTCACCCCCGACGCATAGAAGATGCGGATTACCGCGCGGACGGATGAAAATGGGATTTGTGATGTTTTCCGCGCGAATGATATTCGGAAAGATATCGCGGGACTGTTGCCGATGATCGCGGGGCGCGCTTTCGTTATCGTGGGACAAACCATCGATCATGAATGAAGTTCCTGCAAAGGCGCGGCTGTGAAAACATCGATGCCGCTGTAACTATTGCGCCTCGCTATCGAATCGTCGGTCCTCTGGGGGCTGTTTTCAGATTGAAGAGAACGTGATGCTATCAGCAGAATGGCGGGTCGGGTTGATGCATTAGGGAGTACCTATGTCGAGGTATGTCCCCAAGCGAGGCGCAGGCCATGTGATGATCCTGCGATCAATATGACGGTCGCAGCTACTCGCATTCCGTGGCGGGAGGTCGCCGCGGTGAATGACGGGTCATTCGATTGTCGTCGCTAGCAATATTCAGGCAGTCGAGTGGATCGGCCGGGAGCGGTTACACGACGAGCCAGATTGGACCGGTATGGGTGGTTGCCATCGCAACCAGCGCGGCTCGGTTTCTGATAGCAAGCTTGTTGTAGATATGGTGCAGATGAATCTTGATGGTGCCTTCGGAAATGTTCAGCCGCCGAGCGGCTTCCTTGTTTGAAATTCCATCGGAGATTTCATACATGATTTCACGTTCGCGCTCTGTCAGGCATGCGAGAGGCTGGGCGCGCTCGACTCCGGGCGGATAACAATGGCGCTCCGCTGAATGACTTTTGTGGGCAGAGGGCGCAGGCGCTGAAAATCTTTGGTTGTTTGTGATCTGCCGCAGACAATGCGCCAATGCCGTTCCCTTGAGAGGTAGCCCGTAGGAGGCATTCGCCGATGCGATCGTCAGATCACGGAGCTCAGAGGAGGCCGTCAGAAAGATCACGCGTGTGAATAGGCAGCCTGCTGCGACCGCCGCTGGAATATCGAGTTTAGGCGTATGGTTGGACATCGGCGTCTCGATGATCGCGATATCCGGACATTCGCTCCGGACGATCCGGAGACATTCAAAGATGCTTGTGCAGCCCGCGATGACGTTGAAATTGTCTTCCGCATTAAGAAGGTTCGCGAGGCCCTGGGACACCAACGGGTCCTTATTGGCAATAACTACCTTCACGCAACGCATAGCCCACCTCTGAAATGAGTGTCGGCTCACTATCAATTCGCGCTTCGAGGCATATCCTCTCGCGCGCGTATGGGTAGAAAGGTGGACCTAGTTCCACATTTATGTAACTCGAGCAAATCAAGATTTCGTAATTTGAGAAAAATTGGTTACTCTTTTTGAGGTATCGGCTGCCGCCATTCTGTGGCGCGCCTCGAGAATTCGGGCCGATCAAGCCTGATCACTGCGAGGTCTGTTCTGATCTCGATCGATCGTTTGCATCGAATTTGCAATCTGAAAGCACCGAGGCTCTCCCGGGCGATGCGGCCTGTCATGCATAACGAACGATATATATGGGGCGCGTTGATTGTCATTTATATTTTATGAAAACGCGATCGGATACGCGTTTTGGAATTTTCAATAGTCGATCAGCTTCTCCAGCAGATGCGGTGCCGGAGGAGAAGGGTTTGTTGTCGAAATGCTTGCTCGAACCTGATTGCCAACGTTTCATTTGGCTTGCGGTCAGCGATGATTTCCGGAACCCGGAACCGAACGGAAGCAGAAACAATTATGGAGTAGCGCGATGCGTGCCGCCGTTATTGTTGGATCAAACAATCTCTTTCGTGAAGGTCTTATTAGAATTCTCATCGGCGAGAATTTCATCATTCTTGATGCTGTTGCGCATATTGATGGCGCGGTTCTGGATGCCATGGCTATGCATGACAGCATCCTATTCATTATCGATGCCGGCGAGGGTTCAAATGCCGTGCTGGATCAAATCCGGCTCATCAAGGCGCGGAATCCGAAATGGTGTGCGGTCGTGCTCGATCACGTCAATCAGTTGCCAAGCGCCATCTCCGTCTACCGCGCGGGTGCGAGCGCATATCTGGTCAATGTTGCGACCCCCGTTGCCTTTATCAAAATCCTCGAGCTGGTGATGTTGGGGGAAACCATCTTGCCGGCGGCGTTCCTGCCGTTTGTCCTCGAACACGAGAGCCTTGATGAGACGGACGGAGAACGACACGGCGAGGGGGAGATTTCCGGAATCGGAGTAGGGCAGGAGGGGAGAGTCCCGGCCGATGATGCGCCGCTGCGGCAGTTGTCGGCGCGGGAGAAGGTCGTCCTGCGCTGCATTATCGGAGGGTGTTCAAACAAGGCGATCGCTCGCAGGATCGCCATTTCAGAAGCCACCGTGAAGGTTCACGTCAAATCGATCCTGCGCAAGATTCGCGTTCATAGCCGCACCCAAGCCGCGATCTGGGGCATGAATTGCGGGCTTTCCGTCTGGCAGGTTGGAAACGGCGCGATGTTGCCCGCCACGATATCGCCGCAGCCGGTCGAGCCGCGGCAACCGCAACAGCCATTGCCGGCATTGCCTCCGGTCAGAAGAAGCGAGTCGTCGCTATTCACGGCCGCTGCTCTGCGACGGAGCGAGCCATGGTGAATGACATGTGGTGGGATGTAAAAGCGGGGTTCTTTAATCCAGCGATCTTTTCGGCGGTCCAGTCGCGATGAGTGGAATCGGCACACAGAGCGCGAGAGGTGCGTGCTGCAGCTTGATTCTGATAATTGCGCTAATTGCTCCGGCGCTCGCCTATGATGAATTGAACGCGGTACGTTCCATTGCGACTCCTGTGCTGCCGGATGTGGGTTACCTTCAGGAGGCGCGGGACCCAGTCTTCGGCACGCTGGTGACGCGCATCACGGATCCCGGCGCAAAAATGCCCGGCGGCGTTGTCTGCAAGCCTGCCTATTGCACCCACAGATATTCCAGTTCGCAAGCCTGGAATGCCGATCAGAGCCTGCTGGTGATCGTGAACGGATGCGCAGGGCTGTGTTTTTTGGATGGCCAGACCTACGTTCCCCTGTTTCATCGCTCGACGCCCGACGAATGTGAATGGCATCCAACTGATCCGAGGCTGATGATCTGTGTCGGCGGCCGGACGATCTACACGTGGAATCCGCGGAGCGACATGAAGACCATAGCGTTTGTCGGAGATGGTTACCGCGATCTTCAGTTCGGTCCCTACAAGGGCAATCCGTCGCGTGATGGCGCACGACTGGTTGTTCGCGCGGCGACGGATGCCGGGACGCTCGTCGCCTTCGCGTTCGATATTCAGGCCAAGATCAAGTTCGCGGATATCAATCTTTCGGAATTGCCGGGCAGGAATGGCTATTGCGGCATCTCGCCCTCGGGTCTTTACATTTTCTGTGCGCAGAAGATGCCAGGGGATATCGATGAAGGGTATGTATTTTCAGTGAATGGCGCGCAGATCCAGCACTGGACTGACCATCACCGTCCGGGTCACGGCGACATGACGATCGATGCGGATGGCAGCGATGTCTATGTCGGAATCAGCAAGGACAATCCGGACAAATTTCATATCATCAAGCGGCGGCTGATCGACGGCAAGGTCACAGACCTTGCGCCCTATGGCGAGGGACAGCATGCCTCGCTCCGCAACGTCAATCTACCAGGATGGGTTTTTCTGAGTTATGGCGGATATTTCTCGGAGGTATCCAGGCATCGTGACTGGGCGCCCTTCTATCAGGAGATCGTCGCGCTTCGCATCGACGGCAGCGGAGAGGTGCGCCGGATCGCACAGACCCGCAATCCGAAGCATGATTACTGGAGCGAAACCCATGCGTCGCCTTCGCCGGATGGCTCGCAGGTCATCTGGTCCAGCAATTGGGGGAGTGTCGGCGGTCCGGTCGCGGATTACGTGACGCGATTGTCCTGGCCAAAGGAACAACTAAAAGAATCGTCAATGCGTCAATAGCTATCAACACGAGGGTTGCGTCATGACAACACTTCGGTTGCCGTTGAAGGCGGGCATCTTGTTGCAAAGAGCGGTTCGGGCGCCTGATATCGCCGGCGTCATGTGGGCGTTATGCGCAATTCTCTTGTTGTGCGCGACAACGCAGGCTAAGGCCGATTATCGGTTGCATGTGGGCGACGTCATCGAGATCTCGGTGGCGCGGGCGCCGGAGCTAAAACAACGCGTTCCCGTGCAACTGGACGGATCGATTTCGTTTCCTATGCTGGGTTCTCTTCGCGTTGTCGGCCTCACGCCCGCGGAGGCGCAAAGCAGAATTCAGGCAATCCTGGCCACCAAGGTGCTGCGTCAGCGAGCGTCGGACGGGCGCGATAGCGAAGTCATGATCGATCGCGACGAGGTATCGGCCGCTGTCGTGGAATATCGGCCGGTCTATATCAACGGCGATGTCGCCAAGCCCGGCGAATACGCCTATCGACCGTTGATGACTGTTCGTCAGGTGGTGGCGCTTTCGGGTGGTTACGAGTTGATGCGTTACCGGATGCAGAATCCGGTTCTCGAAGCTGCCGATCTGAGAGCTGAGTATGAGACGCTCTGGGCTGAATTTGCCAAGGAGCAGGCCCATGTCTGGCGGCTGAAGGCCGAACTCGGCGAAAGCCGAACTCTCGAGCAGGGCGGCCTGAAGAACTTGCCGCTCGCTGATTCGACGATCTCCGAAATCGTGCGTGTCGAGAAAGAACAACTGAAAGCCAGTCAGTCTGACTACGATCGGCAGAAGACGTTTCTGAAGCAGGCAATCGAACTCGGACAGAACCAGATCGGGGTGTTGACTGAGCAGCAGAAGCAGGACGACGAAGGCGCGCAGGCCGATATCGACGAGTTGCAAAGGACGATAGATCTTTATGGCAAGGGCGCTCTCCCGAGCCCGCGCGTCGCCGATTCACGTCGCGCGGTTTTGATGTCTTCGACGCGGAAGCTTCAGACCTCGGCGCAACTGATGCAGATCAGGCAGCAGCAGGACGACTTCGCGCGACAACTCGGAAAGCTGGACGACCAGCGCCGGATGGACCAGCTTCGCGAGTTGCAAGACGCCAATATGAAGCTCGCCGGCGTTCGGGCGAAATTGCAGAGCACCGCGGAGAAGCTGCAATACGCCACGCTCGTCAGGTCGCAGTTCGTTCAGGGCAGCGGAAGTCAGCCCGAGATCGCCATTATTCGGATGGGCGAAAAGGGTCAGGCACGACTGGTAGCTGATGAGAACAGCGAGTTGCAGCCCGGCGACGTTGTGGAAGTTGCGCTGCGGCCGGGCCAGTCCGTCGAACAGCGAACACAATAAGCGGGCGACGACGTGCCATGAGGCATGGATCGCCCATACTGAGCCGGATGGGCTTTGAGGTTGCCGACGACGGCAGGATTTAAGGGGACATTGGACGAACGATGTCTGCCGGCCACGGCTGTGACATGGATTTTTCGCCCATGCCGGAATGCGTAAATTGCGCCCGATGTCTCCGGCGTGGGTTATGGTGACGTCAATTATCGTTCCCGAAGGACGTCATGTCTGTATCGTGCCAGCGGCGAAAGCAGATAACTGATGATCCGTCTCGATCCGGTCTTGATTTCAGCCGTCACCGCCATGCCGGGAGAGAGTGACATGAGCCGGTCATCGATCTGGATCCGGGTGCGATCGAGAGCGATCCGGGCGGCATAGGAAGGTTCCGGATAGTCTGGTTCGCCGGAAGCATTTTCGGGCCGCTGCGGCGGCTCCCGGGGCCGCTCTGGAGAGATCGCGTCGCGGGAAACGTCGATGATATGTCCACGGATCAGGCCATAGCGGGTGAAATTAAAGGTATCGATCTTGATTTCGGCAGCCTGCCCGGCGGACACGAAACCGATATCCCGATTTGAGACCATGGCCTCGATCTCCACGCCATCATTGGTGGCAACGACGACGGCGAGAGCCTGTGCCGGCGTCACCACGCCGCCGACGGTATGGACTGCCAACTGTTGAACGACCCCGTCAATGGGCGCCGTGAGAATCTGCTGCCGGGCCTTCTGTTTCGCCTTGACGACATCCTGAGCGAGGCCGGCGATCTTCTGCTCTGCTTTGGTCAGGTCATCGAACAGCGCTCGACGGAATTCCGCGTTCACCCTGGACCGGGTCTCACCCAGCGTCGCAATAGCTGCGTCTGCTTCGCGTCCTCGGCTTTTCTGAACGAGAATTTCGTGCTGTTGGCCGACAAGATCTTGCAGATCCGCGAGATAGGTGATTTTCGAGCCGAGCTTGCTCTCATAGAGGTATTCCCGCAGGTTCGCTCGCTCCTCGAGCAGCGGGGTCGTTGCCTCAAGTTTGGCCACGTTGGCTGTGAGCGTGTCCCGCTCGGCCTGTTTTTGGGCGATCTGGCGATCGATTTCGCCGATCTTTGCGCGATGCTCATGAGCCTGTGTCGCGAGCAGCTGACGCTGTGTTTCGATGAGATCGCCGGGTGTTCCGTCCGGCGGCGTGAAACCTTTGAGGAGATCATCGCTGTCTGCGAGGATCGCCCGAAGGCGCGCCGCATCCAGTTCGGCGGCAGCCAGATCGATTCTCATATGTTTGAGGTCGGCGGCGCTGATGGTGGGATCGAGTTCGATCAGCACGTCTCCGGCCTTCACCGTCGATCCATCGCGAATATGAATGGCTCGAATCACGCCGGCCTCGATCGGCTGGATAATCTTGGTGCGACCGCTCGCGACGATTTTTCCCGGCGCGATGGCGACGATATCGACGCTGCCGAGCCAGGCCCATGCCAGCGCCGCTCCCAGCAGCGCAATGATGGCTGCGCCCATCATGCGCACGGTGGGAGAGGCGGGGGTTTCGACGATCTCAAGCGCTGCCGGCAGGAACGCCGTTTCGTCGGGACGAAAGAATTTCCGCCGTTCCGGAAACTGGATGATCTTTCTGGTGGAGGTCATGGAAACCCGCCTGTATCGCATGAAGGCTGGCGTAGCGTCCGTTGGTCTGGATCAGTTCTTCGTGCGTTCCGTCCTCGATAAGGCGTCCCCGATCGATGGTGAGAATTCGATCGGCGCGGCGAACCGCAGACAGGCGATGGGCTATCACGATCACCGTGCGCCGCTCGCAGATGCGTCGCATGTTGAGATGGATGATCCGTTCGCTCTCGTAGTCGAGAGCGCTGGTGGCTTCATCAAAAATCAGGATGCGCGGATCGGTGGCGAGCGCGCGGGCGATCGCGATCCGTTGCCGCTGCCCGCCCGAGAGAGAACAGCCGCGCTCGCCGACCTGCGTGTCGTAACCTTCGGGAAGCTGGAGAATGAAGTCATGCGCGCCGGCAAGCGTAGCCGCGCGCATGATCTGCTCCATCGTCATCGCCGGGTCCGCGAGCGCGATGTTGTCGCGCACGGAACGGTTGAACAGCATGTCTTCCTGAAGAACGACGCCGATCTGGCGGCGCAACCAGGCTGTATCGATCATCGCAAGATCGATGCCGTCCACGAAGATGCGGCCGGCTTCCGGGACATAGAGCCGCTGAATGAGCTTGGCGAGGGTGCTTTTCCCCGAGCCGGATGGCCCGACGATGCCGACGAATTGACCGGCCGGAACATGAAACTGAACATCATGCAGGATTTCCGAGCCATCGATACGATAGCGGAATCCGACATGCTCGAAGGCAATTTCGCCGCGGATCGGCGGAAGTGCTGCGCGGTGGGCCGCGGCAGCTGATTCCGGTCGCGTGTTCAGGATGTCGCCGAGTCGTTCGACGGAGAGGCGGGCCTGATGGAAATCCTGCCAGACCTGCGCGAGCCGCAGCACCGGCACATTGACCCGGCTTGCCAGCATGTTGAACGCAACCAGTTCGCCGACGGTCAGCTTGCCGTCGATGACCAGTTTTGCGCCCATGAACAGGATGGCGGCGGTGACCAGTTTGCTGACGAACTGCACCGCCTGACTCGCCACGTTGCCGAGATTCAGCACGCGGAAGCTCGCTGTCACATAGCCCGCGAGCTGTTCTTCCCAGCGCCGCTGCATCTGCGGCTCGACTGCCATGGCCTTCAGCGTTTCGACGCCGACGATGCTTTCGACCAGGAAGGCCTGGTTCTCCGCACCTCGCCTGAATTTTTCGTCGAGGCTGCGGCGGAATAGCGGCGTCGCCCCTGCCGAGATAACGATATAGACGGGAAAAGCACCGAGTACGATCCAGGTCAGCAGCGGAGAATAAACGAACATCACGGCCAGAAAGACAATCGTGAAGGCGAGATCGATGACCAGTGAGAGCGCCGAGCTTGTAAGAAAATTTCGGATGTTTTCGAGCTCGCGGACGCGCGCGACGGAATCGCCGGTGCGCCGGTTCTGAAAATAGGCGAGCGGCAGCGACATCAGGTGCCGGAACAACTGCGCGCCAAGCTCGACATCGATCCGGTTGGTGGTGTGGGCGAAAAGATAGGTGCGCAGG
>JAFKES010000085.1 GCA_017308495.1 Afipia sp.
CCGCTGGCGGCGACGCAGCTCGTGCAGAAGAAACTCGCCGACATGCAGACCGAGATCGCCCTCGGCCTGCAGGGTTCGCTGCGCGTCGGCCGGCTGATGGACGAGGGCAAGATGGCGCCCGAGATGATCTCGATCATGAAGCGCAACAATTGCGGCAAGGCACTGGACATCGCCCGCATGGCCCGCGACATGCACGGCGGCAACGGCATTTCGAGCGAGTATCAGGTGATGCGCCACGCGCAGAACCTCGAGACCGTCAACACCTATGAAGGCACCCACGACATCCACGCCCTCATTCTCGGCCGCGCCATCACCGGCATCCAGGCGTTCTCGTGAGCGATTGAGGCCGCGAATAGGCTATAGAAAAGATTGTCATGGCCGGACATAGCCGTTCGTAAGAACGGCGTTCTGAAGAACGCCGCCCATGTCCCGGCCATCCACGTCTTAAGTCATGCGGTTGAAGAAGACGTAGATGCCCGGGATAAACCCGGGCATGACGAAGAGAGATCGAAGTCGATCCTGACGTCTTCGGATCTGGCGAGCGCAGGTAGATAGCCCATGAGCACCGAAGACGACATTCCGTTCAACAAGAACTTCCCGCTTCAGCACGGCACGGTGGACGAGGTCGTTCCCGGCGTGCGCCGCGTGGTGTGCAACAACGCCTCGCCGTTCACTTTCACCGGCACGGTGAGCTACATCGTCGGCCGCGGCAACGTCGCCATCATCGATCCGGGACCGGACGACGAGGCCCATCGTCAGGCGCTGCTCGATGCGGTGCGCGGAGAAACCGTGACGCATATTTTCGTCACCCACACCCACAAGGATCACTCGCCCGGCACCGCACGCCTCAAGGCCGCCACCGGGGCGGCGGTCTATGCCGAAGGTCTGCACCGCGCCTCGCGCGAGCGCTATGGCGACGAAATGGCGCCGACCGAGTCGGGGGCCGACTACGGCTTCCGTCCGGACGTGTTCCTGAAGGACGGCGACGTGGTGGAGGGCCATGGCTGGCGGCTGGAAGGGGTGTTCACGCCCGGCCACACCGCCAACCACATGGCGTTCGCCTGGCCGGAGCGGAACCTGACCTTCATCGGCGATCACGTCATGGCCTGGTCCACCTCCATCGTCGCGCCGCCGGATGGGTCGATGCTCGAATACATGGCCTCGCTCGACAAGCTGACGCGCCGCGACGAGCAGCTCTATCTGTCCGGCCACGGCCCGGAAATTCCGGATGCGGTGCGCTATGTCCGCTTTCTCATGCGTCATCGCAAGGCGCGCGAGGCGTCGATCCTGCATCGCCTCGCCAAGGGCGAGGCTGATATTCCGACCATCGTGCGGGCTAGCTATATCGGCATCGATCCGCGGCTGGTGAACGCGGCGGGGTATTCGGTCCTTGCTCATCTGGAGGATCTCGTCGCGCGCGGGGTGGTGGCGACCGACGGCGATCCGACCATCGGCGCGACCTATCGCTTGACCGCGCCCTTGGCCTGAGGTTTCGCCGGGGTCAGTAGCTTCTTCTCCGGCCGCACCGTATCCACGGCGTCGTTGAGGTCGTCGGCGAGCTTGCTGATGCGGGCGGCGTTGGAGCCGAGATCGTGGCCGAAATAGCGCGACGCCGAGCGGATATCGACCCGCGATCCGTCGCCGTCCGGCGCGATGCGGATGGCGATGTCCTCGCGGAAGCCCATCACCGGCGTTCGCGCCACCGCCTCGATGCGGCCGATCCGCTGCGGCGGCTGCGGCGCGCGTTCGTCGATTACCAGCCATTTGCGCCGGGCCACCAGCCGCTGGGCGAGTTCGTAGGCCTTCTGCACCGGCACGTCGAGGCTCACCGGCTCGATGTCGGGATAGGCGGCGCGCTGCTGCTCGGCAGAATAAAGGCCGGCATAGGCGGCGGGATTGACGCCGTCGCCTGCGCGCAGCCGCGCCAGGGCCTCGAAGCGCGGCGGATCGATCGGGTCGGTGGTGATGTCGTAGATCGCCGGCAGGTGGCGGTACTGATAGGCGAGATAGGCCGGGTAGGCGAGCAGGGCGGCATTGATCGCGAACGCCAGCAGCACGCGGCCCATGCCGCGCGAGCCGTTCTGCCAGATCGCGGCGAATGCGGCGAGGCCGAGCAGGATCGACACTCCGGCCAGCGCCAGCGCGCCGAAGAACATCGCCATCGCCGGACGGAAATCGAGAAAGCCGAAGCGGATCACGATCACCGAGACCGCGCTCGCCAACAGCGAGAACACCGCGAGGCGGCGCGACCACGTGGCGAGGGCGGACACGGGCTCCATCTGATAGGGCGCGGAAATCCGGCGGGCCATGCTGTGTGAGTCCATTCCTTGCGCGGCTGAAGGGTGCGCCGGTCAAGTAGCGCATTTCCGGTGCCGGCGGGAGACCGTTCGCCCCGGAATATGGCTTTCGCTGCGATGGCGGACGAAAATGCCCGGCGCGGGGCCGGGCATTCGCAGGGGGCAGGGCGGCGCGCCGTCAGGCCACCGCGGTCGGGAACTGGTAGTCCTTGAACTGGTCGCGCAGGGCGGTTTTCAGGATTTTGCCGGTGGCGGTGTGCGGGATCGAGTCCACGAACTGGACGTCGTCCGGCATCCACCACTTGGCGATCTTGCCGTCCATGTATTGCAGGATGTCCTCGCGGGTCGCCGTCTGGTCGGGCTTGAGCTGCACGATCAGCAGCGGGCGTTCGTCCCACTTCGGATGCTGGACGCCGATCACCGCGGCTTCCAGAACCTTCGGATGGCCAACCGCGAGGTTCTCCAGATCGATCGACGAAATCCACTCGCCGCCGGACTTGATGACGTCCTTGGAGCGGTCGGTGATCCGCATGTAGCCGTACGGGTCCATGGTGGCGACGTCGCCGGTGTCGAAGAAGCCTTCGTCGTCGAGGATGTTGGTGTCGACGCGGTAATACGCCTTCGAGACCGAAGGCCCGCTCACCTTGAGGCGGCCGAAGGTCTTGCCGTCCCATGGCTGCAGCTTGCCGGCATCGTCGGTGATCTTCATCTGCACGCCGAAGGGCGGATAGCCCTGGGTCTGCAGCACGTCGAGTGCGGCCTCGCCGGTCAGTTCGGCGAACGGCGGCTTGAGCGCGCCGACGGTGCCGAGCGGGCTCATCTCGGTCATGCCCCAGGCGTGGCGCGGCTCGACGCCCATCTCCATGAACGCCTTGATCATGGAGCGCGGCATCGCCGAGCCGCCGCAGATCACGACCTTGAGGTCCGGCAGCGTCTTCTTCTCGGTGGCCATGTATTGCAGCAGCATCAGCCACACGGTCGGCACACCGGCGGTGTAGGTGACCTTTTCCGTCGACAGCAGTTCGTAGACCGATGCGCCGTCGAGCTTCGGGCCGGGCATCACCAGCTTGGTGCCCATGCTCGGCGCCGAGAACGCGATGCCCCAGCTGTTGGCATGGAACAGCGGCACCACCGGCAGCATGGTGTCCTTGGCGCGGGTGCCGAGCGCGTCGGAATTGTTCGCCATCATGGCGTGGAGCACATTGGAGCGGTGGGAATACACCACGCCCTTGGGGTCGCCGGTGGTGCCCGAGGTGTAGCACATCGCCGCCGCGGTGTTCTCGTCGAACTCACGCCACTTGAAATCGCCGTCGACCTCCGCGATCCAGTCCTCGTAGGCGATCGCGTTCTTCAGCGTGGTCTGCGGCATGTGCGCGCGGTCCGTGAACACGATGTAGCGTTCGACGGACGGCATCTTGTCCGCGATCTTTTCCAGCAGCGGCACGAAGGTCAGGTCCGTCATCATCATGCGGTCCTGCGCATGATTGACGATCCAGGCGATCTGGTCGGGGAACAGGCGCGGATTGACGGTATGGCAGACAGCGCCCACGCCCATGATGCCGTACCAGGCTTCGAGATGGCGCCAGGTATTCCAGGCGATGGTGGCGACGCGGTCGCCGAGCTTGATGCCGTGGCGGTCGAGCTGCTGGCCGACCTTCAGGGCGTTGTTGCGGATTGCGGCATAGGTGGTGCGGTGGATCGGCCCTTCGACCGATCGGGTCACGACCTCTTGCTGGCCGTGAATGGCGGCTGCGTGATCGATGATCCGATGACACAACAAGGGCCAATTTTGCATCAATCCAAGCATCCGGTATGTCCTCCTGAACGAAGTCCTTATAGGACGTTTTTGTTTGGGAATCCCCCGAAGGGATTTGCATGAACTCTAGCGCGGATACAATGGCCCGCAAGCGGTCCGCCCTCTGGCATGCCAGAAGACTGCGGTTGCCGTGTCTCGTGCTGGCGGCCGTTTCCGCGGCTCTTGTGATGGTCACGCCGGTCCGCGCCTCGGTGCCGCTGCCACGCCCGCGGCCGGTCGAGGCCCCCCGCCTGGATGCGACGCCAGACGCGGCGCGGCCCGAAGGTCCGGGGGACGTTTCGGGGGAAGCGCCCGGCGATGCGGCCACGGCCGCGCCAGCGCCGGAGATGTCCGCTTGCCGCAAGGCACTGACGCAGGACATCGCCATCGCGCCTTCGATCCCCCCCATCCGGGGCGCGGGCGGCTGCGGCGGCGAGGATCTGGTGCGGCTTGAGGCGGTGGTGCTGTCGCCGACCCAGCGGGTGGCGGTGAAGCCGGCCGCGATCCTGCGTTGCGCCATGGCTGCGGCAGTGGCCGAGTGGGTCCGCGCCGACATGGCGCCGCTGGCGGCGGGCCTCGGCACCACCCTCAGCGAACTGGACAATTTCGATTCGTTCGAATGCCGCGGGCGCAACCGGGTGAAGGGCGCGAAGCTGTCGGAGCATGGCCGCGCCAACGCCCTCGACGTCCGCGGTCTCAAGCTTGCGAACGGCGGCACGCTGGGGCTGACCGACCGCACGGTGCCGCGTCCGGTCCGCGAGAAGGTGCTGGCCACGGTCTGCGCCCGGTTCAGAACCGTGCTCGGTCCGGGCTCGGACTGGTATCACGAGGACCACATCCACCTCGATCTGGCGGAGCGGCGCAACGGCTTCAAGCTGTGCAACTGGGGCGTCTACGACCCGCTGCCCGCGGTCGCGCCGCTATTGCCGGCGGCACGGCCGGACGATGCCCCGCCACGCGAGGCGGCCGCCGGCAGCGCCACGCCCGATGGCGACGGCGATGCAAAGGCACCGGGCGCGCGGCCATAAAAAAAGCGCCGGGTTTGCCGGCGCTTTTGACGGATCGATCGAAACGGGTCGCTCAGTACGAACTGTTGGCGCCCTGAAGCGCCATCTTGGAATTGTACGGCGAGTCGCCCTGCTTGGGGTCGAGCACCACCACCACGGTGCCATTCTTGGCGCGGTTGTAGAGGTCGATCACGTCCTCGTTGGTCAGGCGGATGCACCCCGATGAGATCGAGGCGCCGATATATTCCGGCTGGTTGGTGCCGTGGATGCGGAACAGGGTGTCGCGGTTGCCCTGATAGAGATAGAGCGCGCGAGCGCCGAGCGGGTTGTCGGGGCCGCCGGGCACCGACTGCGGCAAGCCCTCGATGCGCTTGTGGATGTCGGCGGTTGGTGTCCACTTCGGCCATTCCTGCATGTTGCCGACGCGGGCGATGCCGGAGAACGCCAGCGCTTCCTCGCCGACGGTGATGCCGTAGCGGATCGCCTTGCCGCCTTCGAGCACGTAGTAGAGGTAGTGGTTGTCGGAATCGACCACGATCGAGCCCGGCAGCTCCTTGCGGTGATAGGTCACGATGGCGCGCCGGAACGGTTCGGCCACCGCTACCTTCTCGTAACGCGCCTTGGCGAGATATTCCTTGTCGCGCGGCTTCAGGTTGGCATCCGACGACTTTTCATACGTGGTCGTCGCCTGCATGCAGCCGGCGAGAGACAGACCTGCGAGGAGAACAATGAATTTCGAACCGAGCGAGGACATTCCGAAGTTCCAATAAGCCAACGTTTCGACAGGCGATGGTCCAACAGGCAACAATCCAACAGTTCACGGGCGCGTTTTCGCACCATCTGACCGCAAGATGTTTCCAATTCCGTTACGGCCTTTTTGCTCTGAAACGCGGAATATTGCCAGCGATTCGCAGCTTATTTCGCCACGCAGCATGCTGGCTGTGGCTTTGAGGGTTCATGTGACGTATTGTCGCAGTCCGTGCGCTGAAGCTGCCACGGCAGGCGGCGCGTGAGCGGGCGTCAATCGCGGGCAGCCGGGGGCGCTCAGAACGAGCCGCCGCCCTGCATCGCCATCTTCGAGCTGTAGGGCGAGTCGCCCTGCTTGGGGTCGAGCACCACCACCACCGCGCCCATCTTGACGCGGTTGTAGAGGTCGATCACGTCCTCGTTGGTGAGGCGGATGCAGCCCGAGGAGATCGACGCGCCGATATATTCCGGCTGGTTGGTGCCGTGGATGCGGAACAGGGTGTCCTTGCCGCCGGAGTACAGATAGATGGCGCGCGAGCCCATCGGGTTGTCCGGGCCGCCCTTGACGAAGGTGGGCACGCCGAGGCGGGAAATCTCGCTCTTGGTCGGGTGCCAGTCCGGCCATTCCGACATGGCGCCAACCTTGGCGATGCCCGACCACGCCATTGCTTCCTCGCCGACGGTGATGCCGTAGCGGATCGCCTTGCCGCCTTCGAGCACATAATAAAGGTAGTGATTGTCGGAATCGACCACGATCGAGCCGGGCAGCTCCTTGCGGTGGAAATCGACGATGGCGCGGCGGAACGGCTCGGCCACCGCCACCTTGTCGTAACTCACCTTCGCCAGATACTCCTTGTCCCGCGGCTTCAGGTTGGCGTTCGAGGCCGCCTCGTAGGTGGTCTGCATGCAGCCCGCCAGCATCAGCCCGGCGGCGAGGACGAGGACTTTGGTGGCAAGGCGCTTGGTGACAAGGCGCTTGGAAGCAAGGAACAGCATCGGGGTCTTTCCGGTCAAAAACGTCGCGCGTCACTCCGCCACATGGCTTTTGGTCTGGAATTTTGCTTGGCGCGCCCTCCATAAATGCCGGTTTTCGGTCGCTTTTCCAGTCCTTCTCCGTCGCCCCGGCGACGCTGCCTGCCACCTGTGGCTTTGATGCCGCACCGGCCGCGCCCGGAGGTCCGCTTTTGAGCGTCCGCTGCCCCGTAATGTGGTTGTCACAATCGGCTGCCACGACAGGCTTGCGGGAATCGGGGAGATTTGCGCTTTGAACGTCCATGGATGGCGCTGCATCCACGAACAGGTCTGGAGTGGCCCATGTTGTCGGCTTTCGTTCCCACCACGTCCGGCCTGAAGAAAATCGACAATATCGCCGCCGACGCCCTGCCGGCGAACGCGATCTGGATCGACATCAAGACGCCCTCGCCGGGCGAGGACAAGGCGGTCGAGAAGCTGGTGGGAATCGAGATTCCGACCCGCGAGGACATGCAGGAGATCGAGGCGTCGAGCCGGCTCTATGTCGAGAACGGCGCGCGCTACATGACCGCGACGCTGATGTGCGCCGCCGACTCGCCGACGCCCCGCATCACGCCGGTCACCTTCATCCTCACCGATCACCGCCTGGTCACCGTGCGCTATGACGAGCCGAAGCCGTTCGCCCTGACCGCCGCCAAGCTCGCGCGCAACTGTCCCGCCAACATGACCGGCGACGGCGTTCTGCTCGAACTGCTCGACGGCGTCATCGACCGCTGCGCCGACATCCTGGAGCGCGCGGGCGCGGACGTGGACAGCGTGTCATCGCAGATCTTCGAGCCCTCCGCCGAGCGCGGCCATGCCCGCAGCTATTCGCAGATCCTGCGCACCATCGGCAAGAAGGGCGACCTCACCTCCAAGGTGCGCGAGAGTCTGGTCTCGATCGGGCGGCTGATCTCGTTCGTGCTGGTGGAGAGCGACACCGGCCGCTGGAGCCGGGAGCAGAAGGCGCAGTTCAAGACCCAGCAGCGCGACGTGTCGTCGCTGACCGATCACGCCTCCTATCTGTCGAACAAGATCACCTTCGTGCTCGACGCCATGCTCGGCGTGGTCAATCTCGAGCAGAACAACATCATCAAGCTGTTCTCGGTGATGGCGGTGGTGCTGATGCCGCCGACGCTGATCGCTTCCGTCTACGGCATGAACTTCAAATTCATGCCCGAGCTCGATCATCCGCTCGCCTATCCGCTGGCGTTGTTCGCCATGCTGTGCGCCGCGGTGGGGCCGTATATGTTCTTCAAATGGAAACGGTGGCTGTAGCTACCGTTCAAGCTTCGCCAGCGCGGGCTTGAGCGGTCGCGCCGCGCGGTCGTAATCCGCCCACGCCCGGCTTTTGCCGATCAGCGCCAGCGCCGTGCGTAGCGTGAATCGTTTCGGATCGAGGTTGCTGCGAAGCTGTGTCCAGGTCAGCGGCATCGACACCGTCGCGCCGTCGCGGGCGCGCGGCGACAGTGGCGCCACCGCCGTCGCCATCCGGTCGTTGCGCAGATAGTCGAGGAAGATTTTTCCGGCGCGCTGGCGTTTGCCCATGGTGACGAGATAGCGCGCGGGACTGTCCGCCGCCATTTGCCGGCACAGGGTGTGGGCGAAATGCTTCGCGTCGGCCCAACTGGCGATGTCCTTCGTGGTGGTTTTGAGCGGGGCCACGACATGAAGCCCCTTGCCGCCGGTGGTCTTGCAGAAGCTCTCCAGCCCGAGCGTGTCGAGGCGCTGGCGGATTTCGCGCGCGGCGTCGATGACGGCGGTAAACGCCAGTTCCGGTCCGGGGTCGAGGTCGAATACCAGCCGGCCCGGCACCTCGGGCCGGTCCGGTGCGCAGTTCCACGGATGCAGTTCGAGGCCGCCGGCCTGCGCCACCGCGATCAATCCTTCGATGCGGTCGATCTGCAGATAGGGTTTGCGGTCGCCGGCGATTTTCAGCGCGGCGATCAGTTCCGACATGCCGGTCATGGCATGGCGCTGGAAGAACCGCTCGCCGCCGATGCCGTCCGGCGCGCGCACGATCGAGCACGGCCGGCCTCGAATGTGGGGCATCAGCCAGTTGCCGGCCTCTGCCATGTAGCGCGCGAGATCGAGTTTGGTGACCGGCCGGCCGTCGCCGCCGTCGGGCCACAGCGCCTTGCCGGGATGGGAGATCGTGACGCCCAGTACCGCGGCGCCGGCGTTGTCCGCGCGGGGCGCGGAACGCTTGCGCGCGAGCCGCACCGGCGCGGCCTTGGCCCGTGTCGCAGCGCTGCGCATGAACGGTTTCGGCGCGCGGCCGGTGCCGCCGGCGATCTGCTCCATGGTGCGCCCCGAGGCGACCGAGCGATCGTGATCGAGAATGTCATTGTCGCGGCCCTCGCGCGCATAGGCGTCGTTGTGCTTGATCAGCAGCCAGTTGGTGCGCTTGCCGCCGCTGCGGTCGTGCTTCATGCGCACCAGCACCCATTCGCCGTGTAGCTTGTCGCCGTCGAGCGCGAATTTGAGGTCGCCGGTTGCCAGGCCGCGCTGCGGATCCTCGGCCAGCCAGTAGCCGCGATCCCAGATCATGACGGTGCCGCCGCCATATTCGCCCGCGGGGATGGTGCCCTCGAAATCGCCATAGGCGAGCGGGTGATCCTCCACCTCCACTGCGAGGCGCTTGTCGTGCGGATCGAGCGAGGGGCCGCGCGTCACCGCCCATGACTTGAACACGCCGCCGAGCTCCAGCCGCAGGTCGTAATGCAGCCGGGTCGCATCGTGCTTCTGGATGACGAAGCGGCGCACTTTAGTCGGCGCCACCGCGTCCCGGCCGCTCGGCTCCGGGGTCTTGGTGAAATCCCGCTTGGTCCGGTAGGTGTCGAGACGTTTCGCCACGCCAACCCCTTATCGTGCGCTGACGGGCGATCAACCCTGGCACAGCGGCTGAGTTCCATCGCATGTCCCATGCGCGCTGCGGGCTCGCCGTCGCCGTCGCAGACTTATATCATGAATGCGGACCTGCGCCGTTCGCGCGGCCGCCTTGGCTGCGCGGCGCGGATGGTCCAGCCCAGTGCTTCAATCAAGGGAGAATGCCGATGCCCACCAAAGTCCTGTATCGCACCCAGGCCACCGCCACCGGCGGCCGCGACGGCAAGGCCGCCACCACCGACGGCACCTTTCAGGTCGCCTTGTCCACGCCGAAGGAACTGGGCGGGGCAGGCGGGTCGGGCAACAATCCCGAGCAGTTGTTCGCCGCCGGCTATTCGGCCTGCTTCCTCGGCGCGATGAAGGCAGTGTCCGGTCAGGTCGGGGTGAAGGTGCCGGCGGACACCACCGTGACCGCGGATGTCGGCATCGGCCCGCGTTCCGAGGGCGGCTTCGGTCTCGATGTCGCGCTGGCGGTGTCGCTGCCCGGGATCGATCACGCCGCCGCCGAAAAGCTGGTGGCCGCCGCGCATCAGGTCTGTCCCTATTCCAACGCCACGCGCAACAATCTCGACGTCCGGCTCAGCGTGGTCTGAACCAGCCGTCGCGCACGGGGCGGGGCCGGCGCGCCGCCCCGCCGCCGCGCCGCCGCGCTGTGTCCTCAGACGTGCTGGCCGCCGTTGATGTGAATTTCCGCGCCGTTCACGTAGGAACTGGTTTCCGTGCACAGCACGTAGATGATTTTCGCCACTTCGTCCGGCGTGCCGAGACGGCGCAGCGGAATCTGCTCATCGACAATCTTGTCGGTGCCGGGCGACAGGATCGAGGTATCGATCTCGCCGGGCGCGATGGCGTTGACGCGCACGCCGACGCGGCCGAAGTCCGTCGCCATCTCCCGCGTCAGCGCCGCCAGCGCCGCCTTCGAGGTGGCGTAGGCCGCCCCGGCGAACGGATGCACCCGCGAGCCCGCGATCGAGGTGACGTTCACCACCGATCCCTTCGCCGTCTTGAGCTCCTCGATCAGCCCGCGCGCAAGCATCACCGGCGCGAAGAAGTTGACGCGAAAGACATGGCTCCAGACATCGACCTCTGTGTCGATCGAGCCGAGCCGACTGCCGCCCGGCCCCTTCGGCGAAATCGCCGCGTTGTTCACCAGCGCATGCAGCATGCCGCCATGCAGCCGCTCGCGGATCACGTCGATGGCCCGCAAGGTGTCGTCGTGATCGGCGAGATCGACCTGGATGTGATCCTCCGGGCCGGCGTCCCATGGGCATTGCTCGGGGAAGGGATGGCGCGAGCAGGTGATCACCCGCCAGCCGGCGCTGGAAAAGCGGATCACGGTGGCGTGGCCGATGCCGCGGCTGGCGCCGGTCAGCAGCAGCGTGCGCTTGGGCGTGTTGGGATCGGTGACAGCGGAGTTCGGCATGGAATGGGGTCTCGGCTTCGGCGTGAGGTCGGTCGGCGGTCGATCAGGGATAGAGCCGCGTCTTGGTCCAGACCGCGTCCGGGGCGGAGCGGCTGAACTGGATGCGGTCGTGCAGGCGGAACGGGCGGTCGTGCCAGAACTCGAAGGTCTGCGGCGTGATGCGCCAGCCGTTCCAGCCGGGCGGGCGGGGCACCTCGCCGATGGCGTATTTGGCGGCATTGAGCGCGATCGCCTTCTCGAACGCCATCCGGCTCTCCAGCGGCTGCGACTGCCGGCTGGCCCAGGCGCCGATCTGCGCCTGCTTCGGCCGGCTGGCGAAATAGGCGTCGGCCTCGGCGTCGGTCACCCGGCTGACGGGACCGCGGACGCGGACCTGCCGGCGCAGCGATTTCCAGTGGAACAGCAGCGCCGCCTTGGGATTGGCGGTGAGCTCCCGGCCCTTGGCGCTGTCGGTGTGGCTGTAGAACACGAAGCCGTCGGCGTCATAGCCCTTGAGCAGCACCATGCGCACGTCCGGCAGGCCGTCTTTGTCCACGGTGGCCAGCGCCATGGCGTTGGGATCGTTGGGTTCGGAGCGCGTGGCCTCGGTGAGCCATGCGGCAAAAAGCGCGAACGGTTCCTGCGCGGCGGTGAAATCACCGGAAATTAACTCACCTGGGGTTTTGATGGCATCAGGACTGGTCATGTCTGGAGTATCCGGTTGCGTAAGCTGGCGCCGTTCAGTGCCACATCTGTCGTCGAGCGTTCCCTATATAGGGTAAGCGGCGGCCGCGGCCTATCGCCGATCGGGCGGTGGATGGCTGCGCTGGCGGTATTGTCGGTGGCGCTGCCGGCGGGCGGCTGCAGCTACCGGCTAGGGACCATGGCCGCCAAGGAAACCCCGCGAGACGATCCGGCGGATGTCACCGGCTCGATCCAGCCGGTGGCGCGGTCCCATGACGACACCAATCTGACCGAGGCCGATCTGGCGCTGGCCCGCAACGCCGCCTCCGACGTGCTGACCCGCGGCCAGAAGGACGCCAGCCAGCCCTGGGAAAATCCGGAGACCGGCGCGCGCGGCTCGGTGACGCCGCTGGCCTCGACTTACACCAATGAGGGCCGGACCTGCCGGGATTTCCTTGCCAGTTACGTGCGCGGCAGCAACGAGGGCTGGCTGCAGGGCGAAGCCTGCCGGGACGGCCAGGGCGACGCCTGGCAGATCCGCGCCATGAAGCCCTGGAAGCGCAGTTGACAGTCGCGCCGGAGCGGCGCGGCTCGCGGTTTTGACACGAACGTGGCCGGGACCCGTTGCGGGGAGGCCACGAAAGCCCCAAATATGGCCCCAAGGGCTGTCCGGCCCATCATAAGTTTCAGTCGAAATTCCAATGGAGAGATCACGAATGCGCGACCCCTATGAGGTCCTGGGGGTGCAGCGGGGTGCCAACGCTGCGGCGATCAAGAGCGCCTTCCGCAAGCTCGCCAAGAAGCACCACCCCGATGCCAACAAGGGCGACCCCAAGGCGGCCGAGCGGTTCGCCGAACTGAACACGGCCAACGAAATCCTCGGCGACGAGGACAAGCGCAAGCAGTTCGACCGCGGCGAGATCGACGCCGAGGGCAAGCCCCGCTTCCAGGGTTTCGAGGGCGCGGGCTTTCCCGGCGGAGGCGGCGGCGCGCATCGCGCCGGGCCCGGCGGCTTTGAATATTCGTTCCGCACCGGCGGCGGTCCGGGTGCGGGCGGCTTCGCCGGCGGCGGGGGTGGCGGCGGTTTCGAGGATATTCTCAAGGGCATGTTCGGCGGCGCCGGCGGCCCCGGCATGGGCCGGGCCGGCGCGGGGGCTTTCGAGCACGAGATGCCGTTTGTGGCCGACCTCGATCTCAACGTCAGCATGACCGTGACGCTGGAGGAGGCCGTCAACGGCGCGACGCGCCGGGTGCGCCTGCCCACCGGCAAGGAGCTGAATGTCAGGATTCCGGCGGGTGTCGAGGCCGGCCAGCAGATCCGGCTCAAGGGGCAGGGCGAGACCGCCCCGGGCCACCGCCCGGGCGACGTGCTCATCACTGTGAACATCGCACCGCATCCCCATTTCAAGGTGGACGGCAACGACCTGCGGCTCGAGCTGCCGATCACGCTGTATGAAGCCGTGCTCGGGGCCAAGGTGCGGGTGCCGACGCTGGATGGCGCGGTGCAGCTGTCAATTCCGAAGAACACCTCGTCCGGCCGCACCTTCCGGCTCAAGGGCAAGGGACTGCCGATCAAGAACGCCGGCACCCCCGGCGCGACCGGCGACTTGTTCGCCACCACGCGCATCATGCTGCCCGACGGCCACGACGCCGAGCTCGAGGCGCTGATGGAGAAATGGCGCGACCAGCATCCCTACAATCCGCGCAAGGATCTGGGCTGACCACAATCCTGGCTCGACGGACCGATCCGTGGTGACCGGGCACAGCCGAAAGCCGCTTCAATCAGAGCGGCTTTCGTCCCATCGACGCGCAGCGATCGCAACCCTGGAAGAGAACGCGCAATTGCAGGCTCGCGCCGGCAAAGGCGGGCTACTCTTGGTAAGTCTCGTCGTCCTCGGGACCTGCCTTCTCGACCAGGATGAATGCCAGATTGTCTCCGGGTTCGGCCATCGCGTCGGAACGTCGGCCCGCCACCTCTCCAGCCACGGGGCTGATATACTCCGCGACCACTGCGCCGAAGTTGTCGCGCTGGATCGCCACCTTCTGCCCGGCCGTGACCTTGTCGTTGAGCTTGACCAGATGCTCGACGAACCCACCCTGAGTTGCGGCGATCGGCGCTGCGCCACGGCCGATAAAGACAGGCACATCCTTGCCGGTACGCCCCATCGGCCCGGCCACGATGCCGTAATGCTTGAGCACATTCATCGTGCCTTCCACGAACAGCGCGATCATCGGGAGGTCGAGCACGCGCGCGGCGCCGATCTCCGGGCAAATTGCCGGAATGCCCGCGGCGAGAAGCGTGTTGTGCAGCGTGGTGGGATAGGCGCGTTTCGGCATGTCGAAGATCTGGCCGACCGGATAGAGATCGGCCATCGCCTTGACCTCCGGCACATCCAGGCTGGCAATATTGAAGGCGCTGACTTCGAAGCCGGTCGTTCCGGTATGAAAGTCGATCGCGGCGTCGGCGTTGGGCCGCAGCAGCCGGTTGAACACCAGCGCGGCGTGCCGGCTGGGCGCGGTGCCGTTCTCGTTCCCGGGCCATACCCGGTTCATATCGATCAGATCGATGTTTCTGCTCCAATTGGGCCATTTGCGCTGCATGATTTCCATGGCCGGGCGCGATATGTCCGTGACCGCCAGCACCGTGCCCGACATCTGCGCCGGATTGAGCCGGTTCATCACGGTCATGACCGTATGCACCGAACTCATCTCGTCGCCATGCACGCCGCTGGTGAGGACGACGCGCTTGCCCGGCTTCGCACCTCTGGCGACGATCAACGAAACGTACCAGTGCTGCCCCGCGCGTATCTGCACGCCCTGGAAATACAGCAGATGTTTCTTGCCGGGTTCCAGATCGTTGACGTCAAGCGCGCTGACGACTTTCTTTCCCTGAATGACTTCCCCGGTATAGACGGTTCCCTGAGACGCACCGGTCGCGCCGCCCGGCGAGACGCTCTTTGAGTCCTGAGCAAGGGCCGGACCGGAACTGGCCGCAAACGCGGTCGCGGCTCCGACCGTGGCAATGGAGGCCGTGATCAGATGACGGCGGTCGATGCCTGTTGTGGGTTGATCCGACATGATGGAGCCTCCGTTATTGAGAGAGATGTTTGCGCCGACGTCGCGTGCATCCGTTAGCAGGACCCCACCCGGTCTCGAGGCTATGGATATGCTGCCGGACTGGCAAGCCGGACTGCTTGTCCCACCTCAACCCGAACCGTTCCAACGGCGCGCTGTTCGTGACGCGGATCAGGTTCGCGGTTATCTGAGAAAGTTCATTCCAGTTCGCCGGCGAAGGCATCGAGCAGCGCGTTGAAACGCTCCGGCTGTTCCCATTGCGGCGCGTGGCCGGCATCGTCGATGACCTGGACCGCGCCGCGCCACAGCGTCGGCATGGTCAGCGTCTTGAAATAGTCGAGGCTGACGAGTTGTTCGTCCGCGCCGTGCAGCACCGCCAGTGGCTGCGTCAGTGCCGCCACGATCCTGACCTCGTCGCGAAACGGCTCTCCCTCGGGGTTTATGAGTTGCGCCCGGGCGCGGCCGTCGGTGCGCAGCATGTCTTCGATGAAGAACGGCGCGATGTCCGTAAATCCCGGTTTGAACGAGGCCGCGACAAAGGCCGGCGCATCGTCCGCCGGGATCGTTTCGGCGAAGGTGAAGCGCATCGCCGGATGGGCGAGGAATGCGCCCTCGATCATGGGTGGAAACGGCAGCGGCGGGGTGCCGAAGATGCAGAAGCCCGCCGCCTTCGGCAACTCGGCCGAGGCTTCCAGCACGGCATGGCCGCCGAGGCTCCAGCCGATGAAAAGTCCATGGTCGACGCCGAGCTGTCGTGCCACCTCGGCGATCATGCGCCCGTAGGGCGCGATGCCGTAATGCACGGGGCGCGCGGCATTGGCGGATTGTCCGTGGCCGGGAAGATCGATGGCGATCAGCCGGCGCTTGTCGCCGAGCGGGCTGTTCAATTGCCGCCCGAAAGCGCGCGACGACGCCGAGTTGCCGTGAATCATCACCAGCGGCAGACCGCGTCCTCCCGATTGATGAACGGCGATGTTTCCGCTGGCGCAGCGGATGATGCTGGTGGTCATGCCAATCTCTCCGTCACTCGTAACGGAGAGATTCGCTCAGGCGCGCAGAAAACGGAAGGGCATTTCTGCCCTGGCTCAGTCCTTGATCACGCGCACCGCGCCGCGCGCGGCGCTGGTGGCGAGCGCCGCATAGGCCTTGAGCGCGGTGGTGACCTTGCGGGTGCGCGGCTTCTCGGGCTTCCATGCCGCCTCGCCGCGCTCTTCCATGGCTTCGCGGCGCCGCGCCAGTTCGGCATCGTCGACCGCGACGTTGATCGCGCGGTTGGGGATGTCGATCCGGATGATGTCGCCTTCGTTGACGAGGCCGATCGCGCCGCCTTCCGCCGCTTCCGGCGAGATGTGGCCGATCGACAGACCGGATGAGCCGCCTGAGAAGCGGCCGTCGGTGATCAGCGCGCAGGCTTTGCCGAGGCCCTTCGATTTCAGATAGCTGGTCGGATACAGCATCTCCTGCATGCCGGGGCCGCCGCGCGGGCCCTCGTAGCGGATCAGCACCACGTCGCCCGGCTTGATCTTGCCGCCGAGGATGCCTTCCACGGCCGCGTCCTGGCTCTCGAAGATCCGCGCCGGACCCTCGAATTTCAGGATGCTGCTGTCCACGCCCGCCGTCTTCACGATGCAGCCGTCGAGGGCGATGTTGCCGAACAGCACCGCGAGACCGCCGTCCTTCGAGAACGCATGTTCGACATTGCGGATCACGCCGCCGGCGCGGTCGGTGTCCAGGTCCTCGAAGCGGCGGTCCTGGCTGAACGCCACCTGGCTCGGCACGCCGCCGGGCGCGGCCTTGAAGAAGGTGCGGACGCTGTCGCTCTTGGTGCGCATCACGTCGAAGCGATCCAGCGCGTCCTTCAGCGTGGCGCTGTGGACGCTCGGCAGATCGTTGTGGATCAGGCCGCCGCGGTCGAGTTCGCCGAGGATCGCCATGATGCCGCCGGCGCGATGGACGTCCTCCAGATGTACGTCGGCGACCGAGGGCGCGACCTTGCACAGCACCGGCACGTGGCGCGACAGCCGGTCGATGTCGGCCATGGTGAACGGCACCTCGCCTTCATGGGCGGCGGCGAGCAGATGCAGCACCGTGTTGGTGGAGCCGCCCATCGAGATGTCGAGGGTCATGGCGTTCTCGAACGCCTTGAAGCCGGCGATGGTGCGCGGCAGCACCGTCTCGTCGTTCTGCTCGTAATAGCGCCGCGCCAGATCGACGATCAGATGGCCGGCCTCGACGAACAGGCCCTTGCGGTCGGCATGGGTGGCGAGCACCGAGCCGTTGCCCGGCAGCGCGAGGCCGAGCGCCTCGGTGAGGCAGTTCATCGAGTTGGCGGTGAACATGCCCGAGCACGAGCCGCAGGTCGGACAGGCGGAGCGCTCGATCTCTTCGACCTCGGCGTCGGTCACGGTGTCGTCGGCGGCGGCGATCATGGCGTCGATCAGGTCCACGGACTGAACCTTGCCGCGCAGGTTGACCTTGCCGGACTCCATCGGGCCGCCGGAGACGAACACCACCGGGATGTTGAGGCGCATCGCCGCCATCAGCATGCCGGGAGTGATCTTGTCGCAGTTGGAGATGCACACCATGGCGTCGGCGCAATGGGCGTTGACCATGTATTCGACGCTATCGGCGATCAGTTCGCGCGAGGGCAGGCTGTAGAGCATGCCGTCGTGACCCATGGCGATGCCGTCGTCCACCGCGATGGTGTTGAATTCCTTGGCGACGCCGCCGGCCTTCTCGACCTCGCGGGCGACGAGCTGGCCGAGGTCCTTGAGGTGCACATGGCCCGGCACGAACTGGGTGAAGGAATTGACGATGGCGATGATCGGCTTGCCGAAATCCTCGTTCTTCATGCCCGTGGCGCGCCACAGACCGCGGGCGCCGGCCATGTTGCGGCCGTGGGTGGAGGTTCGGGAGCGATAGGCGGGCATGGTCTGTCCTTAAACTTGAGCAATCACGCAGAATATATAGCGGCCGTCCGGCACTGGATCACGGTCTTCTAGCACCAAAGCCGCCGAGATAAAGCGCCTGTATGCAGGGGGGCCATGTCGTCCGGCGGATGATGCGGCACAGCATTGCTAACCGATCGCCCGGATCAGGTGGATCGCCGCGACCAGCGCCGTCACCGAGAGCACCACCGAGGCGACCATATAGGCCGCCGAGGCGGCCAGCTCGCCGCGTTCGATCAGATAGAAGGCGTCGAGGGAGAAGGTCGAGAACGTCGTGTAGCCGCCGCAGATGCCGACGGTGAGGAACACGCGCGCGGCTTGCGGCAGATCCCATTTCGTCGCGAACAGGCCGATAAAGGCTCCGATAAGAAAGGAACCCGTGACGTTGATGAGCAGCGTGCCCCAAGGAAAGGCCATGCCGAACAGCCGGCCGGAGGCGATGCCCACGAGGTATCGGGCGACGGAACCGATGGCGCCGCCGAGCGCGACGGCCAGGAGGAGTTGTGGGCTCATCGGCGTCGGCCCCGCAGGACGAGCCGTTCCGCCCCACCGCTGACGGGCAGCGAAGACGGTAGCGCGATCGGGAATCCGGGCGGAAACAGGAGTGAAGGGGGGAATAGTGAAAGTGGGATTAGAGCTGGAAGTCTGATCATCGGTCGCCCCATGTGAGAGGCAACGAACCGGCGGACACACGACCTCCCACCGGCGCGTTGCGCCTGGTAGGAGTTATTGGCCTTGCGGCGGTTGTCGGGGAACTCCACCCCCATCAGTTCAGTAGTAATGCTATGTCACCTCCCCGCGCGTCAAGACGCCCGGTGTGGTCTTGTCGTGCCTTCCTGATTTTTCGCCTGGTCGCTCCGCCGCCGCCATTTGCCGCAGCGTGGAGGCGGGCCTGCTTTTGCGATAGTCTCGACCTTTTCCGGAACAAGGGCCTCCGTTGCTCACGCTCGAACTTGCCATCGTCATGGCGCTCATCGTCATCAACGGCCTGCTCGCCATGTCGGAGCTGGCCATCGTCTCCAGCCGTCCGGCGCGGCTCGCCGGGCTGGTCGAGAAGGGGGTCCGCGGGGCGCGCACCGCGCTCGACCTCGCCTCCGATCCCGGCCGGTTCCTGTCCACGGTGCAGATCGGCATCACCCTCGTCGGGGTGTTGTCGGGGGCGTTCTCCGGCGCGACGCTGGGCAAGCGGCTGTCGTCATCGCTCGTGGAATTGGGCTTGCAGCCGGGAGTGGCGGACGTGCTCGGGTTCGGCGCGGTGGTGACGCTGATCACCTATACGTCGCTGATCGTCGGCGAGCTGGTGCCGAAGCAGATCGCGCTGCGCGATCCGGAGCGGGTGGCGGTCCGCGTCGCGCCCGCCATGGCGGTGCTGGCGAAAATCTCCCTGCCGCTGGTATGGGTTCTCGACCGCTCCGGGCGCACGATGCTGTGGCTGCTCGGCCAGCGCGGCGCGGCGGAGGACAAGGTCAGCGAGGATGAAATCCGCACCCTCGTCGTCGAGGCCGAAAACGCCGGCGTGCTGGAGCCCGGCGAAAAGGAGATGATCGCCGGCGTGATGCGCCTGGGCGACCTTCCGGTCGGCGCGGTGATGACGCCGCGTCACGAGGTCGACATGATCAACCTGTCGGAGCCGCCGGAGGCGATCCGCCTCGCGTTCAGGAGCAGCCCGCATTCCCGCCTGCCGGTATTCGACGGCGAGGAAGCCCTCGGCATTCTGCAGGCCAAGGACATACTGGGGCCCTATCTCGCGGGCGAGCAACCGGACCTGCGCCAGCTGATCCGCGACGCGCCGGTCATCCCCGAAACGGTGGACGCGCGCGACGTGGTCGCCATCCTGCGCGACTCGGCGGTGCATATGGGGCTGGTCCACGACGAATACGGCACCTTCCAGGGGGTGGTCACCAGCGCGGACATTCTGGAGTCCATCGTCGGCGGCTTCCACACCGAGGAAGGCCCGGCCGAGCCCGCCGTGGTGCGTCGCGACGATGGATCGTTCCTGATCGCTGGCTGGATGCCGGCCGTCGCCTTCGCGCAGTTGCTGCACATCGCATTGCCGGCGTCGCGCCGCTACCAGACCTGCGCCGGCTATCTGCTGGAAAAATTCGGCGCCATCCCGCAGGAGGGCGAGAGCGTCAGCGCCGACGGCTGGCGCTTCGAGGTGGTCGATCTTGACGGCCGGCGCATCGACAAGGTGCTGGCGACGAAGCTGCAGGAATAGGCGTTCTGGCGGCAGTGCCATGCAGCGGCGGCGATTGCCGCTGGCGTCTGAATCTGCGACCCAGCCGGAGCAGGTATCCAACCGGGGCTGTCGCTTTCCATGGCCAATTCGAGATGGATCGGCATCGTCTGTCTGGTGATCACCGCGGTCGGCTGGGGTCTCAACTGGCCGTTCGTCAAGGTGCTGCTGCGCGAATTGCCACCCATGTCGGCGCGCGGACTGGCGGGGGTGGTGTCCGCCGTCATTCTCGTCGTGGTCGCGCGTGCCCGGGGCGAGCGGTTCGGCATGCCGCTTCGCGTCGTGCCCCGGCTGCTGTTCGCGGCTTTCACCAATGTGTTCGTCTGGATGGGCTTCGCCACCGTGGCGATGCAGTGGGTGACGGTGAGCGAGGGCGCGCTGCTCGCCTTCACCATGCCGATCTGGGCCACGCTGCTGTCGTGGCCGCTGCTCGGCGTGCGGCCGACGCTGCGCGATGTCGTCGCGCTGGGCCTGGGCTTCGCCGGAATTGTCACGCTGTTCGGCGGCGAGGGCTTCGCGCTTGGCCCGGACAAGCTGGCCGGCGTGGCGCTGGTGCTCGCGGCGGCGATTCTGTTCGCCTTCGGCACGGTCGCCAACGCCAAGCCGATCCCGGTGCCCCCGGTGGCGCTGGTGGCCTGGCAGGTCGGGCTCGGCTGTCTCGCCATGCTGGTCTACGGCCTCGTCGTCGAGAAGCCGGACTTCGCCGCGGTGACGCCTCCGGTGTGGGGCGCGATGGTCTACATGACCCTGGTCCCGATGGGGCTGTGCTATCTCACCTGGTTCGAGACGCTGCGCCGGATGCCGGCCGCCACCGCCTCCACCGGCATGCTGCTGGTGCCGGTGGTCGGCGTGGTGGCGGCGGCGCTCATCATCGGCGAGCCGCTTGGCCTGCGCGTGGTGCTGGCGATGGTGTTGACGCTCAGTGGCGTCACCCTGGCCCTGCAGCGGGGCTGACCGGTTCCCTTGGCGGCTTCCCTTGGCGTCGCGGGTTGAACGGTCCCGGCAGCTATGCCATGACGGGCCTCTTTCCTCCGGCAATCTGGACATCATTTCATGGCTGAAAACATGGGCCTGATGCGCGGCAAGCGCGGCGTGATCCTGGGCGTGGCGAACAACCGCTCCATCGCTTACGGGATCGCGAAATCCTGTCGTGACCAGGGCGCGGAACTCGCCTTCACCTGGCAGGGCGACGCGCTGAAGAAGCGCGTGGAGCCGCTGGCGAAGGAGCTTGGCGCCATCACCCTCGGTCATTGCGACGTCACCGATCCCGCCACCATCGACGCGGTGTTCGCGGAGGTGAAGAAGCAGTGGGGCAAGATCGACTTCGTGGTCCACGCCATCGCCTTCGCCGACAAGGACCAGCTCGCCGGCCGCTACCTTGAGACCACGCAGGACAACTTCACCAACTCCATGCTGATCTCGTGCTACTCGCTGACCGCCATCACCCAGCGCGCCGAGCCGCTGATGACCGACGGCGGCTCGATCCTGACGCTGTCCTATTACGGCGCGGAAAAGTGGATGCCGCATTACAACGTGATGGGCGTGGCCAAGGCGGCGCTGGAGGCCAGCGTGCGCTATCTCGCCGCCGATCTTGGCGAGAAGAACATCCGCGTCAACGCCATCTCGGCCGGCCCGATCAAGACGCTGGCGGCCTCGGGCATCGGCGATTTCCGCTACATCCTCAAGTGGAACGAATACAACGCGCCGCTCCGCCGCAACGTCACTCAGGAGGAAGTCGGCGACAGCGCGATGTATCTGTTGTCGGACCTCTCGCGCGGCGTCACCGGCGAGGTTCACCATGTCGATGCCGGCTATCACGTCACCGGCATGAAGAACCCGCATGCGCCGGACATCTCGCTCGACAGCAAGGATTGACATAACGCTGTCGTTGCGAGCGAAGCGAAGCAATCCATACAGGGTTGCCGCAAGGAGCGCACTGGATTGCTTCGTCGGCTTCGTCGCCTCGCAATGACGGCTTGTATCGAGAGACTTTGACTGATGCCATCTCCGACCATCTATTTCATCCGCCACGGCCAGACCGAATGGAACGCCGCGGGCCGCTTTCAGGGCACGCAGGACATTCCGCTCAACGAGATCGGCCACGAGCAGGCCATCCGTTCGGGCGAACTGCTCGCCGACATTCTCAAGAGCGACGGTCATCATGCCGGGAAGATACCGTTCGTGTCGTCGCCGCTGGGGCGCGCGCGCCAGACCATGGAGCTGGTCCGCGGTGAACTCGGTGTCGCGCCCCACGGTTTCGAACTCGACGACCGGCTGCGCGAGATCGGTTACGGCCACTGGGAAGGCTCGACCCTGATCGAGATGAAGAAGTCGCATCCCGAGCTGTTCGCCGAGCGCGAGCAGGACAAATGGGGCGTGTCGCCGCCGGGCGGCGAGAGCTACGCTTCGGTGATGCTGCGCATGCGCGACTGGTACGACTCCCTGCTTCAGGACACGGTGGCGGTGTCGCACGGCGGCACCTGCCGCGCGCTGATGGTGGCGCTCGACGTCGAAACCGCGGTGCGCGCGGTCGATCTATTCATCGAGCAGGGCGTGGTCTACGTGTTCCGCGACGGACGGGTCGAGAAGCACAGTTGAGATTGCGTACGCTGTTTCCCTCTCCCCGTAGCCGTCGAAGACGGGCGTAGACGCCCTTTCGGTGGGCGAGGGTGGCGAAATCGGGCGGAGCGAGATTGAGCCGGGTGAGGGGTCTGGGCTCAAGGATAATAGACCTCTCACCCGCTCCTCGCTTGCGCTCGGATCACCCTCTCTCACAAGGGGAGAGGGGAAGAATGTTGCGATTTCCGCGACATGCCGCTACCACAATCTGCAAGTTTGCAGATTGGATTGGTGATGTCCCACAACACCTTCGGCCACATGTTTCGCGTCACCACCTTCGGCGAGAGCCATGGGGTCGCGCTCGGCTGCGTGGTCGATGGCTGCCCGTCGCGCATTCCGCTCACCGCGGACGAAATCCAGCGCGATCTCGACCGCCGCCGTCCCGGCCAGAGCAAATACACCACCCAGCGGCAGGAGCCCGATCAGGTCAAGATCCTGTCCGGGGTGATGGAGCACGACGGACGGCAGGTGACGACCGGCACGCCGATCGCGCTCCTGATCGAGAACACCGACCAGCGCTCCAAGGACTATTCCGAGATCAAGGACAAGTTTCGTCCCGGCCACGCCGATTTCACCTACGAGGCGAAATACGGCCTGCGCGATTATCGCGGCGGCGGGCGCTCCTCGGCGCGCGAGACCGCGGCGCGGGTGGCGGCGGGCGCGGTGGCGCGCAAGATCATTCCGGATGTCACGGTGCGCGCCGCGCTGGTGCAGATGGGGCCGCACAAGATCGACCGCGCCAACTGGGACTGGGACGAGGTCGGCCGCAATCCGTTCTTCTGCCCGGACAAGGCCAAGGCCGAATTCTTCGCCGACTATCTCGACGACATCCGCAAGAATGGATCGTCGATCGGCGCGGTGGTCGAGGTCGTGGCCGAAGGCGTGCCGGCGGGATGGGGCGCGCCGATCTACGGCAAGCTCGACAGCGATCTGGCGGCGGCGCTGATGAGCATCAACGCGGTCAAGGGCGTCGAGATCGGCGCGGGCTTCGGCGCGGCCGAACTGCACGGCGAGGATAACGCCGACGAGATGCGCAGTTCTTCTTCAAATGTGGGGAATGACGGCCCGGTGTTCCTGTCGAACCATGCCGGTGGCATTCTCGGCGGCATCTCCACCGGGCAGGCGGTGGTGGCGCGGTTCGCGGTGAAGCCGACGTCGTCGATCCTCACCCCGCGCCGGACCATCGACCGCTCGGGTGCCGACACCGACATCCTCACCAAGGGCCGTCACGATCCCTGCGTCGGCATCCGCGCCGTGCCGGTGGGCGAGGCGATGATGGCCTGCGTGCTGGCC
The DNA here is from genome assembly GCA_017308495.1 of Afipia sp. Lineage (GTDB taxonomy): Bacteria > Pseudomonadota > Alphaproteobacteria > Rhizobiales > Xanthobacteraceae > Afipia. The sequence continues at coordinate 24,004 of JAFKES010000085.1, forward strand.
GATCACTTCCTGCGCCATCGCGGCCAAGCCGGAAGCTAGGCACTCCGATAGGAGGACTTCAGGCCATAGGTCAGAACGATCAGGGTGATCCACAGCCGCAGCATCGCGAAGCTGAAGATGAACACGAAGAAGACCAGGTTTCTGACGAAGGTTCCGTGCGGCGATGTTTGTCCGTAGATCCAGACGGCGTGCCGGACCAGACCCTGAACATAGCCAAGCGCGAGATAGATCGCGCCGAGTGCGAGAATCGACGCGCCAATCCAGAATGATCGGCGAGCCAGTTCGTTCAGGGTTGCGAAAAAATCGACCGCTCCATGATTGGCATCGGCGCGGACGATCATCAGCAGCACGAACGAGGCTACTGTAGCGCTCCAGAATTTTCCGATCATGGTGAATTGATCGAACGCCATGCCGTCGAGACCCAGCATCAGGTTCGGCGCGAGCGATGTGTATCCGGACATGGCAACCACAGAGGCTGCGGCTATCATCAGCAGAACGATCCGTCCGAGGATGGCGCGGGCAAGTTTGATTTGCTCCCAAAGAGTGAGGGAGCCGAGCCCGGTTTGACCGTCCGCAAGTTCAATCGAACGTTGCGCGACAAGGACGAACGCCAGCAAAATTGCCATGCTGGCGATGATGATCGCGGGCAAGGTCGCCGGACCGCCGCTGTAGGCCACGACACGCATCGCCGTTGCGAGCACGATCCACGGCAGGGCTTCGATGAAGCGAAAGGGGCCAAACGAGGTGGTCTGACGCGCCGTATACTGCGTGCGGAGGGAAATGGACATACGGCCAGTAAGCCGTATCCGGATAAATAGCTGATGGAAATAATGCCTAAAATTCGCGAAAGGCCGATTTGACGGGATGCTTCCCGCCGGGCCAAGCGACGGCGATCGGGCAGCCTGTGGTCCGTCCGGCATTGACCGGCCGGTGAATGAGATTAAAACGCCCCATCGATTTCCGCCCGCGAAGTTGTACCGATGGCGTCCTCCGGATATTTCCTCGAAGCTCCGCAACGTCTGAGGGCGCTCGTCCGCGCCCGGGAATCGAGCCTCATCGTCATCGCCGCCGTGATCGGCGCCATGTCCGGCCTGTTCGTCGCGGCCATGAGCGCGGCGGTCGAACTCCTGCATGTCGGCCTGTTCGATATTCCGCTCGGGGCGCGGCTGTCCGGCCTCAACCATGTCGATCCGGTGCGGGCGATCGCGGTGCCGGCGCTGGGCGGGCTCGTGCTTGGCCTCGCGCTGCTGGCGCTGCTGCGCTGGCGGCCGGGGCGGGAGATCGATCCGATCGAGGCCAACGCGCTGCATGGCGGCCACATGTCGTTTCGCGGCAGCATCATCGTCGCGCTGCAGACCATCTGGTCGAGCGGCGTCGGCGGTTCGGTCGGGCTCGAGGCGGGCTACACCCAGCTCGCCAGCGGCGTGGCGTCGTCGCTCGGCCGCGCCTTCCACCTGCGGCGGGCCGACCAGCGCGTCATGGTCGGCTGCGGCGCGGCGGCGGCGATCGCCGGCGCGTTCAGCGCGCCGCTGGCCGGCGCGTTCTATGCCTTTGAACTGGTGCTCGGCGGCTATGCGCCGGCGAGCCTCGCGCCGATCGGCGTCGCCGCGGTCACCGGCTATGCGGTGACCCACCTCTTCGCGCCGCTGTCGCTCGGCATCAGCATCCGCCAGGTGGGCGAGGTGCTGGGCCAGGATCTGGCGATCGCCGCCGTGCTCGGTCTTCTGGCCGCACTGACGGGCATCGCCATCATGCGCGGCGTCGCGCTGTTCGACACCCTGCTGGTGCGGTCGCGGTTGTGGACGCCGCTGCGGCCGATGTTCGGCGGCCTGCTGGTCGGGCTGATGGCGCTGGTCACGCCGCAGGTGCTGGCCTCCGGGCACGGGGCGCTGTACCTCAACAGCCTGATCGCGATGCCGGTGGGGCTGATGGCCGCCGTGTTCGTGCTCAAGGCGCTGGCCTCCATCGTCTCGCTGGGCTCCGGTTTTCGTGGCGGCCTGTTCTTTGCCTCGCTGCTGCTCGGCTCGCTCGGCGGTCATCTGTTTGCGGCCGGCCTGTCCGCGGTGCTGCCGGGCGTCAACCTCGATTTGGGCGTTTATGCGGTGATCGGCATGAGCGCGTTGTCGGCCTCCATCATCGGCGCGCCGCTGACCATGTCGTTCATCGCGCTTGAGGCCACCGGCAACCTGTGGCTGACCACGGCGGTGCTGGTGGCGGTCATCGTCTCGATGCAGGTGACGCGCGAACTGTTCGGCTATTCCTTCGCCACCTGGCGCTTCCATCTGCGCGGCGAGACCATCCGCAGCGCCGCCGATGTCGGCTGGATCCGCGATCTCACGGTGCGGCGGATGATGCGCGCCGACGTCGTCACGGTTGCGGCCGATACCTCGATCGCAGAGTTCCGCAACCTGCATCCGCTGGGATCGAAGACCCAGGTGGTCGCGGTGGACGCCGACGGACGCTATGCCGGCATCGTGTTCGTCGCCGAGGCCCATGGCCTCAAGGACAGCCAGGCCGCCAGCGTCCGCGACATCCTGCATGCCCGTACGGTCACGCTGCTGCCCGACATGAATGTGCGGCAGGCGGTGGCGGCGTTCGACGTGGCGGAGGCGGAATCCCTCGCGGTGGTCGAGTCCGCCGACAGCGGCCGGGTGATCGGCCTGCTCACCGAGGCCCATGCGCTGCGCCGTTACGCCGAGGAGTCGGACAACCATCGCCGCAGTCTGATGGGCGAGACCTGAGCGGCGACGGCCTGCGCGCTGTGCACAGATGCGTGTGAGGCCGCGGTTCCCGCTTCCGGCCCGCAGGCCGTCGTGCCACCATTGCAGCCTCGACCACGGGAGGGGTTCGCCATGCGCTGGTGTGTCTCGATCGGGATGGTGGCGGCGGCCTGCGTACTGGCGGGCGGCGATGTGCCGGGTTTTGCCGCGCCGGGCGGGCGGGCCGGCGGCGACACGCTGGCTCAGGGCCGCGACGAGGCGGCGCGCGTCGATGTTGAGCTGATCCTCGCGGTGGACGTGTCCTATTCCATGGACATGGAGGAACTGGCGCTGCAGCGCGAGGGTTACGCCGGCGCCATCACCTCGCGCGAATTCCTGCAGGCGCTGAAGACCGGCCCCACCGGCAAGGTGGCGGTGACCTATTTCGAATGGGCCGCCGCCGGCGACCAGAAGATCGTGGTGCCGTGGCGGGTGATCGACGGCCCGGAGTCCGCCGGCGCGGTGGCGGAGGAAATCCTGAAAGCGCCGCTGCGCCGCGCCTCGCGCACCTCGATCTCCGGCGCGATCAATTTCGCCATGCCGCTGTTCGAGGCCAACGCCTATCGCGGCCTGCGCCGCGTCATCGACATTTCCGGCGACGGCCCCAACAACAACGGCGAGCCGGTGACGGTGGCGCGCGACGCGGCGCTGGCCAAAGGCGTCACCATCAACGGCCTGCCGATCATGTCCAAGGAGACCAATTTCGCCACCATGGATATCGAGAACCTCGATCTCTATTACGAGGACTGCGTCATCGGCGGCGCGGGGTCGTTCGTGGTGCCGATCAAGACCCGCGAGAAGTTCAAGGAAGCGATCCGCACCAAGCTGGTGATGGAGGTGGCCCACCGCGTGCCCGAGCCGGTCGTCGTACCGGCCGCGACGCGCGAGCCGCGGGTGTCGTGCACCATCGGCGAGAAGATCTGGCAGGAACGCTGGGGACGGTAGGCGACATCACCGCCTGAACCGCGCCACGATCTCCACATGCGGGGTGTGGCGAAACTGGTCCACCGGCGTGACGTCGTCGATCCGGAAACCGCCGTCGATCAGGATGCGGGCGTCGCGGGCGAAGGTCGCCGGATTGCACGACACCGCCACCACCCGCGCGATGCGGCTCGAAGCCAGTTGCTGCGACTGCGCCTGCGCGCCCTGGCGCGGCGGATCGAACACCACGGCGTCGTAGTCTCGCAGTTCCTGCGGCACCAGCGGGCGGCGGAACAGGTCGCGCGCGGTGGCGGCGAGCGGCTTCAGCCCCTGCGTGGTCCGCACCGCCTGTTGCAGGGCGGCGATGGCGGCGGCGTCGCTGTCGAAGGCGGAGACTTTCATCGTCTCCGCCAGCCGCAGCGCGAACGGGCCGAAGCCGCAGAACAGGTCGGCGACGTGTTTCGCGCCTTTACAACGGGCGATGGCCAGCGCCGCCAGCGTTGCCTCGCCGAGCGTGGTCGGCTGCATGAAAGATCCCGGCGGCAGCGTCACGCGCGCCTTGCCGATCTCGATCACCGGCGGCCGGCGCTGGATGACGAGTTCGCCATGGCGCGTCAGCCGCGCGAGGTCGTGCGTCTCGGCGAGGCGCGACAGCGTCGTCAGCATCGCGGCGTCGAGCGGCCCGGTGCCGCGCACGTCGACGTCGAGGCCGTTGGCGGCGGCGGTGATCTGGATGTCGAGCGGCTTCTTCACCGGCTCAAGCAGTTCGGCGATGGCGCTCGCTGCGGTGAGCGCGCCGTGCATGGCGGGATCGAGGATCGGGCAATGGTCGATGGCGATGATCTCGCGGCGTCCGGCGGCGGCGAAGCCGACGCGCAGGATGCCCTGCGAACTCAGCCGCGCATGCAGCGTCATGCGGCGGCGGCCCGCGCCGTGGGCGTCGATCAGGTCGCCAACCTCGCAGGCGATGCCGGCATGGTCGAGCAGGTCGACCACGATCCGCCGCTTCCAGTTGCGATAGGCGTCCGCCTGCCAGTGCTGGATGGCACAGCCGCCGCAGGTGCCGAAATGCGGGCAGAACGGGTCGATGCGCTCCGCGCTCGGCGCGATCACATGGGCGAGCGCGCGCCGGTCCGGATGGCCGGGCTCCGCCATTACTTCCACGGTCTCGCCGCCGAGCGTGTAGGGCACATAGATGCTGGCGCCATTCGACAGCGCGAGGCCGTCGCCGAAATGGCCGACATGATCGATGGTGAGGCGTTCGGTCATATTATCCGCGCCGCGCGCCGAGGAAGAATTCGGCGTTGCCGTCGCCGCCGGCGATGGATGACGGAAACACCTTGATCCCGGTGCAGCCGAGTTCCGCTGCGAAGGCGGCGATGTCGTGGCAGACGGCCTTGTGAACCGCAGCGTCGCGGATGATGCCTTTCTTGGAATGTTTGCGGTCGGCCTCGAACTGCGGCTTGATCAGCGCCAGGAGATGCATCGGCGCTGCGGCGAGCGGCAGCACCGCCGGCAGGATCAGCTTCAGCGAGATGAAGCTTGCGTCGATCACCACGACGTCCGGCCGGATCTCCAGCCGCTTGCCGGCCAGCGCGCGGATATCGGTGCCTTCCATCGAGACGATGCGGGCATTGCCGCGCAGGCTCGGATGCAACTGGTCGTGGCCGACATCGATGGCATAGACGAGGCTCGCGCCGTTGGCGAGCAGCACCTCGGTGAAGCCGCCGGTGGACGCACCGACATCGACGCAGACATGGTCCTCGATCTCGATGGGATATTGTTCCAGCGCGCCGGCGAGCTTGACGCCGCCGCGCGACACCCACGGATGCGCTGGCTCGGCCATAATCTCGGCATCGACGGCAATGGGGTCGGACGCCTTGGCGATGGTGACGCCATTGGCGCTGACGCCGCCCGCCGCAATGGCGGCCTGGGCGCGGGTGCGGCTCTCGAACAGCCCGCGCTCGACCAGAACGACGTCGGCGCGCTTGCGTGTGGTCATGGTCGGCCCTCCTGACTAGGCTGGCTTCACCGTCTCCGCCGCCCTGTCCCGGCCCAGCGCCTCGAACACCTTGGTGACGATGCCGTCGGCGTCGAGCTTCGCCTGCTCGTACATCTTCGCCGGGGTGTCGTGGTCGAGGAACACGTCCGGCAGCACCATGGTGCGCACCCGCAGGCCCTTGTCCAGTGCGCCGTGATCGGCCAGCGCCTGCAGCACATGCGTGCCGAAGCCGCCGATGGAGCCTTCCTCGATGGTGATCAGCGCCTCGTTGTCGCGCGCCAGCGTGAGGATCATGTCGAGATCGAGCGGCTTCATGAAGCGAGCGTCGGCCACCGTGGTGGCGAAGCCGAAACCGTCGAGCGCGTCGGCAGCCTTGAGGCATTCGCCGAGCCGCGCGCCGAACGACAGCAACGCCACCTTGGTGCCGTTGTCGCCGCCCTCGCGCATGATGCGGCCCTTACCGATCGGCAGCGGCACGCCGACCTCCGGCATCTCGACGCCGCGGCCCTCGCCGCGCGGGTAGCGGAGCGCGCTCGGCGCGTCATCGATCGCCACCTGCGTCGCCACCATGTGCACGAGATCGGCCTCGTCGGCGGCGGCCATGATGATGAAGCCGGGCAGGCAGCCCAGATAGACGTTGTCGAACGATCCGGCATGGGTCGCTCCGTCGGCGCCGACGAGGCCGGCGCGGTCGAGCGCGAAGCGCACCGGCAGGTGCTGGATCGCGACGTCGTGCACCACCTGGTCGTAGCCGCGCTGCAGGAAGGTGGAGTAGATCGCGACGAACGGCTTGAAGCCCTCGGTGGCGAGGCCGGCGGCGAAGGTCACCGCGTGCTGTTCGGCGATGCCGACATCGAAGGTGCGCTTCGGGAACGATTTCTCGAAGATATCGACGCCGGTGCCCGATGGCATCGCCGCGGTGATGGCGACGATCTTGTCGTCCTTCTCGGCTTCCTTGACGAGGCTCTGTCCGAACACGCTGGTGTAGGACGGTGCGTTGGATTTGGCCTTGGCCTGCTTGCCGGTGATGACGTCGAACTTGACCACGCCGTGATATTTGTCGGCGGCGGCTTCGGCGGGCGCGTAGCCTTTGCCCTTCTGCGTCACCACATGGACCAGGATCGGGCCCTTCTCGGCGTCGCGCACGTTGGTCAGCACCGGCAGCAGGTGATCGAGGTTGTGGCCGTCGATGGGGCCGACATAGAAGAAGCCCATCTCCTCGAACAGCGTGCCGCCGGTCATCATGCCGCGGGCATATTCCTCGGCGCGCAGCGCGCGCTCCTCGAAGAAGCGCGGCAGCTTGTGGGCGAGATTTTTCAGCGCCTCTCGGGCCGATCCGTAGGTCTGGCCCGACAGCAGCCGCGCCAGATAGGCCGACATCGCACCGACCGGCGGGGCGATCGACATGTCGTTGTCGTTGAGGATGACGATGAGGCGCGAATGCATCGCACCGGCGTTGTTCATCGCCTCATAGGCCATGCCGGCGGACATCGAGCCGTCGCCGATCACGGCGATGATGTTGTTGTCGCCGCCGGTGAGGTCGCGCGCCACCGCCATGCCGAGGCCGGCGGAAATCGACGTGGACGAATGCGCCGCGCCGAACGGATCGTAGTCGCTCTCCGAACGCTTGGTGAAGCCGGACAGCCCGTTGCCCATGCGTAGGGTGCGGATGCGGTCGCGGCGGCCGGTGAGAATCTTGTGCGGATAGGCCTGGTGGCCGACGTCCCAGATGATGCGGTCGGCCGGGGTGTTGAACACGTAATGCAGCGCGGTGGTGAGTTCGACCACGCCGAGTCCGGCGCCGAGATGGCCGCCGGTGACGGAGACGGCGTCGATGGTCTCCTGTCGCAGTTCGTCGGCGAACTGGCGCAGTTGCTCGGGCTTGAGCTTGCGCAGCAGGTCCGGCGTCGGCGCGGAATCGAGAAGGGGCGTCTTGCTGGTGTCTGGCACGTGGCGTTATCCGCAATGAAAGCGAGGAGACGGAGCAATCGGACGAAAGTGAATGGGACGGAAGCGATGGAATGACAGCGATGGAGCGTGGGGAGCCCGCCGGTTCCGGCGCTGAACGCGGCCCCGCGAGCGCCGGGCGGCGCGTCGTGACTTATACCAATTCCAGAACGATGCCAATCCGTTGGGCGCGCGGCTCTCCCGCGTCGGAACCGGCGCTGGGCGGTGGGAGAAAACATAGGCGCGAGAACGCGGAAAAGGCGTTGGGCGCGTGCTACTGCACGTCGAGCGGCTCGGTGCCGACGGCCTGTCCGGAAGCATCGGTCGTGATCTTGTCGACGCGGGCCTCTGCCTGACGCAGCAGATCCTCGCAGCGCCGCTTCAGGCTCTCGCCGCGCTCGTAGATCGCCACCGATTCCTCCAGCGGCACCTTGCCGTCCTCGAGACGCTTGACGATGGATTCGAGTTCCTCGATGGCGCGCTCGAAGGACAGGGTCTTGACGTCGGCGTGGGCGGGTTGGGCCATGATGGAGTTCCTCACTCGACGGGAACGCTCGCGGATAATATCGCCACGAACGACGCGCCGCACGAATCTGGACGCGCTTTGCGGGCGCAATATGGCGGCAATGTAGCGTGATTTGCCGCGAAGTGCACGGCACTGACTGACGAAAACGCTAGTTGTCCATCAGTGCCGCGACATGTACGGCGACGGAATCGCGCAGGCCCTGCAGATCGTAGCCACCTTCGAGCACGGAGACGATTCGGCCCTGGGCGGTGGCGTCGGCCACCTCCATCAGCTTGCGCGTCACCCACAGATAGTCATCCTCGCGCAGTTCGAGGCCACCGAGCGGATCGCGCCAGTGCGCGTCGAATCCGGCGGAGATCACGATCAGGTCCGGCGAGAAATGCTGGAGCCGCGGCAGGATCGCGAAGTCGAACGCCTCGCGGAATTCGCGGCTGCCGTTGCCTTCATGCAGCGGGGCGTTGACGATGGTGTCGTTGTCGCCGCGCTCCTGGATGGCGCCGGTGCCGGGAAACAGCGGCATCTGGTGGGTCGAGGCATACATCACGCGGCGGTCGGCCCAGAAGATCTCCTGGGTGCCGTTGCCGTGATGCACGTCGAAATCCACCACGGCGACGCGCTCGGCGCCGTATTGCCGCTGGGCGTAGCGCGCGGCGATGGCGGCGCTGTCGAAGAAGCAGAAGCCCATCGGCCGCATGCTTTCGGCATGGTGGCCGGGCGGACGGGTGCCGACGAAAGCGTTGGTGCGCGGGTTGGTCATCACCGCGTCAACGGCGGCGACCGCGCCGCCGGTGGCGCGCAGCGCGGCCTCCAGCGTTCCCGGCGACATCGCGGTGTCGCCGTCGAGATAGATCATCCCCTCGGTCGGCGCGATGGCGCGGATCTCGTCGATGTATTCGTTGGTGTGGCACAGCGCGATCACGTCGAGATCGGCGACCGGCGCCTCGTGGCGCACCAGCGCGTCGAACTTCTCGTGGCTGAGCCCCTGTTCGATCGCCCGCAACCGGTCCGGCCGTTCGGGATGGCCCGGCGGGGTGAGATGGTTGAGGCCGGCGGAGTGGTGATAATAGAGCGTCGTCATTCTGGCGTGTCTTCCCGGTCGCGGAGGAAAAGTGGAGCTTACGCTTTCTTCTTGCGGGCGAAGAACGCGGCGAAGGCGTTGCGCGCCTCGTCGGATTTGAGGCGCTGGCCGAACAGCTGCGTTTCCTCCTCAACCCGGCGCAGCACGTCCTCGCGCGCGGGCTTGAGCAGCTTGCGCGACAGCGCCACCGCTTCCGGCGGCAATGCGGCGATCTCGCGCGCCACCTTGAGCGCCTCGACCTCGGTGTGGCCGGGCGCTACCACCGCGTTGACGAAGCCGGCCTCGCGGGCTTCGTCCGCGTTGACCGCGCGGCCCATCACCAGCATCGCGAAGGCGCGCTGGTGGCCCATGGTGCGCGGCGCGAGCAGGCTGGAGGCGGCCTCCGGCACCAGTCCGAGATGGATGAACGGCGTCGAGAACGTCGCGGTGGTCGAGGCCAGCACGTAGTCGCAGTGAAACAGCATGGTGGTGCCGATCCCGACGGCGATGCCGTCCACGGCGCCGATCAGCGGCTTCTCGTTCATGGCCAGCGCCGTGATGAACCGGCTGGCCGCCATCGGCCGGGCGTCGTCGTTGCCGGTGGCATTGGCCCGGGCGAAGTCCTCAAGGTCGTTGCCGGCGGTGAACACCCCGGAGCCGCCGGAGATCACGATGCTGCGGATCGCCGGGTTGGACTGCGCCGAGGTGATCGCCTCCGTCATCGCGGTGTACATGCCCTGGGTCAGCGCGTTCTTCTTGTCCGGCCGGCGCATGGCGATGACGCGGGCGGCGTTCTCATCGGTGACGATCACGTGGTCGGTCATAAACGGGTCCTGGGGGTTGTCCGGCGTGTCCGGGCATGCGGACGCCGGCGCAGGCTGGCGCAGTGGGTGCCTTCATCCTACATCATGGGGTGGACCGACAGGAATGGCCATCTCGATCCCGCCATGGCCTGAGAAGGGATATCGCCATGCAGCTCACCGGCATCCATCATCTGACCGCGATTTCGGCCCATGCCCGCGACAATCTGGCGTTTTACACAGGCGTGCTCGGCCTGCGGCTGGTGAAAAAGACCGTCAACCAGGACGATGTCAGCGCCTACCATCTGTTCTATGCCGACGGAAAGGCCAGCCCCGGCACCGACCTGACGTTCTTCGACTGGCCGGCGGCGCGCGAGCAGCGCGGCACCCGAAGCGTGTCGCGCACCGGGCTGCGGGTGGGCGGCGAGAAGGCGCTCGGCTTCTGGCAGGATCGCCTGCTTCGGCTCGGTGCTCATGCTGGCAAGGTGACCGAGGTCGACGGCCGGCTGACGCTGCCGTTCGAGGATCCGGAAGGCCAGCGGCTGGTGCTGGTGGACGATGGCGGCCATGGCGACGCCCATCCGTGGGAGAAAAGCCCGGTGCCGGCCGAGCATCAGATCCGCGGCCTCGGCCCGATCGTGCTCAACGTGCCGGATCTCGCGCGCACCGCGCGGGTGCTGACCGGCGTGATGAACATGCAGCGCGTGCGCGATTACGCCTCGCCGGACGGCGAGCACCGTATCGAGGTGTTCAGCATGGGCGAGGGCGGCGTCGGTGCGGAATTGCACGTGCTCGAACAGAAGGACCTGCCGGCGGCGCGGCAAGGCGCGGGCGGCGTGCACCACGTCGCCTTCCGCACGCCGGACGA
>JAFKES010000086.1 GCA_017308495.1 Afipia sp.
CGCCGACATGATGCCTGGATTGATATGCGGAAGCAGCCCGGTCCGCTCGAAGACAGCGCGAGCCACTTCGGCGACGTAAGAAAGCGTCGATTCGTGATTCAGCCGCTTCAGTTCTTCCCGGGCTGACCTGTAGCGAAGCTCGGGCTTGTCACCCAGTGTAAAGAGCGCCTCGTGGCAACCGGCCCTTTTTCCAGCCTCCGCGATCGCGACCGCTTCTTCAATCGACAGATACGGCTTCACTCCCTCGCGCGGCGCATGCGCAAACGTGCAGTAATGGCAAACATCGCGACAAAGCTGAGTCAGCGGAATGAAGACCTTGGGGGAATAGGTAATCGCATCGCCATGCGCGGCATCCCGCCGCCGCGCCGCTGTGCGGAGCAATTCATCGGTCTCGTTGAGATCAACGAGTTGGTAGGCCTCCTCGCGAGAAAGGCGGCTGGTGAGCGGAATATCGAACAGCGACGTCATCAGAACAACCTCAGTGGAGCAGGCGCATTTACGATGCCGAAGCGCTCGGCGATATTAACCTCATCGAGGAAGGATCCTGTCAGGCCCATACCCTCCCGCGAAGTCAGGTAGGACCCGAAGTCGAGCGGGCAATCTATATCTTTGCCAATTCCGTTCGACTTCAGGACGCTGCAACCCAATCGACGCTCGCGAGCCAGATCGCGGTGCGCCCGGAAGCTCTCTTTGCCGTATTGCGGTTGAAGCAGATCGGAAGATCTCATCGCCAGCGCATTGGTGCCGCCGTCAGACAGCGCCGGGACGAGCACAATTGGCGTGTGATCCAGCAAGGTGATGACGTTCTCGAAATCTCTCGGTCTCGCGAACGGAATATCCGCCGGCACCACCAAAACCCTCCGGTCGTACGACCGGAAGGCGTCAAGTCCGCGCTGAACGGCTTGATTGACGCCCGCCTCGGTTGCATCGAAAATCGTTGCCGCGCCGAAACTCTTCGCGATCGAGAAGGCCTCAGGATCTGCGCTCACAACGGCGACCCCATCGACCGTACTGGTTGCTCGAAGGTTGTCAAGAACGTCACGCAACATGGTTTGCGCCAGCTTCGCCCGCTCTTCGTCGAACAGCACCTCCCGCAGCCGGCTCTTCGCCTGACTGAATCTCTTGACCGGCACCAGTGCCCAGGTTTCAGAATGGGGCATCGACTCTCTCAGCTTTTGAAATGACCAAGGAATTTGAGGCACTCTGCGGCCAGCCCGATGCGGTCATCTTTCGAGCGCATGACCGTGCCGGTCACGTGAACGGGAATATCGATCTGCGGCGCCTCGGCCTCGTCGACGCTGTCGATCACAAGACCATCGAGGAACGGATAATGCTTCACGATCGAGGCGCAATTGGTCGCGACACCGAGTTCGTTCATGATCTTCGCCGTCGGGCCCTTGACCGCCTGCCCCCCGACCAGCGGCGACACCGCAACGATAGGTGCATCGCTCGCCTCCAGCGCAGAAGCGATACCTGGAACCGCAAGGATCGGATCTATGCTGAGATACGGATTGGACGGGCAAACGATGATGCCTTCCGCTGCCGCGATCGCATCGAGCACCGCAGCGGTCGCGGCTCCTCCGCCGTGATTGTCAAACTCGATGCGCTGGACTTCCGGCCGGGCCTGTAGCTCGACGAAATAGCGCTGAAACGGCAGTCGACCGGCGGTCGTGACCACGATCGTCGCGAATGGGTGGTCGGTCATCGGCAGAATGCGCGCTGGTATCTTCACGCGCGATGACAGCTCTTCTGTGAACTCGGTCAGTGATACGCCCGCGCGCAACGCACGCGAACGAAGGACATGCAAAGCAAGGTCACAATCGCCCAGGCGAAACCAGGTCTCTCCTGAGAGACCTGCGAGCGCCTCCATGAAATTCCAACTCTCGCCCGCACGGCCCCAACCGCGCTCCTCGTCAGCCAGTTCGCCGAGCGTATAGACGACCGTATCGAGGTCAGGCGAGATGGCCAGGCCAAGATGGTCGAAATCATCGCCCGTGTTGACAACGACGGTCAGCCTCTCGCCGAGCAGCCGATTTAGACCATAGGCGAGCTTTGCGCCTCCCACGCCGCCACACAGCGCGACAATGCCTTTTTCCGGACGGGTCATCGGAACATGTCCTGGCTTTTCGGGCGAGCCAGAGCCAAGGCCGGCGAACTCGGTCCGCTCAGCTTGAGGCCGCGGACCAGAATGACCGGAAGACCCGCACTCGCCTGCCCCATCAGCAGCGAAGCAGCGCTTGAGATTTCATCTGCAATTGCGATTTCCGTCACGCGCATGGCGCGCCCGAACATGTCGGCGACGCCGATCTGGCTCAGCAGGGACGGTATGCCGGCCGCTCCCAGCGCGACGCCGACAACCCCGTTGCGCCACGGCCGGCCAAAGCTGTCATTTATGACGATGCCAAGCTCGAGCGCACCGTCTGCATCCAGTGAGGCTTTCAGTTGCCGCGCCGAGCCGTCGGGATCTTCTGGCAGAAGCAAGACCCGCTCCTCGCCATCGCGATGCTCGATATTTGACTGATCGATACCGGCGTTGGCCATGACGAAACCGAGCCGGTGCGCAGCTATCACGACGTTGGGGCGGGTCTTCACCACCTCTTCGGACTCGCTGAGAACAATCTCGAGAAATCGGGCATCCTTGCCCACACTCTCAGCCAGCACCCGGGCCCGGACCGAAGGCTCTACGTCAGCTAATCGCACGTAGCGGCCTTCGGCCTTTGAGACGACCTTCTGAGCCAGGACCAGGATGTCGCCCCGCTGGAGCTTCAAGTCCATCCCAGCCAATGCCTGTCGGATGAGCCCCGCAAGATCATCTCCCGGCTCGACATGTGGAATGCCTTCCAGGGCGATGTATTCGACGCGGTGTCCGACAGACATGGATCAGGCCACCGACTTTGGCGACAGACCGGTGATGCGAATGCCGGCGCCGGGGACCTTGTATCGCCGATTGATCCCGATCAACACAGACGTCAGCGCCTCGGCGGCTGCCGAATTTGCAAGCACCCCACCATCAATCCCGGCGGTCGCAACCTCATTTGCGAGACCGATCACCATGTCGCGGGCTTCCTTGTCATCACTGAATACCAGCACGTCACAATCCGCCTTGCCGCCCTGGTGCAACTTGGCCGCCCCGACATTGTGGAAGGCGGAAACCACCCGCACACCGGCGCCGAGCAGTTGCTGCGCAATCTGGGCCGCCGAGCCAGCAGCCGGAAGCTGGACAACCGACACCTTGGGCGGGACCAGCGGCACGGCCGCGTCGACGACAATCTTGCCCTGCACCACGTCCTTCACCTCGGTCAAGGTCGTCTCATGACTCGCGAACGGCACCGCGACCACGACAATATCGGCCGCCTTGGCCGCGCTGACATTGTCGTTGCCGGAGACCTCACCTGACATCGTATCGGCTGCGGACTTTGCCTTCTCGGCGGAGCGAGAACCGAGGATAACCTTGTAACCAGCCGCAAGCCAACATTTGGCGAGGCCCGATCCCAGGTCTCCGGTGCCTCCAAGGATGGCGATTGTCGGTTTTGCGCTCATTTCTGCGAAGCCTTTCAAGCTAGTCGAGGGACATATTGGTGAGAGGAACAAGTTTGACGCCGGCCTTTTCCAGGCCCGCCCTGACCGCGCGCGCGGTCACAACGCCCGTCGGCTCATCGCCATGGACGCAGAGGGTGTGAGCCTTGCATTTGATCTTCTTGCCGTTCCGCGACGTGATGGTGTTGTTGAGAACCATATCTAACACCTGCTGGGTCGCAACGGCGGCATCTTTGATGACCGAGCCGGGAATTTTACGCGAGATCAGATTGCCATCATCGTCGTACTGGCGATCGCAGAAACCCTCCAGAGCAACGCGAAGACCGAGGCTCCGGCCGGCTTTCTCCATCTCCGAGCCGCCGAGCGCAACATAGATGATGCTGGGGTCGACGGCCTTGATGGCGCGCCCGATGGCAAGCGCATAGTCAGCGTCTTCGGCCGCCATGTTGTTCAATGCCCCGTGCGGCTTGAGGTGCGTCACGCGCTCCCCCTCATATGCAGCCATCGCCTGCAGCGCACCGATCTGGTAGGCCACCATGTATTCGAGATCATCCGGACGCATATCGATGCGCCGGCGTCCGAACCCCCACAAATCATTGAAACCGGGATGCGCGCCAATCGTAACGCCCAGACGCTTGGCTTCGCGAACGATGTTGCGCATAATTCGCGGATCGCCGGCATGGAAACCGCAAGCGATGTTCGCCGAGCCGATCACCTCCAGGATGCCGGCATCGTCGCCAATGTCATAGGCGCCAAAGCCCTCGGCCATGTCGGCATTCAGGTTGATTGTCACAGTCATTCGCCG
The DNA here is from genome assembly GCA_017308495.1 of Afipia sp. Classification (GTDB taxonomy): domain Bacteria; phylum Pseudomonadota; class Alphaproteobacteria; order Rhizobiales; family Xanthobacteraceae; genus Afipia. The sequence continues at coordinate 4,343 of JAFKES010000086.1, forward strand.
CCCTCCCATCTGAGCGCCAGCGTGAAGCGCACGGTAACGTACTATTGTTGGTAAGACAATATCAATTTACCCGATCATCCTTGTTTTCGTTCCTGCCGAGAGCGAAGTCCAGAGCTGAAATTGGTCGCGCGCGATTTCATATTGAACCATCATCCCAATGATAGTATCTATTCTTGGCACGGGCAAGCGAGCTGTCCACGCGGCCACGCTTCGACCCCGCCTTCCAGCACCATGAAACTGTTATCGCAAAGGTCGGTCTGAATGTTCCTGTCGAACGCAAGCCCCTCGTACAATCAGGCACTCGACGCGGCCGACGCCGCGACCCTGTCGCGAGACCAAGCAAACGAAGTCGAGCGTTTTCTCACCTTCCGCAAGAACCACGCCGCGACGCCGCTGACGTCGTTGCCGGCTCTGGCGCGCGAGCTTGGCGTGGGATCGGTCCACATCAAGGACGAGTCGCACCGCCTTGGTCTCGGGAGCTTCAAGGCACTCGGCGGATCCTACGCCGTGGTGAAGTTACTGCTGGAGACGGCAAGCAGCAAGCTTGGCCGCGCCGTGGACGTCAGCGAGCTGGACAAGCCTGAGGTGCGCGACATCGCGAGCCGCCTGACGGTGGCCTGCGCGACCGACGGCAATCACGGCCGCTCCGTCGCCGCGGGCGCGCAAATGGTCGGAGCCAAAGCAGTCATCTTCGTGCATTCGGGCGTGAGCGACGAACGCGTGGCCGCCATCGCCAATTTCGGGGCGGAGATCTATCGCGTTCCGGGCACCTACGACGATTCCGTGTCGGTGGCCGAACAGGTCTCCCGGGACAATCAATGGATGGTCGTCTCCGACACGTCGTGGCCGGGCTACGAGCGCATTCCCGGGCTGGTCATGCAGGGTTATACGGCCATGCTCAATGAAATCGTCCGTGAGCTGCCAGAACCACCGACTCATGTCTTTGTTCAGGCCGGAGTTGGCGGCCTCGCGGCGGCCGTAGCCGGATATTTCGACATCGTGTTCGGCAAGAACCGCCCGAAGTTTATCGTGGTCGAGCCGGATCGTGCGGCCTGCCTGTACGAGAGCGCGCTGGCGGACAAGCCGACCAAGATCGCCCATGGCGAACCGACGATCATGGCGATGCTGGAGTGCTATGAGCCCTCGCTCGTGGCATGGCGTATCCTTGCAAAGAAGGCCGATGCGTTCATGACGGTCGGCGAAGAAGATGCCGCAGCGGCCATGCGCCGGCTGGCTCGTCCCGCCAAGGGAGATCCGGCCATCGTTGCCGGCGAGAGCGGAGCCGCGGGCCTGGCAGGGCTGTGCGAAGCAGTTGGCAGCAGTTCGACCCGCTCGTCGCTCGAGTTGAATGAAACCTCCCGCGTGCTTCTCATCAACACCGAGGGGGCAACGGATCAAAAGCGCTACGAAGACATCGTGGGTTCGTCGCCCGCGAAGGTTCTTGCGTCCAACTGACGCGCTGCAGCTCGTCGTCAACCGACCAGAAGCGCTCCAGGTCACTTCCTGGAGCGCTCAATCAAATCCGATCGGAGCGCAAAGCAGTTGCGGTGATAGTGGATATCGGCGACATACACGGCAATGCCGTTGTTGTCGATCAGCACAAGACGGCAGTCGGCGGTGGGTTCACCCAGACCGATTTTAAGCAGTTCGGCCGTCTCGGGATCAGCCACTCCGATCGTCACGACCTGAGGCGCATGGACGATGGTGATATCGTCCATCTCCATGATTTTGGTGATCGCGGCGCTATGCGTAAAGCGCTTGCGATCTTTGGCATACAGGTTGCGTGCGATATAGAGATTGACGACAGAGAACGGCTCGTCGTCGTTGTACTGCACGCTGCGCAGGAAAGTATAGCCATCGGCCAGCCGCCCCTCGTTAGCGGCAAGCTGCGGCGGCTCAACATCCTCTTCGATGTAGACCCGCTTGAGGATGTTACTCCTGACTGAGTCGACCATCGACTCGATGTCGTTGGCCAGATTGAGCCAGTGGCGATTCTTGGGTCGCCCGGACACGAACGTGCCGCGCCCCTGTTGCGCGTCAAGCAGCCCTTCGCTACGCAGCATCTCGATGGCCTGGCGGATCGTGACCCGGGCTACGCCGAACTCGCTCTCGAGCTCCTCGATGGTCGAGATCTTCTCGCCCTCGCGCCAACGTCCCGCCTCGACGCGCTGACGCATGACCGAGGCCACCTGGACATAGAGCGGCACCCGGCTGCGTTCATAATTTGGGACTAACTTATTCATGTTAGCACCATAGTATATTTTCACCCGCGGCGCGAGTTTTATCGGCGGGGCCCCCGTCAACCGCCGCCAAACACCTTTCTGAACGCCCGTTTGACGTAGTCCACGGCCATCGTGCGCATGAGCGCGCCAGCATCGAATTCCTTCATCGTCGGGGGAGCTCCCGCCCCTCCGTCGCCCTTGTGGGCGAGCCGCGCTTCCAGATTTTGCACGAAAACAGCAATGATGCGGCTCGCGACGTCCTGAACCAGGCCCGAACGGCTGAACTGGGCCAACGCACCCGTCAGGGTAAAGCCGATATTGAGATCAACCTTGGTCTGGCCCGGCCCCGCACCCGGCTTGACGGCATAGCTGATCAAGCCCCGCGTCGAGGAATTGCTGCGCTTGTCCTTGCCCGCGCCCACGATCGTGCCGGTGCGGGTCGCGTCGTCTCGCGATACATCGGCGACGCCCTGGAATTCGGCCGAGATCGGTCCGACCTTGATCTTGATCTGCCCATCGACGTGTCCGTCCACGGGCTCCCCGGCCAACGACGTTCCGGGGAGGCAGGCCGCGACAGCTCCGATATTGGAGAAGAACTCCCAGACCTCGTCGACGGGATGTTCGACCGTGAAGCTCTGCTCAAACGTCGTTTGCGGCTTCCAATTGGGGTCCTTGAGGGTTGCCCCGGCGGCTGCGGGAGCCTGAACTGCGCTGGCCTGCCGAGCCGGCCGCGCTACCGGTGTCGGGGCGGCAGCCGCAGAGACGGCCGCGGCGTTGCCGGATCCCGATGGCCCGAGACGCGTACGATTTCCGTTGGGAATCGCCGCCAGGCCCCGACCCCGTCGATCCCTGACGACCTGCTGAATGGCCCTGACGATGCCGACATAGCCCGTGCACCGGCACAGATTTCCGCTCATGGCAACCCGGATGTCCCGTTCGCTCGGGTCGTCCATGCGCAGGACGACGTCGCGAGCCGATACGATCATTCCGGGCGTGCAGTAACCACACTGCAAGCCATGCTCCTTGGTGAATGCGGCGCGGAGTTCGCGCGCGATGTCGTCGTCGTCCAGACCTTCGATCGTCGTGACCTCGGCCTGCTGGCACGCGACCGCAAACGTGATGCACGAGCGGGTCGGCACGCCGTCGACAAGGAGCGTGCACGCGCCGCAAACCCCGTGCTCACAGCCGATATGGGTGCCGGTCAGGTTGAGCTTTTCGCGCAGGAAATCGGCAAGATGAGTGCGCGGCTGGATGTCGGCGCTAACAGCCTTGCCGTTGACGTTAATTGAGAAGCTGCTCATTGCGGCCGTGCCTGCTCGATCGCGCGACGAAGCGCCGCGATGTGGGTTTGCTTGTCCAGGGGATCGGTCATTCCGGCCTTGCCAATGATCTCACCGACAACCTCGCCGTTGAAGGTGTCGCTTAGGCGGGCAGCGCGCCCGTCGCCGATCACGTCATTGGCTTCAGCGATCACAATCGGACGGCTTTCGGTCGCCCCGATCACGGCCCGGCTGACGCCACGATCCGGATCGGTCATGAAGGCACCGATGGCATGAGCGAACTCTCCGGTTTTCCGGCAGCTCTTGTAGTATCCCCATCGTGCCGACTTGCTCAGCTTGGGCACCTTGACGCGAACCAGGACTTCACCCGGCCGCAGATCGGCTTCCAGGGCGCCGAGCATGTAGTCCTCGACAGCCAGGACACGCTCTCCCTGCGGACCGCGCAAAACGACCTTGGCGCCAACTGCGGCGAGAATTGAATGCCAATCCGCCGACGGATCGGCATGCGTCAGGCTTCCGCCGATCGTCCCACGGTTGCGAACCGCCCGATACGCAATACCGTTTGCCACGCTTGGCAAAGCGCCCCTCGTGACGTCGGGTACGCGCAAGTCCTCGATGTCGGCGTGGGTGATGCATGCCCCGATCACCAGTTCATCGCCTTCTTCGCTGACCTTGCGAAGTTCCTCAATTCCCGTGAGGTCGACAATCAGATCGGGCTGCACCAGCCTCAAATTGAGCATCGGCCCGAGCGATTGGCTACCCGCCATCATTTTGACGGTTCTGTCTTCGTCGGAAATAAGCTTGATCACCGCGTCGACGCCGTCAGGGCGAGCATAGTCGAAATTGACCGGTTTCACGCTGACAACCCTTCCGTCAATTCTGGCCCCTTGGATTTGCGCGGCCCGGATGCCGCCTGAATTGCCTCAAGCACTCGACGCGGGGTCATCGGCGTATGGAGAACGAGCGCACCGAGCGGCTTGAGTGCATCGTTCACCGCGTTGCCGATCGCGCCGGGCGGCGCAATCGCTCCTCCTTCGCCGATCCCCTTTACGCCAAATTCCGTATACGGCGCCGGCGTCTCCATGTGACCCAGCTTCGGCGCGGGGACCTCCGTCGGACCGGGCAGAAGATAGTCGGCAAAGGTCGACGCAAGCGGCTGGCCGGATGCGTCGAAATTCATCTCTTCGTACAGGGCGGTTCCGATACCCTGCGCCAGACCGCCATAAATTTGGCCATCCACCACCATCGGGTTGATCAGTGTTCCGCCGTCCTCCACGATGACATAATCGAGGAGTTCGATGTCGCCGAGTTCCGGATCGACTGCGACTACCGCGATGTGAGCCGCGTAGCTGAAGGTTCCGGAGTCCCGGACGGGCTTGTATCCGATCGTGACTTCCAGGCCTCTCGGATCGACCGTCATCGGAAGGTCTTGCGGCCGGCGGTACCAGGTGTGCGCAATCTCGTTGATCGTCACGCTGTTGGAGGGGCCGACGACGAAGCCGTTCTCAAGCCTGACGCTGTCCACATCGGTCTGCAGCAAATGAGCCCCGATACCCTTTACGAGCTTCGCCAGTTCGCGGGACGCCGTAGCCACTGCACCTCCGGACATGACGGCGCATCGCGAGCCCCAACTGCCCGTCGAATAAGGCGTATACTCCGTGTCGCCGTGAACGAGCTTGATCCGCGAGATATCGATGCCCAGGATTTCGTGCGCCACCTGCGGCAGCGTGGTCTCCATGCTTTGCCCGTGGGAGTGCGCACCGATGCGAAGCTCAAGGCCACCGTCCGGCGTCATGCGCGCAGTCGCCTGCTCATGCCCCGGCACCATGGGAATGCCCCAGCCCGCGTAGACCGACGTCCCATGGGCACCCTGCTCGCAGTAAACCGACAGCCCGACCCCAATCAGGCGGCCATCCGGTTCACCTTTCTTCTGCCGGGCTCGCAGGCCCTCCAGGTCGATCTTGGCGAGAGCTTGCCGTAACGACTCGGGATAATCGCCGCTATCGAAATGCTTCTTCGTGATGTTGTCGAATGGCATTTGCTCCGGCCGCACGAGGTTCTTGAGCCTCACCTCGTGGGGCTCGAGACCGCATTCATTGGCGATAGCGTCCATCATCAGTTCTATCGCATAGCAGACGCCTGTGCGCGCAACTCCGCGATAAGGAAGGATCGGGCACTTGTTGGTCGAGACTGACCAAGTCCGGCAGCGATACGATGGGAAATCGTAAGGTCCGGGCAGAATGCTGGCGATTTGCGCAGCTTCCAGACACGCCGAAAAGGGATAGGAAGAATACGCGCCGGAATCGACCGAAGCTTCGCACTCAACGCCCCGCAGCTTGCCGTCACGGTCGGCATACACGGTGATATTGTAGTGGTGCTCGCGGCAATTTGCGCCCGCTGTCAAATGTTCACGACGATCCTCGATCCAGCGAACCGGATAGCCGCATCGCATTGCAAGCCAGCCGAGACACACATCTTCCGTCAGCACAATGCCCTTGTAGCCGAACCCGCCGCCAACGTCCGGCGAGACGATACGAATCTTCAATTGCTCGAGGTTGAGGCATTCCGACAGGCCGTTCCGCACGATGTGCGGTTGCTGGTTGCCGGTGTAAAGCACCAACTGATCCATCCGCTTGTGCCAAACGGCGACTGTGCCGCGCCCTTCCATGGGCGCCATGCTCTGGCGGGCGGTCGAGATCTCGCGAGTGATCTTTATGGGAGCATCGTAGGCGGCTTCCATGTTGATATCGACGAACGTCTCGAGAAAAACATTGTCGCCCCACTCCTCGTGAACCAATGCGGAGTCCGGGTGTCGTGCGAGCAGCATGTCGTGGACCGCCGGCAGTTCCTCGAAATCGACCTCAACGGCTGCCGCGATATCCTCGGCTTCCGCTCGGGTATCCGCAACGCACATTGCGATCAGTTCGCCGACCTGGCGCACCTTCTCGAAAGCCAGGATCGGTTGGTCGGAGGGTTTAAAACCCGGGAGCCCCGAAACGGCACGAATAGGCCGCGTGTCGGCCGCCAGGTCAGAAGCGATGAAAACGCTATCGCGCAGATGCGGAGGGATGCGAATATTCTTGATCCGCGCATGCGCCAGAGGACTGCGAACAAACGCGACGTCGCGCATTCCCGGCAGACGAATATCGCCGACATACTCGCCGCGCCCGCGGAGGAAACGATCGTCCTCCTTCCGTGAAACAGATGCTCCAACTCCCTGTTTCGCCATTCCGTCCACCTCAACCAGCAAGCGTTTCGATCGGCGCTGCGCGATGCAGCGAGCTCGCGTAATTCATCTTATTATGCAGATGATAGCACTATCGACGGCAGGCGTCGAGTCTCGCCAAGACAATAGCGCCTTCGCGAGCCAAGCGCCGTGCAAAAAAAGAGGCCCTCATCGGGCCTCTTTTGGATTGATGATGGCCCTTCCGCTTACTTCAGGGGAGCGGAGTTGCACCAGTCATAGATGCTGAGAGCCATGACCTTGATCGCCGTGATGTAGTCGTCGATCGAGACGTATTCATCATTGGCGTGCATGATCGCTGTTGAGCCAGGCCCAAAGATCACAGTCGGGGTCTCGGCGTACTTGTTCAGGAAGCGTGTGTCGGCTGCGCCCTGACGACCAGAAATGGTCGGCTGCTTCCCGGTGATCTCGGTGTAGGTCCTGCAGACCGTCTCCACGATCGGATGCTTGACCGGAATCTCGGACGCCTCGGCATCGTAGCCGACGAACTTGACGACCGGCGGATGGTCTTTCATCCACGGATCCTTGGCAGCGACCTCGGCAATCTTCTTCACCAGGCTCTGCTTGACCCCCTCGTGATCCTCGGTCGGCACGGTCCCGATCGATCCCTTGAGCACTGCGCTGGCCGGGAATGCGCTCGGATAGTTGCCGGCCTGGAAACTGCCGATGATGCACGGCAATGAATCGATCGCGCTGGGATAGAGGACGTGCTTGACGGTCGCGACGCGCTCGTCCTCGAGTTCCTGAACCGCCTTGACGATCTTGTAGCCGAGCTCGATCGCGCTGATACCCTGATAGCGCTGCTGAATGCCGGCCGGCTTGCCCTGAACGTCAATCTGGAACCAGATTCGGCCGATGCAGGCCGGCTGCACGAACAGATCGCTGGTCTCACCGGAGATGCCCGCATCCGCCTTGTAGCCGCGCGCGACGGTGTCCAGCGTGCCGTGACCGCTGACCTCTTCGTCGATGACGATGTTGATCATCACATCGCCCTTCGGGGTCAGCCCGAGCTCTTTCAGGTACTGGACCGCGAGGACATGACTGGCGACGCCGCTCTTCATGTCACAAGAGCCACGGCCATAGATGCGACCATTCTCGATCTTGGCAGACCAGGGATTGTCGCTCCAGCCTTCGCCGTTTCCGACGGGAATGACGTCGGTATGGCCGTTGAGCAGCAGCGAGCGGCCGCCGCCGGTGCCCTTCAAGGTCGCGACGATATTGGGGCGGTTCTCGTATCCACGATCAACCGGACGGTAGCCGGGATGCTTTTTGAGCTCCTCCCAGTTCGTCTCCCACATATCGACCTCAAGGCCGATCTTTTTGAGGTAGTCATTCATGTGCTTCTGAATGGCGGCCTCATCGCCGGTCACACTCGGAATCGCAACCATGTCCTGAAGAAACTTGATCGCGTGATCTTTCGACGCGTCGATCTTGTCGAGGATCTTCTTACGTACTGGGTCGGTCATCTGCATCATCACCTGTGCTTGTGCTGCCTCGGTCCGTTACTTGGCGCGCAAGCGAGGAATGATCTCCCGCGCGATGGTCTCGACCTGGTCCGCCTGATACTTGTAGGGAACGAAGATGATCTTCTGGACGCCCATCGCGATGTGCTCACGAAGCTGCTCGACGCACTCGTCCACCGAGCCCATGATGGCGCTCTCACGGCTGCAATCGCTGTGCTCCGGGAAATCCCATTCCTTGTTCAGCCAATCCATCATGTCGGCTTCGATAGCCTGACGCGACTTGCCAATCATGATCGGCAGCTGGGAGGCATTCACCAGTGTCGACGGGTCCCTGCCGCCTTCCTTGGCGAAGTTGATGATCTTGTCCCACGACTTCTTGAAGTCAGCCGGGCGGTAGAAATAGGTCAACCAGCCGTCGCCGTTGAGCGCGGCGCGCTTCAGAACCGGGTCGGCGTAGCCGCCGATCAGCAGCGGGATCTGCGGCTGAGCCGGCTTCGGATACATCACGGCCTTGGAGATCTTGTGGCGCATATATTCGCCGGACACCGATGGCTCGGTCCAGAGGCGGCGCATGATCTCGAGATTTTCATCCATGATCTTGCCGCGCTTCTCGAAGGGAATTCCCATCGCATCGAATTCGCGCTTATACCAGCCCGACGCCATACCCATGATCAGGCGCCCGTCGGAAAGCTGATCCATGCTCGATAGCTGCTTGGCGAGAGCAACCGCGTTGCGAAGCGGCAGAACCAGAATGCCCGTACCCATCTTGATACGCGTGGTGCGCGCCGCAATGCCGGTCAGCACGGTCAGGGAATCGATAATCGGGAAATTCGGCTCGACGCCGAGCAGCATGTGGTCCCAAACCCAAACCGAGTCATAACCGAGCTCTTCGACGCGAACGCCGTATTCCACCAGCGCGCGAGCGTTGGGCATCTCGGGATACGCGGTGAAATTGCGCGCCGCGATGCCGTACGTATTAGCAAGTGTGGTCATCGATAAATCTCCAGACTGGAAGTTTTCAAGCAATGAAAAGGCGATCGGGATCGATCAACCGCAACGTTTCGAGCTCGTGGTCGGTTGGCGGCGAGGTCACGTGCAGCCTCTCGTCGAAATCGAGCTTGAAGCCGGTGTTTTCCTGAACTTCGTCGCGGGTCACACCCGGGTTCAGCGCCAGGACCTTGATGCGCTTTGTCGTCTCATCGAAGCCGAACACCGCGAGCTCCGTGATGACACGCCACATGCCCCCGCTCGGCAGCCCGGAATCGTGTCGGCTGGTGCCGCCACGAATGAACCCGGGGCTGGTGATGAAGTCGACCTGCTCCACGAACCGGCGCTTTTCGTGCTTCATCGCAACGATCATGTTGGTCAGGCTTGAAATATCGTTGCCGCCACCGGTGCCGGGCAGACGCGTCTTCGGGGAGGCGGGATCGCCGATAAAAGATGAATTCAGATTTCCGAACTGGTCAATCTGCGCACCGCCCATGAAGCCCACATCGACATAGCCGCGCTGGAGGAGAAGCAGCACGTCGGCGCTGCCCAACACCATATTCGCCCGCTTGGTGCAGCGCTGATCGTTCGTCGAAGGAGGAAGCTTTCCCGGCTCGACGAATGCGCCGACCACGCCGCCCTCGAAAAGAATCGTCAGGGCCGGACAGCGCGTGCGCTGCGCAAGGGTGGCGGCCAGTAGCGGCACGCCGATTCCGGCAAACACCACCTGCCCGTCCCGCAACTGACGCGCGCTCAAGATCGCAAGGATTTCACTTGCTGTGTACCGCTGCGCCTCAGTCATTGTAGATGCTCCTGCCCTTCTGCGATGCCTCCAACACTTCGTCCATGCCGATCAGCGAAAGGTACTCATTCCAGGACTTCGGCGAATAGAAGTACCGCTCCAGGTACTCCTGCATGCCCTTCACGGGATCCTTGTTGACCTGCGCCACATAAGCTTCCATGTGCCGCATCATCGGCTCGTAGAGACCGTAACACTCGTGAGGCGCCGATCCATAAGGCACTTCGACAACCGCATCGACGCAGAAGAATGGAATCTTCGTCTGATCCGGGGCTCGCCGAATCTGATCGTTCGAGACGATGCGCTCCGTGGTCAAAATCACGCTGTTTGCCGCGAGCGCGAGGTCAATGTCCATGAACTGCAGGCCATCGATCTGAGCGTTTCCGTAGGCGTCGCAACGCTGAACGTGGATGAGCGCCACATCGGGATTAAGCGCGGGCACCAGCAGCACCTTTTCGCCGGTGAACGGACAGTCGATCGCCTTGGCTTCAGGGCGCTGCCCCATGATGTCGGAGCCTAACATGGCTCGCGTAGGCAGGAAGGGCACACCCATGCCGCCGGCGCGAAAGCGCATACCGACCGCCATGTGGCTCCATTCTTCGTATTTTTTGCTCCCGGATTCCACGTGATGCCGCATCACCTTGGAAAGGCCCCAGAGAATACCTTGGGCGAACCAGCTCGTGATGACATGGTCCGCAATATCGGAACCGAACACCAGATCGCCATCGGTCGAAACGATGCATCGCGACATCGACAAGTGTTTTTTGCGCTGACGGATCAACTCCCACAACATGGCCATGGGCGTCCGCGACATGGTCGAACCACCGACGCCGACTTTCATTCCGTCTTGGACGAAGCTCGCGGCCTCGTGGAGGGAAACGACCTTCTCGCGCAAGCTTCGGTCACGCTGCGACATGTTTTCTCGAAGCCGCTCATACGGCTCGACCAAGGTGTGCGACAAGATTTCCTCCGTCTGGGAAGTGCTCACGGCCGGGGACCAATGACAGCGTCCTCGCCTAATTGAGCCTATCGTACTAATGTTAGACCTATGCGTAAAGTGAAATTTTATTGCTCGCATCCCGGACACGTCACGATGAGCGCGGGAGATCTCAATTTCCTGACCTCCGAACCCGGCTGACCCGGCCGGAAGGCCGCGCTCAGAGGCCAGGAAAATGCCGCAGCTTGAATGCATTCGTGCTCGGCGGGTGAGGCCCCCTGGCTTCGCAGCGCCTGACCATCGCCGGTTCAAGCCGCGAAACGCGCGCTCCTTAAGCGGCATTTCGAGATAGCAGGCATGAAAAACCGCAGGGCTAAACGAGATCGAATTGTTCAGCATTCCTATCCGACGGATTGGTGGCCTCCGAGATCACCTGCCCCTTTTTGAAGCAGGACAATTCCGTCGGAAGCGATTTTATGAAATCGACATTCTGCCCCACCAGAATCATCGAAATCGCTGTTCTCTCTCGAACGGCCTTCAATGTCTCCACGACTTCATCACGAATTGACGGCCGAACACCTTCGGCTGGCTCGTCCAACAGAATAATCTATAGAATCGGCGAAGGGAGAAGGTCCGCTCGTCGCGACACCTCTCATCGTGCGACTATTTACTTTGTGCACCTTTACTTCCGCGTCCTTGCCGCCTTCTTTGAGATCGGACGGCGCTGGCGCTGCACCTCATTCGAAGACTTTTTGCCACTCGCAATTTTCGACAATTTTCTAAAATCGATCGAGGATTGAATATGTTTCCTCATCGCTTTCTCAGCGGCGGCGGCATCGCGCTTTTGAAGCGCCCTGAACACAGCTTGAATCTCTCGAAGAGCTGCCTGAAGGCGGGCTGGCGAAGCAGCCCCGCGACGACGAATCCAGAGCACCTTGTCAATCATGTTGGTCAAAATACCGCGGATAAGCGAGTTATCGCCCGCCTCATACACCGCGGCGTGAAACTGCAGGTCCAGATCGAGATATTCTTGCAGCCCTTTCTCATGGCTGCGTTTTCCATAAGCGGCAAACGCGTTGGCCAGTCGCTCCAGTTCTGCGTCGCTGATGCGGCTTGCGGCTCGACCAGCCATATACGTCTCGAGCATCACCCGCGTTTCAAGAATTTCGGTAATCTCCAGATCACTTAGTCCGCGAACGAAAGTCCCGCTCTGGGGCGATATCTCGATCCAGCCCTCACCCTGAAGCCGAGCGAAAGCCGTGCGAACAGGAGACCGTCCAATTCCGAGTTCTTCTGCTAGTCGCGCCTCTGAAAGTCGGTCGCCAGGCTGGTATTGCAGATCCGTAATGCGTCGTTTGATTTCTCTATAGACAAGCCCGGCTCTTCCTAGGTCGTGATTTGTAATTGCATCCAGCATGGTTCAGCCATCCAGTTAGCTAACTCCGCCCTTATCTTGCCGGCGAACTCCAACGCCGTCGAGCGCCCCGTAACCTTGACCTCCAGGCAGGCAGGGGATTCGTCCCACCCTCGGAAAGGTCATCGGCAAAATCGACAATGAACTGCGAAACAGCACTAGCCGTGCGCCCGCCAGTATCCGTAACACGCGAACGACGGAAGCCGCCAAGCGGTTTGCTGTCTGCTTGGAAGTCAAAGCCTGTCGAGCCGACCGTTCGTCGGCCGGGGCAAGCCAAACAGCAACATCCTTGCAGAACTCGACCTGAAATCCACCTGCGCCGACGAGGATGACCGGGCCAAAGTCCTTATCCACACCAGTTCTAGCGAAGATCTCGCGTAAAGCAGCCCCCCTGCTCCGCACAACAAATCCTGAAAGCTTTTCAGAACTCAAATGGCTGGCAGGGGCCATCATGGCTTCACCCGCATCGCATACTTCCGTTTCTATTTCCCATCCGACCCTGACCCATCTGGGATCGGACTTATGTAACATGGATTCAACCAGCTTTAAGCGTGACGGCTAGCTGAATAAAAACGGAGTCAATTCTTGTCGCTGCAGACCGCGGCCGCGCCAATTTCTGTCATCGGCCGCTCTTTTTCTGCTGTCGAGGAAGTCCGGCCTTGGTGAGCACGGCCAAAATTTGAACTGGATGGGCGATGTTCCTGGGTGACTAGTCGCCCAGTTAAACAGCGGACGTTTTGCCCGTCAAGCGGTTTGCAAACGGCTCGCTCTCCCTCGGCTGGGACAGGAGCAACGAATTTCGAAACATTCACGATAGAGCGCCGAGGTTGGCATGTTGCGATCGGCCCATCCCTCTCTCAAGCGCTTCCGTGCCGAATGTTCGCTTGTTTCCGTCAGTTTCAGTCGCTCCTGCTCCGATCGAAATTTCCTGATCAATCAAAGCCGGCGTCAATGAGAGATTCGCGGCCGCACGAACTCTGACAGTTCATTCTTCCTGCAAGTTGACCTGATTCAGAAGCCTCGAAGCTCCGGCCTCAAGGCGAGCAATGTTCTCCGCAAGTATCGCAGCGACATTGTCTTCGTAGCGTTGAGTGTTCCCCGCGCTGTGCGGCGTGATAAGCACATTGGAATATCCCCATAGCGGCGAGCTTGGCGGAAGAGGCTCCTCCACGAAGCAATCCAACGCCGCGCCTGCTATAACCCCCGACTGCAAGGCAGAAATCAACGCGCTCTGGTCAACGACGCGCCCCCTGGCGACGTTAATCAACAGGCCGCTCGTTTTCATCGCCGAGAGCTGCTCAATCCCGATCAATTTATCGGTCTCTACGGTGAGAGGGCACGTCAGCACCACGACATCGGCACGGCTGATCGCTTCTAAGAGCCTATCCGACGAGACAACTTCATCCGGACCATCCTCCTCATCGCGAGGCGTCCGCCGCACGCCGATCGTGCGCATCCCTAGTGCTTTGGCAACCCGAACAACACGTCGACCAATTCTGCCGAGGCCCACAACCGTGAGAGTCTTTCCATTAACTTCCGCCTCGCGACAATCGGGCTTCGACGCAGGCGTTCGCCACAACCTCTGAGCCTGGTTGTCACGCGCATAATGGAGATGCCTGGTAAGACTTAGCATCAACGCGATAGCATGTTCAGCAACCGCGGCTTCATTGGACGTCTGCGCGCTCGCCAACCGGATACCCCTGCGCGAGATCGGCGGCAATTCAAACCAGTCCATGCCGGCGCTGGTGGACTGAATAAATTGAAGGTGCGGCGCCCTCTCCAGAAACTCGGTCCGCCATAGATTGCTGATGGCTAACACCGTAGCGTGAGGTAGATGCTCCAACAGCTCTTCGCGCGAGCTGACATCAATGATCGGCTCGCTCCGGAGTCGGCTGAATGCCGGCCCAAACCGATAAATCTGATGCGCGACAACAATCATCTGGATTCAAGCGATGCAGATACGACAACCCACCTCACATCGGGATTGAACGCCTAGCCGCGCTTCTCCTGCTTCAGAAAATTCGCGATCTCGGCAAGACCATCGATCGCTGGGAGGCCCTTAAGCGCCTGGGTGCGCGTGCACCAGGGATAAGGTAAATGCGCCTGCCATTGCATGACCTCTTCGAGCTTATCGGCCGGAAGAATATTCATCGCCAATATATCGATTGAAAGCTTCTTGACGCGACCGTCTACGCGATCGAACAACCAGTCATACATTCCACATCCAACTCGGACCGCCCCGTCCTGCCTGGAGGACATGCCGACGAGCCACCCGCAGCTAAATTGCGGCACGAAATCCAAGTCTGGCGCCGACAAACAGAACGTCCGCACGTTTTCGTACTGATCTCCAAACTTTGTGACGAGCACTTGAGTGATCTCTTCGGTACCGCTGGCTGCGCTTGGGAAGGAGATCGTGTCCGTCCGAACGCTCATTTCGAGCTCGCAATCGCGGCTAAACGCCTTTTCCATGAGCGATGGCTTATTCCCATCCTTTGCGAGGATATAAGTATTGATGGCATCAGCCGCTTTAAGCATGCCGTTGTGCATTTTCTTCCCTTTCGCCACCCACCACCCAAGTGCAGGCGCATCGACGTCGACGATACGAGCGAGCAACTTATCCTTCGACGATATTGCCTACGATCAACCGTGGCAAGAACCTGCGGCAGCCGAGTCAAGCCAGCTCATCGTCGTATTCTTCAACATGTGACGCTTGATCTCGTGAAAACGAGACCAGCATTGTCAAGCTCGCAAGGCGACGGTCGCGCGATTATCCCGTCCGGACTTCGTCACGGATTCATCGGCTTCTGTTGCGGGGAACAACCACACAATCGAGGGCTACGCAGCCCTTTCCGTCCGGCAACACCGCCAACGGATTGATCTCAACTTCTGCGAGATCGTCGGCAAAGTCGACGATGAAACGTGAAACAGCGCTGACGGCACGGGCAACGGCGTCAATATCGCCAAGGGGGGCGCCGCGAAAGCCGCTTAGCAGTTTTGCCGTCTGCGTCGTCTCCAGCGCCTGACGCGCGGTCTCCTGGTCAACGGGAGCCAGCCGAATTGCGACATCCTTATAAAGTTCGACTTGAACCCCGCCGGCCCCGACCACCACGATCGGGCCAAAATCGCGATCAACCCTGGCTCCGACAAAAATCTCGTTAATGGCTGCGACCTTGTCCTGCACCAGAAAGCCAAGAAACTTTGCCGACGGCAAGCGTTCGACGGACTCCAACATTTGCTGGGCGTGCGCCCGCACTTCTTCCTCCGACCGCAATCCAACCTTTACAAGGCCAGCGTCGGACTTGTGCAACATGTCTTCGACCAATCCCTTGAGCACGACAGGAAAGCCGATCTTGCGCGCGGCTTCGACGGCGTCTGCGACTGATCCGACGAAGAATTCTGTCGGCCCTTGAACTCCATAAGCCTTCAGCACTTCGCGCGCTTCGTGCTCAGCAGGCAGCCGGTGCTTGGGAACGCCATTGAGATCCGCCCTGGCCGCAGCACGTACGGCCTCCGGGGTCTTCGGCTCAACCCGCATAACCCGTGAGGCCCAAGCCTGATAGCGCGCGATGGCACCAAGCGCTGTGCGTGTCCCGCGAAGATAGGGAACGTTGAGCCTGTCAGCGGTCGCCTGGAGAACCTCATGCGGTTGATCGGACAAATTGGAGAGAGCGACCAACGGCTTCTTGACTGCGGCCGCACCTTTGCCGACGCTCTCCAGAAGCTGGGCATATCGATTGGCCTGCTGATCTCCAAGACAGCTGGGCGCGTCCTGAAGCAAAAGGAGCATGCCGACATTGTCCTGGCCGGCGACAGCTTCGGCACATCCCTGCGCGACGGCCGGGTCGTAGAGGCCCGCCCAGGTCAGATCCAGCGGATTCGCCAGATGCGCAAAGGCAGGCAAGAGCGTCTTGACGGTCTGCAATCCACTCGTGAGCGGCGCGAACGTCATGTGGAGGTCTTCGGCTGCATCCAGCACCAGCGCAATCTCGCCGCCGGAAAGCGACAGCCCCGCAAGCCCCGCGTTGACGGGCGCAGTACGGATTTTCGATGCCAAGAGGGCTGTTTCGATCAGATCGTCGAGTGAATGAACCTGCATGGCGTTTGCGGCGAGCAGTGCGGCATCGCATGCTTCATCACTTCCGGCCACCGCGCCCGTATGGGCCATGACAGCCGCCTTGCCGGACTGCGATCGGCCGCTTTTGAGCACGATGACCGGCTTTCCGGCCTGATGAGCCCGCCTGAGTGCCCCGACGAACTCAGTCGGCTTCTTGATCTGCTCAGCGAACACCAGAATGGTATTCACCTCGGAATCATCGATCATGGCTTCGATGTAGTCCGCCGCCGATGTAACCGCCTCGTTCCCTGTCGTGATCAGATAGCTCAAACCAAGTCCGCGCGCCGAATTCAGGAGCGCGATGCCGATGGACCCACTTTGCACGATCGCGGCAACGCCGCCGCGTTTGACTTTCGCCGGAAGCGACGTGCCGAACAGAGCCGACTTCCCAACAAAATTGAGAAGCCCGAGACAATTCGGACCGCAGACCGCAATGTCGCTTGCTTCGCAGATGCGGGCGAGCTCGCGTTGCGCCTCCTTGCCGTCTTCCGTCTCGCCAAAACCGCTGGAGAGAATCGCCAGTCCACCGACCCCCTTGCGGGCTGCCTGCCGGGCCAGATCCAGTACGCTGTCCGCTTGCACCGCCACGAAGACGGCATCCACATCGTTCGGGATATCCTCCAGAGACGCGTACGTTTTCCGGCCGAACAGTTCGGGACTTCGTGGATTAACGAGAAATATTTCTCCCTCGTATCCGACGAACTCCAACGCCTTGAACGCGTTGAAGCCCGGGCCAACCTTCTCCGACGCACCGACGATCGCGATGGAACGTGGATGCAACAAGCTCCGAATCGGCATTAGCGGGCTCCAAATTGGGGCTTTCGCTTCTCGGCAAACGCCTTCGGACCCTCATGAGCATCGGGATGAGCGAAGACGCGCCGACAAACTTCGAATTCAAAGTCGACCATCTCTTTCCAGCCGTTCCGCAGGTTGAAATGGATCGCATCGCGCGTTGCACGGATCGCCGACGGAGATGCGCTTGCAATCCGCTCGGCCGCCGCCATCGCCTCCTTCATAAGATCAGCCCGCTTGACGACCTTTGTTACAAGCCCGAACTCGCGAGCTTCCTCCGCACCGAAATCCCCACCGAGCATGAGGATATCCAGCGCTCGGTTGCGACCAACGTAACGGGGCAGACGCGTCAACCCCATGCCCCAACTCGGCACCAGGCCCAGATAGGCATCAGCCGCACGGAAGACCGAATTGTCGGCCGCGATGCGGATATCGCATGCCCAGCCGATCGCAGTGCCACCGCCGATGCAGTAGCCAAAGATCGCCGCAACGATCGGCACTGAAAATGCTTCAAGACGGTCGAGCGTTTTGCGGCCAAGCGCACGATAGCGCTCCGCGTCTTCCGGAGTACCGAAATCCTTTTCCTCGCGAAGATCGCCACCGGCGCAGAAGGCCTTTTCTCCGGCGCCAGTAAGAATGACGCACCGGATATCCTTGTCGGCTTCAATTTCATCCAGCCGCGCATGTAACGAGTTCATCAGCTTTGTCGACGCTGCGTTGACTGGTGGATTGTCCATCGTCAAAACTGCGATTTGGCCATGCTTTTCGAGACGGACGAGATTATCGGTCACAGTTAACACTCCCATGATGGTGTAATTAGTTGCTGCCAGAGCGGAGGTTGTCGGGCTTCGCCCAGAAGACGAGACGGACGTGCAGGAAGCGCACGATGGCGTAGAGAATGATGCCAAGCGCCGCCAGGACAACGAGCACGGCAAACATGCCCGCGATGTCCATGTTGTAGTTGAGCTGAAGCAGCAAGTTGCCCAGCCCGCGATCCGCGCCGATGAACTCGCCGACCAGAGCGCCGGTGATGCTCAACACAATCGCCACGTTCAGGCCAGCAAAGATAAACGGCAGCGAATTCGGAAAGATCACAATCGTGAATTTCTGCCAGTTGGAAGCAACCAGCGAGGTCATCAAGTCGATCTTCTCGGCCTCAACCGTCGAGAAGCCGACGATTGAGTTTATCAGGACGGGAAAGAACGAGATAATCGCAGCGATTGTGACTTTGGACTCGAACCCGATCCCAATCCAAACCACGATCAGGGGAGCGAGAGCCACCTTCGGCAACGCCTGCAAGCCAATCAGGTACGGCAGCAACATGCGCTCGATCAAAATTGAACGGGTAACCAGGAAAGCAAAGAACACCCCGAGGATCGCGCCGATCACAAATCCGCTGAGTGTCTCCCCCAAAGTGACGAGGAAATTTTCGACCAAGAGCCCACGATCATAGAGCAGCCACAACGATTTAAGAACGGATGATGGCGGCGGCAGAAGCAACGGAGGAATGTTCAGAACCCGTGGAAGGAGTTCCCAAAGCGCCAGAATTATCGCACCGGCAAAAAGCGGTGGCGAATAGCGCGTGACGAACGGTGGCAGATTGCCCATCATACTACCGTCCCCTCATTCTGATTCTGACCTTCGATCTGCTTCGCTTCGAAGTAACTGCGCAATTTATCTGCCAGTTGAATGAAGACCGGATCCGTACGCGTCGCCGCAGACCGTGGCCGAGAAATCGGCACGTCGATGATCTCGCGAATATGACCTGGTCGCGGTGAGAAAACCGCAACCCTGTCGGCCAGCAGCAATGCCTCCTCGATCGAGTGAGTAACAAGGATCACTGTCTTTCGGCTGGCCTGCCAAATGCGAAGCAATTCAAGATTCATTGCCTCGCGAGTCAGCGCATCGAGTGCTCCGAAGGGCTCGTCCATGAGCAGAATATTGGGATCGTGCATGAGCGCTCTTGCGATAGCGGCACGCTGCCGCATGCCGCCCGAGAGTTCGTCCGGATATCGATCGCCGAAGCCGTCCAGACCGACGAGCTTAAGCAGTTCGTGCGCCCGCTGCCGAGAAGCAGCCGAGTTCATTTTGAGCACCTCGGCAGGCACCAGGACGTTTTTCAGGATCGTCCGCCACGGCAGCATGACCGGACTCTGGAACACCAGCCCAATATCGCGCCGCGCTCCGGAAATCGGCACCCCGTCGATGGCGATCGTTCCCGAGCTGATCGTCTCAAGGCCGGCGAGCATCCTGAGCAGCGTACTCTTGCCGCAGCCCGAGGGCCCCACAATGCAGATGAACTCATTGGGGGCAACCTCGAGCGAGGTCTCCGCAAGCGCATCGATGACGGTGCCCGAACGCGACCTGAACTGCTTTCGGACACCATTGATCGCAATCAACGGCCGGCTGGCGGAAGTCTGCGAGCGCGGCGCCTCTGCTACGGCGATCATTTATACGACTCGGCCTGCTTGATGACCGCAGCCTTGTCGAACTTGTTGATGTCGTCGATAAGATCGTTGGTGAAGTAAACGCTGACGTCGGGCTTCGACTTGATCATGCCGACGTCAAAGAAGAATCCCTGAGTCGCCTTCCATTCTTCCGGCAAAAAGGCACCGAAACGAGGATCCTTGCGGTGCTCGACCCGATACTTTGCAAGGCGCGCCTGAAGGACGTGGACGGCTTCCCGAAGAGCCTGGTCTTCCGGAATGTTCGTCGGCTTTGACGACGGATATTGAGCCCAGTGAATGCGGACTGCAGCCTCCGGATTGGTCAGCGCGAACAAGGCGCCCTTCGCAATTCCCTGAGCGAATGCCACGGTCGCCTTGCGGTTTGCGGAAAGGAACGCATCGTGGGTGATCAACATCAAGCTGAGAAGCCTCGAGGTCTGGGGCGTCTCGAAATGCCGGAACTGGAAGCCCAGGTTCTCGAGGGACGCATACGCCCAATCCCACATGGCGATGGCATCGACCTGATTGGATTTGAGCGCGTTAGCCGCTTGAGGCCCAAGACCGACAGGAAGCCAGCGAACATCCTTCTCCGGATCGAGCCCGATGGCTTTCAACATGGCCTTGGCGACCGCGGTGGCGCCACTGGCCAGCGTGGTGACGCCGATCGTCTTCCCCTTGAGGTCCGCGAGCTGTTTGATCGCGCTGTCTTTGACCACGGCGATTGTATAAATTGGCTCTCGCACATGGTTATAGACCGCCCTGATCTTGGCTCCCTCCTGAACGGCAACCAGAAGTCCCTCAGGGGAACCCATCGTGAATTCGGCGCTGCCGGCGACAACGACCTGTGTCGCTCCGGTCGAGCCGTTGAACGGCTTCACGTCGACGTCGAGCCCGCCACTTTTCCAATAGCCGAGCGCCGCGGGCACCGAGGAATGCGCAGCTTCGGCGACGTTTGGCGAAGGCGATGTCAGCAAGTAGCGAATTTTGGTTTGAGCCTGCGCGGATGCGGAGCCGACGACTGCTAGCAGCAGAGCAAGGCCGGCGCCTTGCAGAGCCCGTCCAGACAAGAGCTTTCTTGCGCGATGAAACATTGGTCTCTCCACTCAATCTAGTTGGTTGCTGGCTGATAATCGGGCTCCCGGCGCGGTTCCCGCAACACCTCGCCATTGATCGACAAGTGCGATCGCGAAGCGGGTGATGACGTGTGAGCCGTTGAGAGCGTCTCCCTGCGCATTGTGCGCCGGGTTGCAGAGTTTCGTGGACGGGTCACCACCGTCAAAAGCACCGTCGCGCCTGCGCATTGCGCGGCCCTGCCAATCCCGTAGGGCCAGAGACCGAAGCCCGGCTGCGGTCTCGCTCAGACGATCATGACGATGCGTGGCATTCATCACAGCGCGGTCCCGTACAGCTAACTAGTTGTCTAGCTCGTTGGCCCATCATCGTGAACGGTTCTTTGGCTGTCAACCGGTCGTCATGAGAACGGATAGAATTTTTCGTGCGTCAGTTTCGCGGTGGCGACACGGCCTGTGCGAACGCACAGTCGTTCGTCAACAATGCTCTTGCTGAATGCTCTTGCTGCGGTGCAAGCGCTCAATCCGTCATGCACAAGTATTGCGCTTGCAGCCTAGCCATCAGACACACCGAATATTTTCGCTGCGTCCGCATCAAATGCCTTTGCAAGAGTTCCACGGAGCTTGCTCCGCGATTGCGCTTCTGCCTCGGCATTGTGCACCGAGGCATCGCTTGAATGCCCGGATATTGTTCAGACATGGCCGCGCTTGAGCACGTCGCTGTCTCGTCGCAGCAGATATCGAAGATGGACGGTTCGAAACAATTGAAAGTTCTCGTAGCTGCTGCTCGCGCGTCAATGGCGCGAACGAAAACCAGCCTGGCACACCCCACAGGCTCTGGAACTCGACGCTTTCGAAATCGACGCTGGGCACGCCGGGCCGCTGCCCGTGGCCGAAAGCCTGCTGACGGAGGACCACGCGATTCCGGCGCGAGTGACAACTCGCGCAACAATCCGGCAAATGTCGCGTGACGATGGAGCGGGCGCGCCGACGATCAGGCCGTCATGCGCAGGGCCGCCCCCGTTTCGAGCGGGGTGACGTCAAACACGGCATAGCCGTTCTTGCCGTCCTTCTTCGCGGTGTAGAGCGCGCGGTCGGCCGCCGCCACCAGCCGCTCGGGATGATAGCCGATCTCAGGCCGCCATTGCGCCACACCGATCGACGCCGACAGGGCGATCGGCGAGCTGTGCCACACCGTCAGATCGCTCTTGCAGGCATCCAGAATGTGACGGGCCACCACGGCGCCTTCGCGCAGCGTCGTCGCCGGCAGCACCACGCAGAACTCGTCGCCGCCCATCCGGGCCAGCAGATCGCCCGTCCGCAGCCGACCCTGGGCCGCCCGCGTGAACCGTCGCAGGCATTCGTCGCCCGCGGCATGGCCGCAGCTGTCGTTGATCTCCTTGAAGCCGTCGAGGTCGATCATCAGCAGCGCGAACGGCTCGAACGAGCGGTTGGAGCGCGCGCATTCCTCGTCCAGTCGCGCCAGCAACTGGCGGCGGTTGGCCGCGCCGGTCAGATCGTCGAACATGGCGAGATCAGCGACCTCGGCGCGCAGCCGGTCGATGGCCATCAGCAGGAATCCGAAATTCCACATCATCGACAGGAACACCAACATCAGCACCATGACGGCGTGAGGCTGGTTGAACTCGATCATCGACACCGGACCGCCGACCCTCAACACGACCATGGTCGCGCGCATCACGTTCACCGCGATGATCAGGAGGGCGACGCCGCCAGCGAGCCGCGCGCCAGGCTGCAGACGGCCATTGTCGCGCGAAAACGACAGCTTCAGCGTCGTGGCCAGCACGATCGACTGGCAGATCGAATAGATGAGAATGCGTATTCCGGTATCCGGCCACACGCTGGAAAACACCACGAGGCCAACGGCGGTGATGGCCACGACGATCGCATGAAAACGCCAGGAGACGGGCTGCCGGTAAAACCGCTCGAAGCCCATCGCCGCGACGCTGCAGGCGCCGGTCATCAGCACGCCGGCAACCACCAGCGGCAGCAGCGGGTGCATCACCCCGCGCAGCATCGAGATCATCGCCCCGACGGCAGCAAGGTAGACTGCGGCCGCCCAGTAGCGCGCGGCATCGAAATTCGGATAGCTTCGGCTGACATAGGTCCATACGAGGCCGATGGCTACGAAGTTGACCACGAACACCAGCCAGAGGGTCGGGACGCTCAGCATGGCAGGCCACAGGGTGCGCGGTGGTCCGCGTCTTGTGCCCTGTCCCCATGATCAGACGATGTGCGATCCATAGTCCACTCCCGGTCCCGGCTGTCCGGAATCCGCCTCCCCAAGCGAGAGCCATCCTGCCGGCCGCGCGCTTAACGGAGTCTCACCGCGATCGGTTAATCCACGCTGTGGTTTTGAATTGATGAATCGCGGGGCGATTTAGCCGGATGTTAACCGTATCCATGCCCGCACCCCCCGCCCGATATGGCGATAACGGCGACCGTTCGCGCGCAAACTCTGCACAACTTTGAAAATCACAAGACAAATTTTAGCGAATCGGCTCGAATCATAATTGAGGCTGCGAGACAGGCCCTCCGCCGAGCAAGCCTCAAATGGTGTTGACTTCAACCCGAACCCATGAGGATGCCATGGCGAAGAAAGCCAAGAAGGCGAAGAAGGCAAAGACCGTCAAGAAGGCGAAGACGGTGAAGAAGGCCAAGACCGTCAAGAAAGCGAAGAAGGCCGCCAAGAAGAAGTAGTCCGATTTGACGGAGCCCGGGCGGAGCGGCTCCGCCCGGGTTTCCGGCGATTGTTCTGAACTCGCGGCGAAGGACTTCAAAGCTTTTTGAAATAACGACGTTCTTCCACGACGCCGGTTTGCCGCCAATGCGTCCCAGCTTGCATTTCACTTTCCGTACAGTTAAGAGCTCTGCGCGCCTCGCGCCGTAAGCGTCTCACGTCAAACAACGCATTCACCGGAGGTCTACGGATCATCGATCCTTCGACCGGAGGAGAATGCCAATGACGTCGAACAGATCGCCATTCATCCACCTCTCGGATATTCGCAGGCCTCTTTCAACAAAGAGAGTCCTTCAATGAAGACGCTTTCTCATAAGGGCGCGCGCGCGAAGCTGCCCGCCCGCTACGCCGCTATCATCATGCCGCTGGTCCTGTCGGTGCTGATGACCTTCGTGGTATCGGCGATTTCCACGCTGAAAAGCCTCGGGCCCACGCCGCTATTCCTGTCCACCTGGCCCGTTGCCTGGGCGCTGTCGTGGCTCGTGGCCTTTCCGACCCTGCTGGCGGTGTTGCCGCTGGTCCGCCGGATCGTGACGTGGATCGTGCATCCACCCTCCCCGACCGGCTGATGGAGCAGTCCCTCTCGCCATGCGGCGAGAGGGCTGTCCGTGTCCTACTGCCCCACCAGACGGTCAGCGAAATAGGCGATGGTCTTGCGATAGATCACCGCGCGATTCCATTCGCGCATCACATCGAAATTCGCCGAGCCTTCGTGATAGTCGCCGCCGGCGCGCCAGCCGTTGGTCTTGAGCAGGTTCGCTGTGGAAGCCAGCACGTCCGGCACGCTGTGGCGCAGGTCGACATGGCCATTGCCGTCGAAATCGACGCCATACTTGATGTAGGACGACGGCAGGAACTGGGTCTGGCCGATCTCGCCGGCATAGGCGCCGATCATGTCGCGCAGGCCGAGATCGCCGCGCTGGACGATCTTCAGCGCCGCCAGCAGTTCGCCCTGGAACAGCTCGGTGCGGCGGCAGTCATGCGCCATGGTGGCGAGCACCCGGAACACCGGCAGCTTGCCCATGTCGCCCTTGCCGAAATCGGTCTCCAGCCCCCAGATCGCGACGATGATCTGCGGCGGCACGCCGAACTGCCGCTCGATGCGCGACAGCAGCGAAGCGTGACGCTGCAGCATCGCCTGCCCGCCCTTGATGCGGCCGGGACCCACGCGGGTGGCGACATATTGCTCGAAGGTCTTGTTGAAGGTGCCGCGCTGGCGCCGGTCGAAGGCGAGCACGGCGGGGTCCTGGGTCACGCCGCCGAGCGCCTGATCGATCACGCCGCGCGAAATGCCGGCGGCCGCGGCCTCATTCGAGAAGCTCGCCACGAAGGCGTTGAAGTCACCGCCGCAGCGGGCGGCGAAGGACGGGTTGGAGAACAGCAGCGAGACCACAAGGACCGCGAGCGCGCGCATCGTCATGCATGAACCTTTGTAAGTGCCCCAAAGCCAATGATGGCACGGCCCCGCGCGTTTCACAACGCAGCCGGGCGTGCCCCCCGGCCGATCGGGACACGACCTAATAGCCGCGATCCGGATCGACGGCATTGCGCAGCGGCCGCCCCGCCTCGAAATCGCGAATCTGCGACGCGACATACGCGGCGATCGCGTCCGGGTCGGTATCGGCGGCGTTGTGCGGCGAGATTTTGACCGCCGGATGCCGCCACAGCCGGCTGTCCGCATCGAGCGGTTCGCGTTCGAACACATCGAGCGTGACTGCCGTCAGCGTGCCGTCGTTCAGGCAGGCGAGGATATCAGTCTCGACCTGCAGGCCGCCGCGGCCGGCATTGATGACGACGGGCCCGCCCAGCACGCCATCGCGCGCGAGCTGCGCGAACAGACCGCGGCTGAGCAGTCCGCGGGTTTGCGGGGTCAGCGGCAGAAGGCAGATCAGAATATCCGTCCGCGCCAGGAAGGCCGGCAGACCATCTGGCCCGGCATAGCTGTCGATGCCGTCCACCATCTTGGCGGTCCGGCTCCAGCCGGCGACCTGGAAACCGAGAGCGCGCAACGCATGCGCGGCATGCTGGCCGAGCACGCCCATGCCGAGAATGCCGACCCTGACCGCCTTCGCCGGCCACTGCATGCGCGGCGCCCATTCACGGCGCTGCTGGCACGCATCCAGATACGACTGCTGGCGATGGTGCATCAGCGTATGCATGACGACATATTCTGTCATCCGCGAAGTGAGATCCTCGTCGGACACCCGCACCAGCGGCACACGGGGAAGCTTCGGATCGCTCAGGACGGCATCGACTCCCGCCCCGAGATTGAAGATGACCTTGAGCTCGGGAAACGCGGCGAGTTCTCCGGCACCGGGCTTCCACACCGCGGCATATTGCACCGTGCGCGGATCGAACCGATCCTCCACGACCGAGACCACCGCGCGGTCACTCAATTCGGATTTGAAACGGGTCTTCCAGCGCTCCGGCGCCCAATTGTCAGTCCCGCCATGGATCAGCAGAGCGAGCGCACCCTTCGACATCAAGATCTCCCCTTCCCCCCGCCGCGCTTTGGAGAGGGACTTAGCCCGCCGGCCGTTGCGGTTGCATCCCGACTACGGCTTTTGCGCGCTATACGCCAGTGCCGTCGCGGCATAGCGCGACGATCCGGTGCGCGGACCGGCTGTCTCATAGGTTTTTTTGGGGGCGTTTTGGCAGCAGGCAAGGTGCGCAAGAGCCACCGCCCAAGATCGTCAGCGGGGACGGATCACAACAAGGCTGTTCGAAATGTTTTCCAGCGGGAGAGCGCAACCGGCAGACCGGCGCTCTCCGCGCTGGAGGCAGGGCTTACTTCTTCTTGCCGCTGGCGTCGAACTGCTTGAGGAAGGCGATCAGATCGTCGATCTTCTTGTCGTCCTTCAGGCCGGCGAACACCATCTTGGTGCCGGGAATCTTGGCTTTCGGGTCCTTGATGTATTCGCGGAAGGTCGCTTCATCCCAGGTCAGGCCGGAATTCTTGTTGGCTGCGGAATAGTTGTAGCCGGCAACCGAACCGGAATGACGGCCGATCAGGCCGTTGAGTTCGGGGCCGACGCTGTTCTTCGCGGTCTCGCCGATCTGATGGCAGGCCTTGCACACCGCAAACACCTTCTCGCCGGCGGCGGCATCCTGCGCCTGAGCCTGGCTGACGCCAGCACCAACCAGGGCCATCAAAGTCACAGCTACTATTCCTCGCATCTCTCTTCTCCCTTATGCACCGCTCCAGATGAGCAGATTTGGTGGCCGCCTTCCAGCACGCCGGACGCGCGCCACCAACGAACCGTCACGCACCATACACCAGCGTCGCGCCGTTGGCGTCGGTCAGATGAACCTGAATATGGGGCCGCGCCGCAACGATGTCACGGATGCGCGACGCCGGCAGCAGGCTGAAGGCGGTGGACAACGCGTCCGCTTCTGTCGCCGTTGGCGCGATCACGCTGACCGAACGATAGCGCGACGGGCTGCGGCCGGTTTTCGGATCGAACAGATGGGTGAAACGGCCGGCGGGATCGAAGCGGAAGCCCGCACCCGCCGTGGTCGCCACCGCCCGGTCTGCGAGGCCGATGGTTTCGCTCACCACACCCGGCCGGTCGGGATCGGCGAGGCCGACCTGCCAGGACGTGCCGTCAGGCCTTGCGCCGAGAGCGCGGATTTCGCCCATATCGACCAGCGTGGTGGAAAGCCCCGCCGCGCGCAGCCTGTCGACCACGCAGTCGGTGGCATAACCCTGCGCGATGCCGTTGAGGGTGATCCCGGCGCCCGGGCGCAGCAGCGCGATGCGGTCGGCGCTGACCTTGAGATCGCGGTAGCCGACCTTCGCCAGTGCCTCCGCCAGCCGCGCGGCGTCAGGCCCCTCGGGCGCGGGCCGCTCCCGGGTAAAATGGGCGGCGTATAAATTCCACAGCGGCTGCACGGTGGGATCGAAAGCTCCGTCCGTCAGTTCGGCAAAGTCGCGCGCGGCCGTAAGCAACGCCACCATGTCGGCAGCGGGCGCGGCGAGCATACCGGTGCGATTGAGCGCGCAGATCGCCGAGTTGGGATCATACAGGCTGAACTGCTGTTCGAGCCGGCGCACCTCCTGCACGCAGGCCTGAACCAGCCGCTCGGCCTGCGCGCGGTCGTGATGATGGATCTCGACCGAGACCTGCGCGCCAAGCGCCGATCCCTGCCAGCGCACCGGCGCATCGGCCAAGGCGCGGCGGCCACCGGCCAGAGCCATTCCGCCCGCCATCGCGGCGATGGCGATCAGCCGCCGGCGGGTGAGCGGGGAGCGCTGGGT
Source organism: Afipia sp. (assembly GCA_017308495.1). Lineage (GTDB taxonomy): Bacteria > Pseudomonadota > Alphaproteobacteria > Rhizobiales > Xanthobacteraceae > Afipia. The sequence continues at coordinate 32,131 of JAFKES010000086.1, forward strand.
CAAAGAGTGCGGAGAAGATGCAGGTGTCATAGCCGCCGCCTTCAGTTGGTCTTGATGTCCGCGGGATCGCGATCGCTCAGGTCCGACGTGGTGCCGCCGAGCACATAATCTTTCGGAATCTCGTCGAAGCCGACGATCCGGCCGCCGTTATCCGCGACGAAGGCCTCGGCCGCCGCGCGGTTTCCGAACGGCACCGCCTCGTCGGTCTCCATGCCGCTGCGCCGGCGGCTCTCGATCACGAAAAACGCCTTGCGCGCGTCGATCCAGTTGGTCGCGCCCGGCGCGTCCCACGTCGGCGCCACCGCCATATCGGACACGTAGATTGCGCGGATATCGCGGGGCTGATCCGGCATCAGGGTGAAGGCCACCGTGTCACGCACCGAGGTGAACCAGTACGGATCGATCCGGCTCGCGGTGATGATCTGCCCCTTCGGGCCCGGATGCTCCAGCACGTTCATGCCGCAGAACACGCCCATCGCCGCGGCGTCGAGCTTGACCGGCGGCGGCATGGTTTTCGCCTCCTCCTGATTGCAGGCGGCAAGCCCGAGAGCGATGACGACAATGCACAACGCGCGCAGGATCATAGCTCCCTCCGGGCGAAAGAGGCGGTGGCGAGACCGAGCGGCACAGCGATCCATGCCACCATGCCGAGCAGCAGCGCTCCGGTCCCGGCTCCCGCGGTCCCCGCAAGGCCCGACATCCCGGAGAACTGGCTGACATTGAAGCCGGTGAGATTGGCGAGACGATAGATGTCGGTCGGGTTGAGGAACAACAGCCGCTCGAGCACAGAAGCGGAGACGATCTTGCCCTGATCGACGACAAGGAGGCCAAGCAGCGCCATGTCGAACACCAGCACCATGATCAGCCACACGCCGACCGATGCTCCCGCCGCGGTGCCGCGATCCCGCGCCAGACTGCTGATGAGATAGCCGATGGCCACAAACGCCGCACCGAGCATGACCGAGGTCCCGATCATCCAGGCGAACGCCAGCCAGCTTGCCGCCAGCACCGCCGCCCCGCTGATCGCCAGCGCGCCCGCCGCCACCCCGTAGCCGATCACGGTGGCGAAGGCGAGGATCAGCACATGGCCGCAGAACTTGCCGAGAACGATCTGGTAGCGCCCGACCGGATAACTGAGCAGCAGGATCATGGTTCCGCGCTCCATCTCGCCGACAATGGCGTCGTGCGAGATCAACAGCGCGATCAGCGGCAGCAGGAAGATGGTGAGGCTGGACAGGCTCACCACCACCACATCCAGCGCGCCCGCGCCGATGTTGCCGGTCGGCGCGCTGCCGAGAAAGGTCAGCGACAAAGCCAGCGCGGCGAGCAGCAGCGTGGTGGCGAGCACCCAGCGGTTGCGCAGGCCCTCCTGGATTTCTTTAGCCGCAATGATGGCGATGGTTCTCATTCCGCAGCCTCCCGCGCGCGCAGGAAGTGCGCATAGAGATCGTCGAGGGTCGGCGTCACCACTTCGATGTTGCGCACCCGCGGATCGGCGGCGGCCGCGCGGATCAGCGCCATTTTTCTGTCGTCGTCCGGCACCAGCACGACAGGACCGTCGCTGTCCGCCGCCGTGGCCGAGGCAAGCCAAGCCGGCGCCTCGCCATCGCCCACGAGATCGAACGAAACGCGGATCGGCAGCTCCGACAGCCGGCGCAATTCCGCCAGCGTGCCCTGCGCCACCAGAATGCCGCGGTTCATGATCAGCACATGCTCGGCGCGGCCCTCGAGCTCGCTCAGCGCATGCGACGAGATCAGCACCATCGCGCCGTCGTCGCGAAGTTCGTGCAGGATGTCGTAGAAGGTTTGGCGCAGCGCCGGATCGAGACCGGTGGTCGGCTCGTCGAGCAGCAGGATGCGCGGGCGGCCGAGCAGCGCCTGCGCGAGGCCAAGCCGCTGGCGCATGCCCTTGGAATATGTGCCGACCCGGCGGTCGGCGGCGTCGCCGAGACCAACGCGATCGAGCAGCGCCCGCCCCGAGGCTGGCGCGATCCGTTTCAGCCGGGCATAGAAATTCAGCGTCTCGCGGCCGGTCAACGCCGCGTTGAAGGCGACGTTCTCCGGCAGATAGCCGAGCGCCCGCCGCGCCGAGAATTCCCCGGCGGCCGGGTCCTCGCCGAGCACGCGGATGGCGCCGCCGCTCGGACGGATCAGCCCCAGCATCAGCTTGATCAGCGTGGTCTTGCCGGCGCCGTTGTGGCCGACCAGCGCGCAGATGCGCCCGGGCGCCAGATCGAACGACACATCGCGCAACGCACGCAGCTTGCCGTAGCTCTTGTCGACGCTCTCGATGGAGACGGTCGCGTTCATGGTCACGCTCATGGCAGGCCCCTCGCGGCGGCCGGCCGCGGCGGCGGCGCGATCAGGGGACGGCCGTCGACCACGCCGCCGGGATAGAGCGCGGGAAACTGCGCCTGCGCCCAGCGCAGCACCTGCACCGCGGGGCTGTT
>JAFKES010000087.1 GCA_017308495.1 Afipia sp.
CCAGCATGATCGCCTCGGCGGCGAGATAGATGGTGGAGGCGAACGGCACCGGCGCCACCACCCGACCGATCTCCTCGGCGATGACGCAGAGTTCGAGATGGCCCGCCCCTGCGCCACCGAACGCTTCGGGAATGGCGACACCGAGAAAGCCCATCTCGGCGAGGCCCTTCCACAGGGCCTTGTCATAGGGCGCGCCGCCCTCCAGCACCGTACGCGCCGCCTGCGGCGGACAGCGCTCGGTGAGATAGCGCCGTGCCTGATCGCGCAACTGCTTCTGGTCGTCGGAGAAATCGAAGTTCATCTGCTTGGCCTCTGCGCGATGATCTCGTCAGGATGACATTCTCCGTCAAGACGAGCCGGCGCCTGGGCGCCGGCCCCCGTCAAGACGCTCGGCCGCTTACCGCGGCGCCATGCGGATCGCGCCGTCGAGACGGATCACCTCGCCGTTGAGCATCGGGTTCTCGACGATGTGCACCGCGAGCGCGCCGTATTCGCTGGGATCGCCGAGACGCGCCGGATGCGGCACCTGCTTGCCGAGGCTGTCCTGCGCTTCCTGCGGCAGGCCCTTGAGCAGCGGCGTCAGGAACAGGCCGGGCGCGATGGTCATGACGCGGATGTTGAGCGAGGCGAGGTCGCGCGCCACCGGCAGCGTCATGCCGACGATGCCGCCCTTGGACGACGAATAGGCCGCCTGCCCGATCTGCCCGTCATAGGCCGCGACGCTGGCGGTGTTGATGATGACGCCGCGCTCCTCGCCGATGGTCGGCGCGTTCTGCATGCGCTCCGCCACCAGACGGATGCAGTTGAAGCTGCCGATCAGGTTGACCTTGATGACGCGGGTGTAATCGGCCAGCGAATAGGCGCCGTTCTTGCCCACTGTCTTGCCGGCGTTGCCGATGCCGGCGCAGTTCACCAGCACGCGCACCGGGCCATGGGCCGCCTCGGCCTTGGCGATCGCCTCCTTGACCGGCGCTTCCTCCGACACGTCGCCGACCAGCGCGAGGCCGTTGATCGCCTTGGCGACGGCGTCGGCGCCGTCCTTGTTCATGTCGATCACGGCGACCTTGGCGCCCCTGGCCGCCATCGCCCGCGCCGTCGCCGCGCCGAGGCCCGAACCGCCGCCGGTGATCAGAACCGAAATATCCTTGAGCTGCATCTTGGTTTTCCTGTCTTGGGTTGGAGAGAAGCGAGGTCGGGAATGCGAAGAAGCGTTCTAGGACGTGTGCGCGGCGGTCGCTTCCGACCACAGCGCGAGAATCTCGGCGGCATCGACCGGCTCCGCCGCCGGCGAGCCCTGAATGGCGGACGGCGTTCGCGAAAACCGCGGCGCGGGCGCGGGCTGAACATAGCCATGGGCCTCCACGAAGGTCTCCCGCGCCACCAGATGCGGATGACCCGGCGCCTCGAACAGTCCACGCACGGCGGCGGCGCAGGCGTCGGAGCCTTCCAGCAGCGCCGCCCATTCGTCGCGCGTTTTGGTGCGAAACAACTCCGCCATCCTCTCCTGCAACGCCGGCCACCGGTCGCAATCGAGCTGGGCGTCATATTCCGGGCCGGTCAGGCCGGCGCGCTGGCGCAGTTCGGCGTAAAACTGCGGCTCCAGCGCGCCGATGGCGATGAAACCACCGTCCTTGCATTGATAGGTGCGATAGAAATGCGCGCCGCCGTCGAGCAGATTGGTGCGCGGCCGGTCGCTCCAGCGGCCCATGGCGTGCATGCTGTGAAACATCGTCAGCATGCTGGAGACCCCGTCGCACATCGCCGCGTCCACCACCTGCCCCTTGCCCGAGCCGCGCGCCGCGATCACCGCCGCCAGCACGCCGGCGACGAGATAGAGCGCGCCGCCGCCATAGTCGCCGACCAGATTGAGCGGCGACACGGTCTCGCCGTTGCCGGCGCGAAACGAATCCAGCGCGCCGGTGATCGCGATGTAATTGATGTCGTGGCCCGCCGCCTGCGCCAGCGGCCCGCCCTGGCCCCAGCCGGTCATGCGGCCGTAGACGAGGCGCGGGTTGCGTTTCAGGGCGACCTCCGGCCCGAGGCCGAGCCGCTCCATCACCTGCGGGCGGAAGCCTTCGATCAGAATGTCGGCGGCGGCGATCAGGTCGAGCGCCTGGCCGACATGATCGGGGCTCTTGAGATCCAGTTCGACGACACTGCGTCCGCGATTGACGAAATCCCGCGCGTCGCGCCGGCCCTGGCCGGGCCGCACGACCGACACCACGTCGGCGCCCATGTCGGACAGCAGCATCGACGCGAACGGCGCCGGGCCGAGACCGGCGAACTCGACGACACGCACGCCGCGCAAGGGCCCCGTCGCCGCCGTCTGCTCCTTCATCCGCCTCTCCCGCACGCAACGTTGTGTCGTTTCTCGGACCGTGCCGGTCTTGCGCCGGCCTCGCCTCGATGTTGGTTAGCCCGGCGGCTTGCCATCCTTGTCGGTCAGCAATCCACCGAGGATCAGTTTGGTCATGTGGTCGATATATTGTCGCCGCACCGCATCGGTGACGCCGCCGGAGCCGATCAGGTGCGCATTGATCTGCCGACCGTAGAACAGGTGATCGCAGGCGCCGTTGAGGCTGATGTAGAACAGCGCCGGATCGACCTTGCGGAACTCGCCGGCCGCGATCCCTTCTTCAAGCAGCCGTTTCACGAAGCCGAACAGCGGCCCCACGAAGAAACGATGGACCTCTTTCGCCGTCGCCTCGCTGCCCTGATGCAGCAGCAGATGGATCAGCCGGTTGAGATACGGCACGCGATAATAGGCATTGACGATGCCGGCGATGTGGCGCCGCATCTTCTCCGTCGGCGAGATCGACTGGTCGAGCACGAAGGCGAGATTGGCCATCTCGGCGCGGGCGTCGCGCGCCAGCAGCGCCAGCAGCAGGCCGTCCTTGTTACCGAAATGATATTTGACCAGCGCGGCGTTGACGCCGGACTTCTGGGCGATCTCGCTCAGCGAAATCTCGGTGGAGTTGCGCTCGATCATCAGGTCGCCCGCCGCCACCAGCAGCTTGGCGGCCGTCGCGTTCATCGGCGCGGCGTCCTTGCCGAAGGCCGGATGGGAGACGGCGCGCAACGGCGCTTTGCTGGATGAGGCTGGTGGCATTGGCAAATCCGGAAGACTGTCCGGCCGCCAGCTAACCCCATGACCGGCCCGCACTCAAGAGTTAATTGACCGATTGACTAAATCACTCCCCACCCGTTTAATTGCCGCCAAGATCACACAATCGCAGCAGGGAGCGCACCATGGCCGAAGCCTACATCGTCGCCGCAGCACGCACCGCGGGAGGTCGCAAGGGCGGCCGCCTCAGCGGCTGGCATCCGGTCGATCTCGCGGCCTCGGTGCTGGATGCGCTGGTGGAGCGTAGCGGCGTCGATCCCGCGCAGGTGGAGGACGTCATCATGGGCTGCGTGATGCAGGTGGGCGAGCAGTCCAACAATGTGGCGCGCAACGCCGTGATGGCCTCCAAGCTGCCGGAAAGCGTGCCGGCCACGTCGGTGGACCGCCAGTGCGGCTCCTCGCAGCAGGCGCTGCATTTCGCCGCGCAGGCGGTGATGTCCGGCACCATGGACATCGTCATCGCCGCCGGCGTCGAGGGCATGACCCGCGTCCCGATGGGACTGCCCGCGACGCTCGCGGCCAAGAACGGCTTCGGCAATTACTACAGCCCGAACATCCAGGCGAAGTATCCGAACATCCAGTTCAGCCAGTTCACCGGCGCGGAGATGATGGCGGAGAAGTACGGCCTGTCGAAGGACGACCTCGACCGCTATTCCTTCGAGAGCCACCAGCGCGCCATCGCGGCGACTGAGGCCGGCGCGTTCAGGGACGAAATCGTGCCGCTGACGATCACCCGCGCCGACGGCTCGACCGACATCCACGCCATCGACGAAGGCATCCGCTTCGACGCAACCCTTGAAGGCATCAGCGGCGTCAAGACCATCGTCGACGGCGGCAAGATCACCGCCGCCAACGCCAGCCAGATTTGCGACGGCGCCTCCGGCGTCATGGTGGTCAACGAGAAGGGGCTGAAGTCGCTCGGCATCGCGCCGCTGGCGCGCATCCATCACCTGACCATGATGGGCCACGATCCGGTCATCATGCTGGAAGCGCCGCTGCCCGCCACCGAGCGCGCGCTGAAGAAGGCCGGGATGAGCATCGACGATATCGACCTGTTCGAGGTCAACGAGGCGTTCGCCTCGGTGCCGACCGCATGGCTCAAAACCACCGGGGCCGATCCGGCCAGGCTCAACGTCAACGGCGGCGCCATCGCGCTCGGCCATCCGCTCGGCGGAAGTGGCACCAAGCTGATGACCACGCTGATCAACGCCTTGAGGCAGCGCAACAAGCGCTACGGCCTGCAGACCATGTGCGAAGGCGGCGGCATGGCCAACGTCACCATCGTCGAGCGGTTGTGAGACACAACAATCGTCGTCCCGGCCAAGTGAGCACAGCGAGCGCGAGCCGGGACCCATAGCCACCGCCGACGATTGCCGGGCACGGATTCCCATCATCCTTCAGGGGTGATAGATCCTGGCCTTCGCCGGAACGACCAGGAGTTTTCTGCACTTCAATTCAAGAGCGGACCCATCCGCCGTCCATGAGGAAACGCGCCCCATGACCCATCCCTCTCTCCACGCCCGGACCACGCCGGACAAGATCGCCTACCAGATGGCGGGCAGCGGCGAGGCCATCACCTATCGCGACCTCGACCGCCGCTCCAACCAGGGCGCGCAGCTGTTCCGCTCACTCGGGCTGAAGACCGGCGACCACATCGCGTTTCTGATGGAGAACTGCCTCGCCTTCATGGAGATCTGCTGGGCGGCGCAGCGCGCGGGGCTGTATTACACCGCGATCAGCCGCTATCTCACTTCGGAGGAGATCGCCTACATCGTCAAGGATTGCGGCGCGCGGGTGGTCATCACCTCGCCGGCCTGCCTCGCGGCCATTGCGCCACTGGCCGGCAATGGCGCGGACGCGCCGACGTTCTTCGTCACCGGAGCGCCGCAGGGTCCGTTCCGGTCGTGGGACGCCGCGCTGGCCACGCAGCCGGCGACGCCGATCGCGGATGAGGCCGCCGGCATCGACATGCTGTATTCGTCGGGCACCACGGGGCGGCCGAAAGGCGTGCTCCGCGCCATGACGGAGCCATCCATTCTGGTGCCCAACGCCTTCCTGAAATATCTGTGCGCGGATATCTACGGCATGTCCGCAGAGAGCATCTACCTGTCGCCGGCGCCGCTCTATCACGCCGCCCCGCTGCGCTACAACATGATGGTCGGCGTACTCGGCGGCACCGCGATCATCATGGAGCATTTCGACGCCGAGAACTTCCTCCAACTGGTGGACAAACACCGCATCAACGTCACCCAGCTGGTGCCGACCATGTTCGTGCGCATGCTGAAGCTGCCGGACGAGGTGCGCGCGCGCTACGACGTGTCCTCGCTCAGGATGGCGATTCACGCGGCCGCGCCCTGCCCGGTGGAGGTGAAAGCGCGGATGATCGCCTGGTGGGGACCGATCATCGCCGAGTACTATGCGGGATCGGAGGGCAACGGCGTCACCGTCTCCAATTCGCAGGACTGGCTCAGCCATCGCGGCACCGTCGGCCGCGCGGTGGTCGGCAAGCTCAAGATCCTGGATGATGATGACGAGGAAGTGCCGACCGGCGAGATCGGCACGGTCTATTTCGCCGACGGCCCGCAATTCGCCTATCACAACGATCCGGACAAGACGCAGCGCGCCTACAACAGGCGCGGCTGGTCCACGCTCGGCGACGTCGGCTATGTCGATGCGGAAGGCTTTCTCTATCTCACCGACCGCAAGGCCTACATGATCATCTCCGGCGGCGTGAACATCTATCCGCAGGAGACGGAGGACGTGCTGATCACGCATCCCGCGGTGGCGGACGTCGCCGTGTTCGGCGTGCCGAACGAGGAGATGGGCGAAGAGGTCAAGGCGGTGGTGCAGCCCCACCACATGGCGCAAGCGGGCGACGCCCTCGCAACTGAGCTGATCGCGTTCTGCCGCCGGCATCTGTCGCCGATCAAGTGCCCCCGGAGCATCGACTTCGAAGCCGAACTGCCGCGCACGCCCACCGGCAAGCTGGTCAAGCGCCACCTGCGCGACCGCTACTGGGCCGCGGCCCGGACAACGCCGGTGCAGGCGTGAGCGGGGAGTTCGTCAGTCCTCGCGCAGCCACTGCTCGAGCAGCTTGACGTCGGGCGGCTGGGCGTAACGGGTGGTCCACATATCCACCGCCCACTCCACATGGCTGGCCTTCTCCGTCAGCACCGCGGTGTTGTGCGGCAATTGCATCGCGAACAGGTTGCCGCGATAGCGCGGATTGCCGACGGTGTGGTGTTTCAGCAGCCCCCATTCCTGCAGCACCAGCAGCAGGCTCGAAACATTGCGGGTGGAATCCCAGCAGTCGAAATTCTGGGCCGCGGCTCCGGTGCGGATATCGGCATGGGCGACGCGCTGGGTGGTGCCGATCACAGGACCGATGCGCCTGTCGAACCAGATCACCGCCTTCTGCACGGCGGCGCGCTCGGCCGCGGGCGAAGCCCCACCGGCGGCGAGGATCTGCGTCAGCGCCTTGCGGTCGGCGGCGGTGAAATCCAGCTCGGCGCGGCGGCGGCAAACGAAACCGTAGCACACCGTCATCGTGCTCTCGCTCGGCGGATTGATCGACACCGAGGTGTAAAGCTGGTTCTGCTCGGGACTGAGCTGCAGCGCGCGCGCCTGATTGATGCCGGGCAGCAGCACGAGCAGCACGACCGCAGCAAAACATTCGCGGCGCGCACGACGGGACGGCTGACGGACGAACGCACGCAGGAATAGACGTATAACTGGCCGCATCGAATGGAACCCCCGAAACCGGCCGCAAGCCTAGCTTCCGCCACCCGGACTTACAACGCAGGACTCTCGGGATAGACCACCGTGCCATCGGGCTGGATGACGGCGCCCGGCGTCATCCGCGCGGTCTCCAGCCGTCCCGGACCCATGATGTGGAACACCGTGCGCCCACGCGCGATCAGGTAATCGGTAATGATGCGGCGATGACAGCGCCACCACACCGCCTCCGCGCACATGACGGCGCAGCGCCGCTGCGCGGCCCGATCGAGCAGGTCCGCAAGCCCCTGCTGAAACGTGTCAGACAGGGCATAGTCGGCGTAATTGTGGAAACTCTTGTTGGTCCAGAACTCGTTGACCTCCGTCGGCACGCGCGCGGCCTTGCCGCGCAGGCCGCCGAGCGCCGCGATGTGCGCATAGGAAATCTGGACCGCCGCCAGAGTGGCGGCAAGCGCGGTGCCGTTGAACTGCGGATTGGCCCGCGACATCGGCATCTTGCGCACATCGGCGAGATCCCCGATGTCCGCGCCGCGCAGCAGGTCGACGAAATCATCGATGCTGCGATTGGAATGCCCTATGGTGAAGACCGGCAGCACGGCACAGCGTCAGGCGCGACGGAGCGCGCTGCCCTTGTGGGCCGCGACGTGGTCCGTCTTGTCGCTCTTGATCTCATACTGCGGATCGCTCTCCGACGCGTGATGCGTGTACCCCTTGTACTGGAAGTCCGAGGTGTGCACGGCAACGATCGTCCCGCTGACATGGCCGGCCTCGGAATTCCATGTGACGTGATCGCCGATCTTGAAACGCCCGGCCATGACGCAGGCTCCATTCGCTGTTCAGGACGCCCTGCCGGAACCGAGGACCACCGACGCCTCGGTGGTCAGCACGCGGAAGGTGAACGTCTCCTGGAAGTACAGCTCCACCGTCGTACTCGAATGGCCGAGATAGCCGATCGACAGGTCCTGGCCGATATCCAGCTCGAAATCGCCGCCGCGCGTCGTCATCACAAACGCACCCTCGATAGCCGGCGCCCAGATCAGTCCGCCATCCACCAGACGCTCGATATGGCGGACCACCGGATAGCCTTCGTCGCTGCCGCCGGTGGCCGCGGTATAGGCGTCGCCGCCGAGCACCAGCGCATAGGGCCCGTTGCAGCCGGCCAGCCGCAATTCGCTCACCGCCCGCGCCACGACATCCGGATAGGCCTTCACGCTCGCGGGCAGCGCGAGGCGCGCATTGCTGCTGGCCTCGCGAATACCCTGAATGCCGGCCTCCGCGTAACCGTCGAAAATCGCGCGGTCCTCGGCGAAGGCGATCCGGCGCGCGGCGTCCTTGACCGGCGACCAGTCGGCGTCGAGAGCGCCGCGCTCGACATCGTCGATCTGCTGACGCGACAGCTGGAACGGCACGCGCAGCTCGACCAGCGCCTTGACCTCGCGCTGTTGCGCCAAGATGCCGTCGGCCGGCCCCTTGATCGCGCGCACATGGCCGGTGCCGACCGCCGAGAAATCGACGCCCCTGGCTTCGGACACATCGACGACGCGGCGCGCCGCAAGATGGCGCTTCAGGGTCCGCGAGGCTTCGTCCTCGATCTGGGCCCAGGCCTGGTCGGAAATCGGGGCGAGGTGCCGGTGAAGATTGTTCATGTGCTAACCTTCCTTTTTCAGGGAGCCAATTCCGAGCGACCCGTCGCCGCCGAGCCCCGGGGCGCGGGACGCCGCCTTGCCGGCGGCAGTCGACAGAGGCGTGGGCGCATCGACCGCGGCAGCCGCGTCCGGCGCGGCGACGTCAGGGGAGACGTTGTCGAGGAACGTCGCCGACGGCACGAAGAACAGCGTGCCCGTGACGGCCCGGCTGACATCGAGCAGGCGATCGTAATTGCCGGCGGGAAGGCCAACGAACATGTTCTCCAGCATCTGCTCGATCGGTCGGGGCGAGCGGGCATAGCCGATGAAATAGGTGCCGAATTCGCCCTTGCCGATCTCGCCGAAGGGCATGTTATCGCGCACGATCTGCAGTTGCCGCCCGTCTTCCTCGATGTTGGTCAAAACATTGTGGGCGTAAGACGCCTTGACCGCGTCGTCCTGTTCGATATCGGACAGCTTGGCGCGGCCGATGATCCGCTCCTGCTCCTCGACCGGCTTGGCGTTCCAGCGCGCCAGATCGTGCAGGTATTTCTGGGTGATCACATAGCTGCCGCCCGCGAACGCCGCGTCCTCATCGCCGATGATGGCCGCATCGAGCGCGTCCTGGTCGACCGGATTTTCGGTCCCGTCGACGAAGCCCAGCAGATCGCGGTCGTCGAAATACTTGAAACCATGCACCTCGTCGACCACGGTCACCGCGCCGCCGAGGCGGGACACGATCTGGCTCGCGACCTCGAAGCAGATATCCATGCGGGTGGAGCGGACGTGCAGGAGAATGTCGCCCGGCGTGGCGAGGGCGTCATACACGCCATGGATCTCCCGGAACGGATGGAGATCCTTCGGCCGTGGCGCGCCGAACAGCCGGTCCCACGCCTGCGATCCGAACCCCATCACGCAGGACAGCCGGGACTCGAGGTCGCGAAAACCCACCGCGCGCAGGAGCCCCGACAGGTCCGCGCACACCTGACGGACGATCACGTCGTTGTCCTGTCCGGGATTGATGGTCGCAACCAGAAAGATGGCCGCCCGCGTCAATTTCGCGACGACCGGCTGTGATACGGCAGGAGGCACGCCAGTTTCCTCAAACGATCCGGCCCGTCATGCGCGGCGCGCCCGCATTCGCGGTCTCCGCAGCCTGTCCGGGCTTGTCCAGTTCCCGCTCTTTAGCAGGACAATGGCCGGTTTGTACCAGATCATTTGAGGGAATGCAGACCAGCGGGGAACGCGGACCGCCACCGGTCCTTCGACCGGTGGCGGATGTCATAATAGCGACGGCTCCCGGCGACAGCCCCGCGAGAGACGGCAGGCCGCGCGAACAGCCGCGTCCCGCGCTGAACCGCCGTTGCGTTCAATCCATATCCCGAAACGCGTGGCCGTTGGCCTTGATATCCGCCACAACATTCTCCGGCACGAGGTTTTGCGCCGCCGTTCCGTCGAAAACCCAGTCGCCCTTGTCCGCGAGATCGGGAAGACCTGCGCCTTTGCGGACATAAAGTCCGACCGCCGGCTTCTTCGCATTGAGGTAGAGATCGTAGCCGTCCATCGAAACAACCTTCCTTGTTTGGACCGTGCATGTATGACGGCGTCGCGACAGCCGGCCGTTACCGACCGGGAGGCCACGACGCGATTTCGCCGACGATCCGTTGCCGGTGTTACCCCAGTCGGACAGGGCGTCCCGAAGGTTCTTCTTCAAGCGTAACGGCGACGTCCGCATTGGCGGACAGACGCACCTTGCTGCCCTCCACGCCGGCGACGAACCCCATCTCGATATAGTGGTGATGCCCTTCGTGGTGGCCGAAGGCGTCGCTTTTCTTGAGCTTGATGCGACGCCCCTCGATCCGGTCCACGGTCCCGACATGGACGCCATCGGCGCCAATGACTTCCATGTTTTCCTGCACCTTGCCAGTCATCTTGCTCTCCCTCGCTACGCGTGGCCCGGGAAACGAGCCACGCGAATTCCGGCAGGGGGACTAACGTCGCATGTGGCCGCCCGGTTCCATGGCTATGCGCCACGATCGGCCGGCCGATCACCCCGCAACACGATATAGATCGCCGGGATCACCAGCACGGTGAGCGCCGTCGAGGACGCGAGGCCGAACAGCAGCGAGATGGCCAGGCCCTGAAAGATAGGATCGGTGAGGATGACCGCGGCTCCGATCATCGCGGCGATCGCGGTCAGCAGGATCGGCTTGAAGCGGATGGCGCCGGCTTCCAGCAGCACGTCGAGCAGCGGCTGGCCGGGCCGTCGCGCGTGACGGATGAAATCCACCAGCAGGATCGAGTTGCGCACGATGATGCCGGCGAGCGCGATGAAGCCGATCATCGACGTGGCCGTAAACGGCGCGTTGAACAGCCAGTGACCCAGCATGATGCCGATGAAGGTCAGGGGGATCGGCGTCAGGATCACCAGCGGCAGCTTGAACGAGCCGAACTGCGCGACCACGAGAATGTAGATGCCGAGGATCGCCACCATGAAGGCCGCGCCCATGTCACGGAAGGTCACCCAGGTCACCTCCCACTCGCCGTCCCACAGCAGCGTCGACCGGGTCTCGTCGTCGGGCTGGCCATGCAGCCTGATGACGGGCTTCGGCAGGTTGCCCCAATCGATCCGGTCGATCGCCTGCTGCACAGCGAGCATGCCGTAGATCGGCGCTTCATAGGCACCGGCCAGTTCCGCCGTCACCATCTCGGCGGGGCGGCTGTTGTGCCGGAAGATCGGATAGGACGCCGGCTCGCGGGTGACGCTGACCACGTCGCCGAGCTCGACCACCCCGCGCCCCCCGGGCAACGCGTTGGCCGGCACCGGCGTGGTCAGCGCCCGCTGGTCCATCACCCCGTCCGCCTTCGGCAACGCCAGCCGGATCGCGATCGGCGTACGGCCGCCGCCGCGATGGGAATAGCCGACCGTGGCGCCGCCGTAGAGATAGCGCAGCGTGTCATACACGTCCGCCTGCTCGACCTTGTAGTATTCGAGCTTGTCCTGATCGATGGCGACGCGCAGGCGCTGCGGCTGGTTGCGATAGCTGTCCTCGATATCGACGATGAACGGAACGCTCTGGAACGCCTCGCGGACCTTGGCGGCGACCGCGCGCCGCGTCTCCGGATCGGGACCGTAGATTTCCGCCAGCAGGGTGCCGAGCACCGGCGGGCCGGGCGGCGGCTCGACCACCTTCAGGATGGAGCCGTCCGGCAGATCGAGACCCGCGAGACGCTGGCGGATGTCGAGCGCGATGGCGTGGCTGGCGCGCGAACGCCGGCCCTTCTCCAGAAGATTGATCGCGACGTCGCCCTGCTCGGGGTTGGCGCGCAGATAGTAGTGCCGCACCAGACCGTTGAAATCGAACGGCGCGGCCGCGCCGGCATAGGTCTGGAACGAGATGATTTCCGGCACGCCCGCCAGCCGGTCGACGATCGCCTGCAGCGTCCGGTCGGTGTCCTCGACGGAAGAGCCCTTCGGCAGATCGAGCACGACCTGCAGATTGGCCTTGTTGTCGAACGGTAGGAGCTTCACCGTGACGTGCTTGGTGTAGAACAACCCGAGCGACGCCACGGTGGCGAGACCGACGCCGATCAGGAATATCCATGCCCGCCGCCGCGTCGCCAGAATGGGTTTGGCGACCGCCACATACAGCCGTCCGAGGCGCCCGCCGCCGGCGCTCTCGTGGCCGCCGCCGGCATGATCTTTCCCGAGCTTCATCATCAGCCATGGCGTCAGCATGACGGCGACGAAGAAGGAAAACAGCATCGCGGCCGAGGCATTGGCCGGGATCGGACTCATATAGGGGCCCATCATGCCCGAGACGAACAACATCGGCAGCAGCGCCGCGACCACCGTCAGGGTGGCGACGATGGTCGGATTGCCGACTTCCGCGACGGCATCGATCGCGGCTTGCGCGCGCGGGCGTCCGTCATCCATCGCCCAGTGACGGGAGATGTTCTCGATCACCACGATGGCGTCGTCGACCAGAATGCCGATCGAAAAGATCAGCGCGAACAGGCTGACGCGATTGAGCGTATAGCCCATGATCCACGACGCGAACAGCGTCAGCAGGATGGTGGTCGGAATGACGACGGCCACCACCAGCGCCTCGCGCCAGCCGATGGCAAAGGCGACCAGCACCACGATCGATACCGTCGCCAGACCAAGATGGAACAGGAGCTCGTTGGCCTTCTCGTTGGCGGTCTCGCCGTAGTTGCGCGTGACCGTCATCTCCACATCGCTGGGAAAGATCTGGCCGCGCACGTGCTCCAGCCGGCTGACGATCTCCTCGGCGATGACCACCGCATTGGTGCCGGGGCGCTTGGCGATGGCCAGCGAGACCGAGGGCGTGCGTTCGAGCTGGCCCGCCACCTTGCGGATATCGGTCACCCGGTTTTCGGCCGGAGACGTCGCCAGCACGACGCGGGCGACGTCGCGGACATACACGGGGCGGCCGTCGCGCGCGGTGAGCAGGAGGTTGCCGATGTCGGGAAGTGACTGCAGCGTCTGGCCGGCGATGATGGCGCGCTGCCGGGTGTCTTCCCGCACCGAGCCGATCCGGAACGAGCGGTTGGCGCCTTCGATCTTGGCGGCGAGCTGTTGCAGGGTGATGCCGTAGAGCGACAGCCGGTCCGGGTCCGGCTCGACGCGGAACTGCTCCGGCTGCTCGCCGACGATGTAAGTGAGGCCGATGTCCGGCAGCTTCGCCACTTCGACCTGCAATTCGCGGGCAAGCCGCGTCAGGTCGTTCGCGGTCCAGCGCGCGGCCACCTCGGGGGTCGGGCGCAGCGTGACCACGACGATCGCGACATCGTCTATGCCGCGGCCGACGATCAGCGGCTCTGGGATCCCGACCGGAATCCGATTCATGTTGGCGCGGATTTTCTCATGCACGCGCAGAATGGCGGCGTCGGGATTGGTGCCGACCTTGAAGCGCGCCGTGACCACCGTGCCATCGTCCTCGGTCTGCGAATAGACATGATCGACGTCGGTGATGCTCTTGACGATGGTTTCGAGCGGCTCGGTGACGAGCTTGACGGCGTCCTCCGCCCGAAGGCCGTTGGCGGTGACATGGATATCGACCATCGGCACCGAGATCTGCGGCTCCTCCTCGCGCGGCAGCACGATCAGGGCGACGAGGCCGAGCGACAGCGCCGCCAGCAGGATGAGCGGCGTCAGCGGCGAGGCGATGAAGGCGCGGGTGAGATTGCCGGCAATTCCGAGTTTCATGGCAACACGACCCGATCGCCGTCATGCAGGCCGGTGAGAATCTCGACACGTCCCTGTCCGTTCTCCTCGAAGGCTTCGCCGAGGATGACGGCGACGTCCATCTCGCCTTTGGCGGTAATGACACGCACATAATCGACGCCGTGCACGGTGCGGACCGCCGCCGGCGGGACGGCGAGGACCTTGCGCTTGCCGACCGGAATCGACACCAGCGTGCGTTCGTTGACGAAATAGTCGCCGATGCCCTGAACCTCGACATCCGCAATCACACGCCCGTCGACGATCTCGGGATAGACCTTGACGATCCTGCCGCGATGCGCGGTCGGCAGAAGGTCCTGCGTCCGCATCAGGCCGCGCTCGCCGACCAGCACGTCGGAGCCCTGCACGACTTCCGCCGCATGCCGCTCCGGCAGCGACAGCCGCAGATAGTACGGACCCGGCGCGATGCGGGCGATCTCCTCGCCGGGCAGGATGACCGAGCCGAGCGTGACCGGCACGGTCAGCACCCGCCCTGCCGCCGGCGCGAACACGGTGCCCTCGCGCGCGGTCTGCTCGATGACGGTTTTTTCGGCCCGGGCGGCGGCCATCTGGTTCATCGTCACCTCGAACTGCATCTTGGCCTGATCGAGACTGACCTGCGTGCCGGTGCCGGTGGCCCGAAGCTGCTGCGCCCGGTCCAGCTGGGTCCGCGCATTGTCGAGTTGCGAGTTGAGCGCCTCGATCTTCGCCTCGGCGGCGTTGAGCTGAAGCGGGAGTTTGTCGTCGACGATGACGGCGATCGCCTGCCCCTCGGCGACATGGTCGCCCTGACTGACGCGCAATTCACGGACGGCGCCGCCGATTCGGGCGCGCGCCGGGACGACGATGCGACTTTCGACCTGGCCGAACACCGCTTTCATTTCAGGAATCGTCCCCGCCTTGACGACAAATTCCGCGGCACCAGCCTCGGCGGTGCAGAGGATCGCCGCCGTGGCGGAGAACGCGGCCAGCAACAACACATTCAATCGAGACATGACACCTGTCACCTTCGCCGCAACCTCACGGCGTCACCGGACGACCCGATGACGCGGACTTTCCTCACTTGAACGCCACGCCCGCCGGGCAGCCGAACTTCCTGAACACCAGCGCCGCCGGACAGAAGCCGGTGATCGACGCCTGGATCTGGTTGAGTCCGATGAAGATCGTGAACAGGACAAACCAGGGCGAGACGTAAAACGTCAGCGCCACGGATAGCAGAACCATGAAGCCGGCGAACATCATCACAGCGCGATCGATTGTCATTGTCGTTTCCTTCGGGTTCGGGACCGCCTAGTCGGCGGCCTCCATGTGGATTTCCTTCAGCTTCTTGATGCCGAGCATGTCGAGAACGAGATTCTCGTAGAATGTCTCAGGCTTGCCCTGCCGGATCTTGCGCAGGAAATATTTTTCAAAGCCGATCTTGGCGGCGTGCACCCACAGCCCCTGCGACGCCCAGTTGACGTTGCGCGGCGGGATCTGCGGCTGAGCGACGAAGGCGATGCCGTCGTCGCCGAAATCAGCGAGACAGACCGCATTCCAGCTTGCGACAGCTCGGGGCTCCTCGCCCCGGAGCAACGCGGCGATGTTCTCCGCCGTGGCCGTCACCATCGATTCGATCATGAAGCCGGTCTTGGGCACACCGACCGCGAGCGGGTTCTTGCCGACCGGCGGGATCGCCACACACACGCCGACCGAGAAGACGTTTGGGAAGGCCGGGTTGCGCTGATGCTTGTCGATCGTGATGAATCCGCGCGGATTGGTCAGGCCCTCGATGCCATGGACCGCCGGCACCCCGCGAAAGGCGGGCAGCAGCATGGAGAACGCCTGCGGCAGTTCGTGCGTGGCCTTGAGCGAGCCGTCATCGTTGACTTCCTCGACCACGATCTTGTCGGCCTCCGCCCGGGTGGTACGGGCGTTGGTGATCCATTTGATGTGGCGATGGCGCATGGCGCTCTCGATCAGGCCCTTGGTATCGCCGACGCCGTCGAGGCCGAGATGGCCGATATAGGGCTCGGGCGTGACGAAGGTCATCGGCACCCGATCGCGGACGCGCGCGTTGCGCAGCGCGGTGTCGAGAATGAACGCGAACTCGTAAGCCGGGCCGAAGCAGGATGCGCCCTGCACGGCGCCGATCACCACCGGCCCCGGCTTTTTCACCAGCGCGTCGAAGGCCGCCTTGGCCTGAAGCGCGTGACCGGTGTGGCAGACGGACTGGGTATGGCCATCGGGACCGAGACCTGGAATCTCGTCGAAGGCGAGGTCCGGTCCGGTGGCGATAATCAGATAGTCGTAATCGACGACGGAGCCGTCGTTGAGTTCGATTCGGTTGTCCTGGGGATGAACCCGCTTCGCCCCCTCGACCCGCAATCCGATGCCCTGCTGCTTCAGGACCGGCCCGAAATCGACCGTGATGTCGCCCGGCTGCCGCCAGCCGACCGCGACCCAGGGATTGGACGGCACAAACGAATAGCTCGAACCGAAATTGACCACAGTCAGACGATCGTCGCGTCGAATCTTGGCCTTCATTTCGTACGCCATGATAAGACCACCGAGTCCCGCACCCAAAACCACGATATGAGACATGACATTCCCTCCGTTTGAGACCTTGCGCCCGCGCCGACGGGTCACCGTCCTGTTTCGAGTTAGGCCCCTGTCGCAACGGCTGCCCGCCGCGGCGATGGCCCTCTCGTCTTGCTTTCCGCTTGACTGTAACATTCAAAAATTATAAATTCAAGAAGATGAATGTAAAAGACATGATCCCGGCCGCGGAATCGGCCGCCGCGCTGATGCGCAGCCTGTCTCACCCGCAACGCCTGCTGGTGCTGTGTGCACTGGTAGATGGCGAGAAGTCGGTCGCGGACCTGCGCCATCAGCTCGACATCGATCAGGTGCCGATGTCGCAACAACTGATGCGGCTTCGATCGGACGGCCTCGTCGAAGCCCGTCGCGACGGCACCACCGTTTACTATTCCATCGTCCGGCCCGAAATTCTGACCATCGTCAGCGCGCTCCACGACGCATTCTGCGCGACGGCTCCAAGCAGCAAACGCAGACGTCCGACACGCGAGGGCCAATCGAAAACATGATGGCCGGGCATAACGCCCATCATGGCCGCAGGACAATCAAGGGGCGCGCCACATCTGACTGATCCCCGCGCGGGACATGAGCGACATCCTGAGAAATGGATACCAGATGGCCACGAAGCGAACGTCAGCGCGTGCGAAAGCCAGACACAAGCCGCCGTTGCAACCACGCCGGGCCGCCGTTCGACGGTTTTGCGCTTCGACGACGAGTATCGCCGAGGCGACGGCGTTGCTGCGGGTGTTTTCAAACGCCCGGCGACTGCTCATTCTTCACGAACTCATGGCCGTGAACGAGCTGTCTGTCGGCGAACTGGTTCATACGGTGGGCGTCCCCCAGGCCTCGCTGTCCCAGCACCTGGCAAAACTGCGCGCGGCAAAGCTGCTCTGCGCGCGCCGCGAGGGAAAGCACGTCTACTACCACATCGCGAACGAAACGGCGGTCAAACGAACCCTGCAGACCATCGATCGCCTGCTGAGATGATCGTGTTTTTTGTTTCCATCAGGCGCGTGATGGCGCGATGGAAGCGGACCGATCCGTCATGCGGGGCACAGCTCGCCGTGCGCATTGAGGCTGGCGCTTTCGAAGGCCGACGCGATTTTCCGCAACACCCCGTCCTGTCCCGCAATCGCCGCGAAACAGAGAGCGGATGGCAACCCGTCGTTTCGGCGCTTCCCCGGCACGGACACCGCGCAAAGATCGAGCGGGTTCGCGAAATACGTATAGGTGCCCATGATCGAATTGCGCGTCATCGGTTCCGCCAGCATCTGCTCGATGGTGAAAATCGTCGGGACCGTCGGCACCGCCAGCGCGGACACACCCGACAATTGCCGAACGACATCATTGCGACGGCGCCGGAGTTCGTAGAATGCCTCGAAGGCCTCTCTGGCGGTGTAGGACAGGCCCGGCTCGATGGCGGCCCACACGGCCGGATGAATGGTGTCGGGCCGGTTCGCGATCACCTCGCCATAATCGCAGAGCCGCTCGGCAACCAGCGGCGACTGGAACACCAGCCGACCGGCTTCCTCGAACGGTCTGAAGTCAATCTCGACCAGATCGAAGCCACACGTTCCGAGGGCTTCGATATTCGCCTGAAACGCCTCGGCAGCATGGTCATCGCCGAAGAACCGGAGCTGATCCGCCCTCGGAATCGCGATGGTTCGGACGTCCGGCTCCCTCATCGCCAGATCGATACGGCCGGCGTCCTCGCGGCTGAACGGATCATCGGCATCGTAACCCGCGATCAGTTCGAGAATTTCATACGCTTCCTCGACCTGTCGGGTGAAAACCGGAATCACATCGAGAATGCGGCTGTTGAACAGCAGCCCTCTTGTGCTGACGAGCCCGATCGTCGGCTTCAGACCGACAATTCCGTTGCAGGCGGCGGGCACGCGACCGGAACCGCCGGTATCCGATCCGAGCGCGAACGACACGATGTCGCGCGCCACGGCGACGGCGGACCCCGAACTCGACCCTCCCGGAATGTAGTTTCGATCGATCGCATTGCAGCAGAGCGGCTCCGGGCTGCGCGTGCCGTTCAGCCCCGTCGCAAACTGGTCCATCGTGTTCTTGCCAATCAGAACAGCGCCCGCCTCCTCCACGAGACGAACCGCGCGGGCCGATTCGGCCGGCATGATCGACAGTCCCGGGCAGTTGCTTGTCGTCGCCATTCCCGCGACGTGAATGTTGTCCTTGACCGCAAATGTCAGTCCCAGCAGAGGCAGGCGCTCTCCACGATCCGCGCGCCGCTGCAACTGTTCGACGCGATCGAAAACGTCCGCTTCCGGCACGAGCGCGGTGAAAATGCCATCGCCCGATGCGGCTCTGGCGCGGCGAACGCTTTCCTCGATCAAGGATTTGAAATTCAATCTGCGGGTGAGCGCCTCACGCACGGAACTGAATGAAAGAGAAATCCGGGAAACGTCCGTCATGACACTCACGCCGTTCAGAAAAGAGAATGGAAGATGTTTCGGGATACGCCGATCATGGCGATGCAGGAGACCGAGAAAAGAATAGCCAGACTGATCGCCCGGTAATTCGCATGGTTCGTGTTGGCAAAGACCGCTCCGCCCACCAGGACGCCGATGACGGAGCATGGCACCAGGATCAGCAACGGGACGATCGCATCGGTTGTGAGAAGGCCTTTCGCTGCGGCCAGGGCAATGCCGAGCATCGAGCTGATCGTGACGAATGCCATGACGGTGGCGCGAACGACGCGCGGCTGCGCATCGCTCCCCAGAAGGACGATGACGATCGGCGGCGCAGCCATCCCGGCCCCGCCATTGAGAACCCCGGAGACAAACCCGGCCACAGCCAGCGACGGCGAACCGGGCGCCCGCCTTGCAAGAACAGGCTGCCGCCACAGGACGATGACAGATAGGGCAACAAGCATCGCGATCGTCAGCCGCATGATGTCAACAGGAACGGCGACCAGCACCGCGAGACCGATGGGCGTACCGATCAGCGTTCCGAAGAAAAGCCACCCCAGTATCGACGACTGAACGTGGCCTCGTGCCTTCGGCAAGGCGGCACAGGAGATCACGACCTCCATGATGAGACTCGTCGGCACGGCGATGGACGGAAGCAGACCCATCGTGAGGATCGGCATTGCCGCCATTCCAAAGCCGAAGCCGGAATATCCCCGCACAAAGCCACCGATCATGCCGGCCAGCACCGTCAGCACCACCGTCGTTGCGGAGGGAAACGCGATCATGACATCGCCGTTGATCATGGATGGATCCAGGGAATTGCGCAGGGATATCGCGATGCATCGGAGCTATCGACGACAGGATGACGAAACTTAACGTTTGCCCTCCCAATGCACAATCCTGCGGGCGAAATAGGCGATGCATCGATCGCTGACGAGGCCAATGATCCCGATCACCACGATTCCAGCGAAGACATAGGTGGTCCGGAAAAAGCTGCTGGCGTCGAGGATCACGAAGCCGAGTCCGCGGTCGCCTCCGAGCAGTTCGGACGCCACAAGGATCGTCAGCGCCGAACTCATGGAAATGCGCAGGCCCGTCATGATTTGCGGCAGCGCCGATGGCAGAACCACATAGCGGAAGACCTGCCAGCGCGCCGCCCCCATCGATTCCGCCGCCCGCAGCGTATCGAGCGCGCACGCGCGTGCCCCCGCCTGGGCGTTGATCATCATGATCAGAAAGACCGACAGGAAAATCAGCAGCACCTTGGACAGCTCGCCGATGCCGAACCAGAGAATGAACAGCGGAATGAGACCGAGCGGCGGGATCGGCCGAACCAGCTCGGACGGAACGAGAAGCAACGCATCGATCGCCGGAACGCGCCCGCGCAGCAACCCCAGGGTGCCTCCCAGCACCGATCCCGCGGCAAACGCAATCCCGACCCGCCACAGGCTCGCATTGATATGTGTCCAGATGCTGATCCCCGAATACCCTCGCTCGAAAATGTCGAACAGACTCGTCACCACTTTGCCCGGGGACGGCAGGATCGTCGCGGGAACGGCGCCGCGCATGGACACGAAGGTCCAGAGGAGAATGATGGTGAGCGGCGACAGGATAGCGAGCGCGATATACTGGCGTTTTGCTGAAGCAGCGGATTTCATGCCGTGGCCTTTCAGTCTCTGCGGTCGGCGCGTTAGTGACGCATTCTGCGGTAGATCGTTTCCCGCATCCGGATGAACGATGCATGCAGACGGTTTTCGCCGGAGTCCCGAGGAGACGGCAGATCGACCGGCATGTCGTCGAACGACCCGTTCTTCAGATCCTCGAGAAGAAAGATCCGGTCGCCCAGAAAGACCGCCTCATCGATGCTGTGCGTCACGAACAGGATGGTGCAGCCGATCCGCGCCCTGATGCGCAACACTTCTTCCTGCAACACCTCGCGCGTCTGGACGTCGAGCGCCGAAAACGGCTCGTCCATCAACATGACCTTCGGCTTGGCCGCCAGGACGCGCGCAAGACCGACGCGCTGCCTCATCCCCCCGGACAACTGATAGGGGTAGGCATCGATCGAAGCCGACAGTCCGACGAGGCGCGCCATGTCCTCGGCGACCTCGCGGCACTCCCGCTTTCTGCGGCCCGCGCATCGCAGACTGAACGAGATGTTGTCCGCCACCGTCATCCAGTCGAACAGCGCGGCGGTCTGGAACACGACGCCCCGATCGGGCCCCGGTCCCGCGATTTCGCGATCGTCGACCAGCGCGACGCCTTCTGTCGCCTGAAGAAAGCCCGCAACTAGATTGAGAATCGTCGTCTTGCCGCAGCCCGACGGGCCGAGCAGGGAAACGATCTCGCCGGACCGCACCGTGAACGAGACGTCGCGCATGATGGCGCGACCCTCGTAACTGAATCCGACGCGATCGAATGCGAGGATGGGTTTGACCGGAGACAAAGCCGCTCCTGCGCCGGCGTCGGGAAAGTGATCGTGCTCGGACACCAGACTGAGGGACCTTCTCGTCATTTCCGGCTCTCCAGATAGGTCTGGACCGGCTTGGTATAGAGCAGATCGCTCCAGTTGGTCGGGATGGATTGAATGCGCTTCTCGCGCAGCAGGAACGCCGCGATGCCCTGCAGATGCTTGCCGAGACGGGAGTCCGCTTCGTGGCCGGGCGGTCCCATGAAATCCGACGTCAGCACCTGCTCAAACGTCGGGTGCGCCACGCCCTGCCCCTCGACCAGCTTGTCGAACTGGTCGGCCGTCATGTCGATTCGTTTGGCTTCGTAGGCGCGAACTCCCGCGGGATCCTTCTTGTAGTCCTGCTGAGCCTGATCCCAGGTCTTCAAGAAGAGCTGCAATGCCTCCGGGCTGTCGTTGACGAACCCCTTGCGCGCCACCCAGACACCGCCCGTGATCATGTCGAGGCTTTTCGTCGTGGCGATCGGCTTCGCGCCGGCGCGTTCGATGGCGCCGACATTGGGCTCCCAGACAAACGCCGCATCGATCTGTCCCGCCACATAGGCCGGCGGCATGTTCGCCGGCGACAAGTTGACGAGCGTGACGTCGGATGGCTGAAGGCCGGCCTTCTCGAGGGCGCGAAGAAGATGATAGTGACTTGTCGACCCGACCGCGACGCCGATCCGCTTGCCCTTGAGATCGCTCAGCGACGCGATGCCCGCCGCAGGATTGGCCGCAAGCCGGACATTGGTCGCATCGATCCGCTCCATGAAGATGATCTGAACTGGCAGACCGTTGGCAAAGCCGGTCACCGCCGGAAATTCTCCCATCCAGGCGAGATCGATCTCACCGGCAGCAATGGCAGGAAGCATCGCCGGCCCGGCCGGGAACTGGGAGACCGTCACGTCGAGACCGTTCTGCTTGAAAAGCCCTTTCCCCACTGCGTAGGACAGGATGACGTTGATCTCTCCGGTCTGATAGCCAATCCTGATTTTCCTGGCCTCCTGCGCCAGCAGGTGATGGGACGAGACGAGGAACGTCACCGCGGCGATGACCGCGAGGCGTGAAATGCGACGAAACATGCTGACCTCCTGTGAATGCCGTTGCGTCAATCTCACGCGTCGGCGCCGAGCAATTCGAGAACCGTGAGAGCAAGGATCTTTGTGGCCGCGACCGCCTTGTCGATGTGAATGTACTCGTTGACGGGCGGCCATCCGTCTTCACCGGGCCCGAACGTGATCGCCGCATGGCCCCGCTCGGAAAACCGGATCGTGTCGTTGAAGGCGTTCTTGCGATAGATCGCCGGAGGCTCGCCGAGCATCCTGCTGTAGGCGCGGCTCAACGCCAGCGTGGGATGGGCGCTTTCGTCCTGCTCGCGCGTGCCGTTGACGAACATCGCTCCGGGATATCTTCGCGCCGTGGCCTCCAGCGTCGGATCGTCGCGCATGTGGCGGTCGATGACAGCCTGAATGTCGGCCATGACGCTGTCCTCGGTCATGCCGGGAAGGATGCCGACAATGGCGAGCACCGCCCGCGCACGATCCGGCGTGAATTGCATTTCGCGCTTGATGCCGCCCTGCACCCTGATGAGGGCGACCATCGGCGGCGTTCCACCGGCGAGCCGCGCCGGCGTATGCGTGAATGTCATCGTTTCGAATGCCGTCAGCAGCCGGGCCATCTTCGCCACGGCGTTGACGCCCGTATCCGGACGCCACAAGTGGGTCTTGATCCCGCCAGTTTCGATTTCGACAAGAAAGTTGCCGCCGTTCGCAACCGCGATCCCCATTCCCCACTGGCCATCGGGTCTGGTCCAGCCGGTCGGCTCGCAAACGATGGTGTAGTCCGCGTCAAGACCGCATTCGTCGAGCAGGAAGATCGAGCCATCAGGCCCGTTCTTTTCTTCATCCGCCGTGTAGACGCATTTGAGCGTGCCACGCAGGTCGATGCCGGCCTTCCGGATGGCGTTCACAGCGAGCAGCGTGCAGGCGAGATTCCCCCGCGTGTCCGACGTGCCCCGCGCATAGAGCTTGTCGCCATGCCGCGTCGGCCGGAACGGATGTCCGCCGGTCATCGTCCAGGCGCTCCAGTCCCCCGCCGGATACGTATCGAGATGATCGTTGAGAATGAGGGTCGGTTCGCCGGCACGTCCCTGCAACACACCGACGACGTTCGGCCGTCCTTCACGCTTGACCGGAAGGCTGACCGAGAATCCCATATCCCTGAGTTTGTCCGCGATGAACAGAGCCGCGCCCTCTTCGCGCGCCGGCGCTTCATCCGGATCGAGCGGGTTCTCGGCGTCGGGCTGACCTGCGGGCACGAGTTCACATGTGAGATCGAGCCATGACTGTTCGTCGATGTGGCTCAGCACACGACGTTCGATGTCCGTCAGATCACTGTTACGACTATGGGTGGCCACTTCCTGCATCATCACCTCGCGCGATTACGGCAAGAGAAGAGCAAGACGCGTGCCAAACCATATCGTCTTGTCGAAAGGCGCTGAAACGGCCGTATTTCTCGCGTATTTCCCCGCAAATCGAGAGGTCGCGATGCGCAATGCGGCGTGTCAGATAATTTCCTTCAAAGCCCGATTGGAGCTTCAATGGGCCGGGGCGGCATACGTTCTGGAGGCACGTGGCGAACCGCTTATTCGTCCTCGGCGGCCGCCGCCGCAGACAACAGATCGGGGCGCAGGATGATCAGCATTCCACGCTTCTGGCTGAGGATTCCGCGTTCCTGCATCCGGTTGAGACTGATGGTGACCCACTGGCGCGTCGCACCGATCAGCTTGGCGATTTCAGCATGGGTGAAGGCTGCGGCGATGGCGATAGCGCCGCCCGCTCCTTCCTCGAAACCATGCGTGTCGACGAGATGCATCAGCACCTGCGCCAGCCGCTGCGATAACGAACGCGTGCCGAGCATCTGGGCCAGCGAAGAATAGCAGCGCGCCTTGAACACCAGCGCGTCGATGATTTCGAGCGCCAGATCGGGGACCTCGCGGGCAAGCTCGCGCAGGCCGGCTCCCGGAAGGTGAATGACGGTGCTCTTTTTGGCCGCCAACGCAGACCACATATGGATGCCGCCGCCGAAAATCTCAGGGCCTCCGACAAAATTTCCGGGCAGCCAGTAAGCCAGGGTAATCTCGCGACCCGACGGCGCGGTATAGAAGCTGCGAACCAGCCCGCTTTCGATGATCGCAATGCCGTCATGGGCATCGCCCTGGAGAAACAGCCTTTCCCCCCGCTGGTACGACCTGCGCGTGCCGTGCCGCTCAACGCGCGCGCGCGCGTCCGCTGGAAGCCGGCTGACCAGACTGGGCTGGCGAACCGTTGTCCCAACGGCATCGGTCAGCCGGACGCCGGCCGTTTTCTCGCCGATTTCTGTCATGGCCGTTCTTACCACGCAGACAATCGGACCGGCAAAGCCGTTCTCTCCCGCCGCGTGGAACGAGGGCAACAGCCGTTGCCGGGAGAGACAACAAGCCTACCTCGCAGCAGCAGGCCCAATCGATGGCCTAGCGCGCGCCCTGGCGGGCGGCCCGATGCGGCGCCTCCTGAACGGGCGGCAAGCGTTGTGCGAGCGCCACGAGGTTTCGATCATGCCAGGCTGGCGCAACCAGTGTCAGGCCCGATGGCATCCCGTTATCGAGAAATCCGTTGGGCACGCTGATCGCGCAAAGGTCCAGCAGATTGACGAAGTAAGAATAGTATCCGACCTCGATATTCCTCTCGATCGGCGCAGCGTTCACCTCCTCGATGGTGAAAGGCCGGGGCGCGGTCGGGACGAGCAAAAAGTCGACGTCCTTGAACACGACCAGCGCCCGCCGCCGCAGTTCCATGAGGCGATAGGTCCATTCGAAGACGTCGACCGCCGACCACTGATCCGCACGGTCGAAGATCTTGCGGACAACGTCGAGCAACGCGTCGGGCTGCTTCTCGAAAAACGCACGTATCCCGGCTTTCCGTTCTGCGACCCACGGACCATTCAGCATCATCCGGCCGGCTTCGCGGAACAGAGCGAAGTCTATGTCACGAACCTCTCCGCCGATGTCGACAAACCGCGCCACGCCTTCGTTGAACTTGTCCGCGGGCTCGATGGCGCCATACCATTCGCGCTGGTCGGATGCCGGCACAGCGAAACGGAATGCGCCGGATAAAGCGCCGCCCCTGGGTGCCGGTTCGACTCTCTGCTTGGAGAACGGATCGCTCTCGTCATAGCCTTCGACGACCTCGAATATCTCTGCCACATCGGCGACATTGAGCGCGAAAACCGTCGGACAGTCGAAGCAACGCGAGTTTGGAACGACACCATTCAACGAGAGCGCCCCGATGGTCGGCTTGAGGCCGACAATATTGTTGTAACCTGCCGGAATGCGTCCGGAGCCGCCAGAATCGGTGCCGAGCGCAAAACTCACCTGCCCCTTGGCGACAGCGACAGCAGATCCCGAGCTTGATCCGCCGCCAATATAGCGGGCGTCATAGACGGAAGGGCAAATGCCATAGGGCGATCGTGTGCCGGTCAACCCGGTCCCGTGCTGGTCCATATTGGTCTTGCCCAGGCAGATCGCACCGAGCTGAACCAGCTTCTCGACAATGGGAGCGGATTTGTCGGGATCGTAGGAAAACGCCGGACACGCCGCCGTGGTCGGCATTCCAAGAACATCGATGTTGTCCTTGACGGCGAAGGGCAGTCCATACAGCGGAACGAATTCCCCGCGCCTCTTTCGCTGCAATTGCCTTTCGACCTGCCCGTAAATCTCGGCGGACGACGCACGATGGATCCAGACCGATTGCGTCTTCTCGCCGTCGAGGGAATCCAGAATCGCACGGAAAACGTCGCGGATCGAATCGTCGCGACGATACAGGGCGCGCAGCGCCGAGAAGCTCAAGTCCATCCTGTCGGCCACGGCGTTACCTCGTTTTCATTCGCACGAAGGTCGCCACCGGAGCCTGATTGATGAGCGGGCCAAAACTGGCGGGCAGCCGGTCGATACGTTTGTTGTCGAGCAGGAACTGACCGATAGCGCCGACCTGTGCCAGCACGGCGGAATCGGACGGCTTGTCTTGCGAGCCCAGATAGTTCGGAGAGAGCTGGGCTTCGACCGGAGGGAAGATCGCTCCCTGACGCGCGATCAGAGCCGAGAGGTCTTCCACCGTCTGGTTCAGGCGCTTTGCTTCATAGGCCAGAACGGCCTTCGGATCCTTGGCGTAGTCGGCCAGCCCGTCGGACCATGCCTGCAGGAATTTCTGGAACTCATCCTGATTTTTCGACAGGTAGTCCGTGTTGATGACACCGAACAGGCCGGTGATGGACCCGAGGCTCTGTGTCGTCGCCAGCACCTTGCCGCCCTGCTTTTCAAGCTCGCCGCTGCCGGGCTCCCATGTGAACGCAGCATCGATTTGTCCCGCCGTATAGGCTGGCACCATTGCCGCCGGCGCCAGATTGACCAGCGTCACATCTTGCTCGCTCAAGCCCGCAGCCTTGAGCGCCAGAAGCACAAAATTATGACTGGTGGATCCGATGGTGACGCCGATCTTCTTGCCTTTCAGGTCGGCGAGCTTCTCGATCTTCGCTGCCGGGTTGGCGACAAGGCGAACATCTGTCGGCAGCAGGCTCTGCACGAGCACGATCTGAATGGGGAGGCCGTTGGCGAATCCGGTTGTCGCCGGAAACTCGCCCATCCAGCCGAAGTCGATTTCTCCCGCCGCCAAAGCAGGAAGCATTGCGGGACCCGCCGGAAACGGCTTGAGTTCAACCTTCACGCCACGCTGCGCAAATTTTCCGGTCTCGAATGCGTAGGTCAGGATCGCATTGACGACTCCAGTCTGCCATCCGATGCGGATATCGGCACGCGCCGGAGACTGTAGCGTAACCGTGATGAACAATGCCGTGAGCAGGACAGATCGAAACATGCTGGTTCTCCTGTGATCAGGTAAACCTCAGCAATCATCGTGCCATTCGGCGATCCCGAGTGATTGTCCCGGCGCAAGCCCGTCTTCTTGACGAACGCCCGCCGTAAATCGAACGTCGGCTCTGATGAATCCATGCAAGGCGCGGGAATGGCGTCGACGCAACCGCAATGCGCCGCCTTTGTCAGATAATTTCCTGCGCGGTGACGTGTGGCGGCTTAAGCACCAATCGTGCCCAAACTCGCAACTTGATCGCGGCTCCATGATTTCGCAGATTCCATCGGCCGGCGGTTATCACATGACCATGGGATGCGGACATGGAAAAGCTTGTTGCTGAAGTTCCAGAACTCGCGAAAAGTCTGGAGGGCTGGTATTCGCCAGGCATCCGCGTCGGCAATCTCGTGTTTCTGAGCGGCCTTGCCGGCAAGAACCGCGCGACCGGACAGATACTGCCATCCGTCGAAGACCAGATCCGCCAGATCTTCGCGGACATGTCGACGATTCTCACGGCACACGGGGCGCAGCTTTCCGACGTCGTCAAAATGACGATGTATTTCACCAACAGAAAGCGCGACTGGCCGGCGTTCGATCGGATCCGACGGGAACTGTTTCTGTCTCATCCGCCCTGCACCATCGGCGTCGGGGTGACGGAAATCGCTCTTGGCGCCGACATCGCGATCGATGCGATTGCTGTGGTGACTTGACCGGTCCGCAGACCATCCAAGGGCCATCGACGTGGCATGCGTCTTCGCTCACGAAATGGCGCAAAGATCCGCCAGGCCCGCGGCACCCCCGCCGAGGGACATCCCGCTCGGCAAGCCAAAGCCGGCTCGCCGCTACCGGGGTAGCCTGCCAAGCTCAACAGCCAATTGATGTTCATCGGGAAAATGGTGCCAGGGGCGTCATCACATTGATCAAGATATTATGGATATCCAAGCCTATCCGATTTAGGCCCATTAAAAACTACCAACAAAAATACCAACAATTTCGCTGAATACAGGCGATCAACGAAAAACACTGACGGACATGAACGACGAGTTGGCTCCAACCGTCGGTTTCGGCTTCAAGGATATCTTGGGTGACCTAACAACCCGTTTTGGTGGAAACACCTGATACATGTCACCCCAAGCATAGCGATCATCGACGGCTTGAGCACCCTTGGAGCAATAATCGACTAAGCTCGCCAGTCCCCTCGCAGGATCGAAATGCTTGATTCGGACGTCGCCAAATTTCTTCAGTTCATCGTCGAATCCGTTGAGCATGTGCCGGAGCGGCTTGACCGGCCCCCACTGGGTGGTCCGATTGGAATGTTAGTTTAGAGGGTGCATTTTGACTATCTCCTTTGGTGCTGGCCTATGACGCGAAACAACAGCGAGCGGAATCGCAGCGGCTAGTTCCATTTGCAGCTACCGAAGTAATAAGATAGTCGAACCGGCAATGGCTGCTCGCTGGTTGGCGGAAGCGAGCCTATTCGACTCATCGCGTCGCACTCGTTAGTGCCTGACCAGATTCTAATTACAATTTCCTCGAAATAAGGAGCGTAATCAAGATCTTTAGTTCGAATTGTAAACTGGTCAAAGTCACCTTTGTCTATATGAGCACAGTCTCTTCTTGCAGAATATGCAAAGCCGTCCGGCTCGATAATCCGAAAGGGTGTTGGCGGCGTATTCGAACGGTACTCGCAGCGATGTGAAAAGGCCGAGGTCGTTCCGCGCCAGGTTAGCGTCACATACTCTGATCCGTAAGAAATTGAATATTTGAAAGATCTCGTATCTTCGATCGGCACGCATCCGTCGGGCGTAAACTCAACAGTAGCGCAATCAAAACTAATTTGATCGCGGATTGAGAATTCAACCTCTCTCTCGAGCGCCTGTGCAGTTCTTACTGTGAACATAAGGCATGCTATGCCAACGCTCATGAAGATGCCGGATAACTTCATCTGGCCTCCGTAACATCAACGATGTCGACAGCGGGGCGACGTGTACAGACACTAAGATACCTCAACTCCTTTGTGCCGCTCGGCTCAAGGGTCGCGGGGAACAAGTAGGAAAAGAACTGACCTCCGTCGTGCGCCTCATACGATACTCGATATATCACTTTTGACTTGGCCTTGCATGAACTGACTAGCTTGCCAGTCCAATCATCCGCGCCAGGCAGCGTTGGGCAACGATTGCCGCCATCCTTCTTGCTCGGTCCGTCAAAGGTCACTTTGCCGGCGCAGTTGTCTACGATGCGGCCTTGGCGTTCAGAGCGGGTTTTCAAAGCCAAGGGGGCAAACTTACCTTTTTCATACGGCTGCACTTCCATTGATGGATCGATTGCCGGAACGGTCGGTTCAGGCCGGGGGGTGTATTGGAAACGCGCCTTTTTCAGGTACCAATCGACGCACTTTGGCTCGTCGAGCGTCATCAGCGGTCCATTTCTTAAACGATAGCTACACCAAGCTCGGGCCCAACGCTCGGTACCTTCTTGCTGCTCCTTGGGATTGCCGTACCGAGCATCAAAGCAGCCCCATGAAACGCACTCGATGCGTGGCCCATCTGTAGCCGAACTGCTTGAAGTCGGAGCGGCAGATTGTCTCTGAGGTTTGTTAATTTGCCCTGCTTGGGAATTATTAGACTGAGGATAGCGACACAAATTTGCCCACTGCGATAAATCCCCGCACCTCATAACCTCCTGACGACTCATATCACCAGGTGCTAAGGTTCTCCGAATGACGTCGCTCGCCGTCCACGCGCGGCTGCCAGGATCAGCGCTGCAGCGCGATGCGAGAAAATCATAGTTCCGCCGGTCGTTTGCGCAGCCATCGGGTCGCGTCAAAACCAACGTGTCCGCATTTGCGGCGCCCAAAGCAACCCCAGCGAATGCCGCAGCAACAAGGATCAGCCTAAACATGCGAAAAGGACTCAAAAAAGAATAGAGCAATCTAAACCAAGGAAACTAAAGCAGATCGGATGTTTCTCCGCAATAAGTGGTTACCTCGGGCGCGAACCGGAGCGGGATCTCTTCTTAGCTTCCGGTAGCCGCGCGATCATATTCTATTTTTCGGGAACCGGAGTATGCTCAGTTGACCAAAGCGATTCGCTTTGACCACCGATGCCCGTTACGCACGCTTTACGGAGGGGGGCATGGTCAATCAAGCTACTCAAGTAGCCGCGTATCTCGGTCAGATGTGTTTCGAACTTCACAAAATTGCTGCGACCACAGCAGAACTTGGCCTTCTGGCATCTATCCTTGAGATAGCGACCGACGTGCACTGGACCATGTCTGGCGAAGTGGTGCTGATGACGGTGGTTGGCGGCCTCGGCCCGGTGTTCGGCCCGGTGGTCGGCGCCTTTGTGATCATCGCCATGCAGCAGTATCTGGCTGGCTTCGGCCAGTGGGGCACGGTGATTCAGGGGGGCGATTTTCGTGATCTGCGTGCTCACCTTCCGCCGCGGCGTCATCGGCGAAATCGCACGCCATTTCAAAAGGTCGCTGTAGAGACAAGCCTGCGCCGTCAAACGATTATAAAATAGATCTGATAGGTGGTGTGATGAGAGCTCGCGCTTCTGGAATTTCAAGCTCTTCCCATTTGACGCGGAGTTGTTTCTCAAGCTCAAGTTTACGAAGTTTTTGAGCGCGTAGCACGCATGCAAGGAGGTTCGTGTCGTCAAGCTGCATTTGGCCTACCCCCATGAGGTGGTCCGGTTTCAGTCTTAATGCATGACCGGCTTTTCAGCCATCGCCTGTGCTGACGATGGAACCGATCCGGGTGGTTGTCGGGGCCAGATGATGGCCTGCGGTGCCGGCGGCCTGTAGCCGAGCGATGAGTGCGGCCGCCCGGTATTGTAGTAGCGCCGCCATGCCTCGATGATGACCTTTGCCTCGGCGAGGCTATAGAAGATCTCCCCGTTGAGCAGTTCATCGCGCAGCTTCGAGTTGAAGCTCTCGCAATAGCCGTTCTCCCATGGCTTGCCCGGCTCGATGAACGCGGTCTTTGCCTCTACCGCGGCGATCCACTCCCGCACCGCCTTGGCGATGAACTCCGGACCGTTATCGGAACGAACATGGCCGGGCACACCGCGCAGGATGAACAGGTCCGACAGGACGTCGATGACGTCGGTCGAGTTACAGATGGCAACTACATTACGCTATAGCCTTCTAAAATAGCGCCACGGAATCAAGCGTAACTCACTAACATGGCATCAGAAATGCAATCTGATCCTGTTCGCTGGTGATTTGCTCTTGGGAAACGGTGATAAGCGCAACGCATCTCGCACCGAATATCGCTCGTTGACTGGACCGGGTCGTCGAGTATCGACCATGGCATGCGAACCGGAACAGACAGGCGAACCGCACATTCTGATTGCCGCTTTTGGTTGATTGCGCGAATCGTCAACAATAGGGGGCGGTTTTTGTTCAGTTGGCGTTGAACCGGACCGGCACAGTGATGATCCGGTTGGCGCCGGGCGGCGGCGCCGGAACGGGTGAAGAGCGACGCACCAGGGCGACCGTCTCCTGATCGAGTTCCGAGAAGCCTGACGAACGTACCAGGCTCGCCGACAGCACGTTGCCGCCGCCGTCGATGGAGAAGCGCACATAGGCAGTGCCGCGTCCGCTCACGCCGGACAGAGCGCGCTTGTGCCGCTCCAGATGCGCCATGAGCTTTGACTGCCAATTCGCCGGTGACATGGAGGACACGCCGGAGGCGGTTTGTGCAGCGGCCATGCGATCCGACTGGCGCGCCTGCACCTGCGCCTGCCGCGCAGCTCTCGAATCGGCTGCGGCCAGCTGGTTCTGAGGCTTCGGCTTCTTTTGCGGTTTCTGTTTCTCTTTCAGCTCCTTCGGCTTAGGTTTCTCCGGCGGGAGTTGGACTTCGGCTTTCTCCAGAACGACAGTGTTGTCCTTGACCTCCTCGTCCTCGACCGGCTCGACCTTTTCCGGCTTGATCTCCTCGACCACCTGCTCTTGCGGCGTCTCCTCTTGCTTCTGTTCCTCTGCGGGGCGGCTCTCGTCCGCAGACCTCTGGTCCGGGTTGATCTCGTCTTTCTCGGTCTGAATGGCTTCGGGCGCGGAGGCAATCTCGACCATGATGGCGGCCGGCGGCGAACTGTCCGCGGCGACCACCGGGTCGGATCGCAGCATCCATGCCACCGCCCCGGTATGAACACCGAGAGTCACCAGCGCTGCGCCGGACCACAAGATGACTTCCAATATCCTCGTGCGGCGCGTGATGGAGCCGTTGAAATCGATCATGGCGTGCCCGACGGACCGGCCTGACCTGTTGCGCCGTCTCGCGTTGGCGATGGCGTAGTTTCGAGACCAACGAGCGCGATCTTGAGATAGCCTGCATCACGCAAGAGGTTCATCACCCCCATCAGGCTCTCGTAATCGACCGTCCTGTCGGCGCGCAGAAAGATGCGGGTCTCCTTGTTGCCCTGCGCCGCCGCTGCGATCGCAGCAGACAGTCCCTCCCGCGCGACCTGATCGTTGCCGAGATTGAGCGTGTGGTCACTCTTGAGTGTCAGATAGAGCGGCTTGTCGGGACGCGGCGTCTGCTGCGCCGTCGAAGCCGGCAGATCGACATGAACGTCGACAGTCGCGAGCGGCGCCGCCACCATGAAGATGATGAGCAGCACCAGCATGACGTCGATGAAGGGGGTGACGTTGATCTCATGGTTGTCTTCGAGATCGTCGCCGAAATGCTCGCGGATGCCGCCGGCCATGCGGGCTACTCCGCCGCGAACGCCGGGGCGGCGTGTTCGCGGGCGCCGGGCACCTTGAGGACGTCAAGATCGAGGCTGATGAGTTGCTCAACCCCGGCGGCTGCATCAGCGAGGTTCTGCCGATACCCGGTCACTGCGCGCGCGAAGACGTTGTAGATCACGACTGCCGGGATCGCGGCGACAAGGCCGAGCGCGGTGGCGAGCAGCGCATCGGCAATACCCGGCGCGACCACAGCGAGATTGGTGGTCTGGCTCTGAGAAATCCCGCTGAAGGAATTCATGATACCCCACACTGTGCCGAACAGGCCGACAAAGGGAGCCGTCGCGCCGATGGTGGCAAGGAGGCCCGTGCCCCGTGTCAGGCGGCGACCCGCCTGCGCCTCGATGCGCGCGAGCCTCGAAACGACTCGCTCCTTGACGCCGCCGTCGCCGGCATAGCTCAGCACCCTCGTCGATCGGCGAAGTTCCTCCGCCGCCGAGCGCACCATAAAGACTGCGGGGCCGCCTCGTTTGACGAGCGCCCGCTCGGCATCTTCGAGGCTCGCTGACCCTGCAATCACCTGAAATGCGCGCTTTGCCCGCGCACGGGCACAGGCGACCTCGACGGCCTTGGCGAGAAACACCGTCCAGGTCACGAGAGAAGCGAAAGCGAGGCCGATCATGACCGTCTTCACGATCCAGTCGGCCGACATGAACATGCCCCAGGGCGACAGGTTATGCGGCAGATCGGTGCGAGCCTGGGTTTGCGGACCTGGTGACGATGTCGTGGATTGGCCGTTGGCGGCGCCATCAGGAGATATCTGTGCGTCCGAAGGCTGCGCTGCGATGCCAGGCGATGTCGGCGCGGAATTCTCCTGTGAGGTGTCGGGCGACGCCGACGGAGGAGCCGAGGTTGCGGCAGGCGATGGGATCTGTTGCGCGACGCCGATGGACGGTCCGGCAGCCATCGCGGCCACCAGCATTCCGATCGCGATCATCGAGGTTCGCTTTGTCGCCCGCATCATTACCTTTTCCTTCCGGCAGTTCATCCATTGAGTCCTGTAATTGCGGGCCGCTCCGGCTTTGGCATCGCCCCAGTGTCGCTGCGCGGCTCCGGCCGTGAAACGACGTAGGCCGCAGCGCTCAGCATGAAGACCGCGACACAAGCGGCGAGTGGCCATCCGGGCCGCGCCTCGATCCAGAACAGTGCGTAGCCCAGCGTCATGCCAGACACCGCCATCAGCTTGGCTTTGCGCGGCACAGCGCCCTCCTCCCGCCAGCGCCGCAGGCTTGGTCCGAAGCGCGGGTGATCGAGCATCCACGCCTCCAGCTGCGGCGACGACTTGCCGAAGCACCAGGCCGCGAGGATCAGAAAGATAGTCGTCGGCATCACCGGTAGGAAAGCGCCGATCACGCCGAGTACGAGCATGAGACAACCGAGACAGAAAAAAGCCGGGCGTATGACCGACGCACGATCTGGATTTGGTGCCGTCATGACGCGATGCTCACCACTGGCTGGCTACATGCCGGTGCGACCGGCTCTGGCTGGCTGGTGGCTTGCCCTCCCTCGTTAAGAGGAAAGCTGCGCACGGCAATACGGCCGGCAACCTGCGAGATCGCGCGCCCGAGACGAAGA
>JAFKES010000235.1 GCA_017308495.1 Afipia sp.
TGCGGATCGCTTATTCTCTTGAGTATGGCCTCGATGAAATGGAGATGCATGTCGACGCCATCCGGCCCGGCGAGCGCGTCATCCTGATCGACGACCTGATCGCCACCGGCGGCACGGCGGAAGGCGCGGTGAAACTGCTGCGTCAGATCGGCGCCGATGTCATCGCGGCCTGTTTCATCATCGACCTGCCGGAGCTCGGCGGCGCGGCGAAGCTGCGCGCGCTCGACGTGCCGGTTCGTACGCTGATGAGCTTCGACGGACACTGAGACAGTCTCAGAGCTTGTGCAGGATCAGGTTGAGCTCCAGCTCGCGGAAGCGGGTGTAGTTGGCGCGCACCCATTGATGCAGCTCGGAAGCCTCGTTCCTGTCGGCGCGCAGATAGCGCGTGAACGAGAAGTTGAGCCGGCCGATGATCGACTTGAGGAACGCCGGCAGCGCCGCGACCCGGAACGGCCGCACCCCGCCGAATCCGCGGGGCAGTTCGCCCCATAGCACGTATTCGTTCTCCACCGGCACTAGCGCTGCGCTGGGAAATGTCGCGCGCAGCATCGTCCACGCTGTGGCGGCGGCGCGGTCGCGATCCGGAATGAACAGGACGATGGGATCGACGCCGCGGCGATCGGCTTCCTTCATGAAACCGATGTCGGCGATGATCCGGAAAAAGTCGTCGAAGGCATGGAAGCCGAGATCGACCACTTTCGGCTGGCCGTCGTTGACGATCAGGCGGTCCATCAGCGCCATCTGCCCGAATGTGTCGCCGATCTGCGCGGTCTCGGTGACGCCGGGCAGGTAGTCGAGCAGCGACGGCTCGCGCAGGTTGATGTCGAACGCCGTCACCGCGCCGTGCTGCAGCAGCAGGAATTCCGTCAGCGCCCGCGCGATCAGCGTCTTGCCCACCGCCGGGCGGGGCGAGCAGACGATGTAGACGGGCGTGCGGCGCATCGGCGGAAACCGACTGTCAGGACCGGGTATTCGGTCAGATCTCGCTGGTCGGGGCGCGGGCGGCGGCGGCCTTGTCCTTGGAGCCGACAATCTCGGTCAGCTTGATGCGGTCGAACTCGCCCCACACATTGCCGAGCCAGTGGCGGACATAGCCGCGCAGCACGAACGAATAGTTGGCCGGCTCGTCCTTCGGGCCTTTGTTGGCGACGAATTTCAGGAACGGCACCGCGGCCACCTCGACCTGCTCGTAGGCCATCTCGTTGAGCTTGGGAATGGTCAGCTCGGTCGCGTTCTTGATGCGGTGGAAATAGGAATCGTAAGTCGCCTGATCCCACTCGAAGAAGCTCGTATTGTTGATGAAGTTCTTCACCAGGAAGTACTTCGCGCCGTCCATGAAACCTGCGGTCTCGGCGATTTCTTCCAGCGAGGCGATGGAGGGCCCGAGGATGTGGAACACCGCGAAGGTGATCTGCCCCGAGCGCGCGGCGTCAAGGAAGCCGATGTCGCGCAGCGAAGCGAGCGTCGGCGACAACAGGCCTGCGCGCACGTCGATCACGGTGACGCTGGTGCCCGCGGTGTTCAGCGTATCGAAGATCTTCATCTGGTCGGCCGTGGAGGTCACGTCGACGATCTCGGTGATATCGGGGTGGAAGCGCTTCAGCGTGCCGCGCGGCGCTTCGGTGTCGAAGGCGCGGGTGGGCACGTTGTTGGCGCTGAAATAGTCGAGAACGGTGCGCGACACCGTGGTCTTGCCGACCCCGCCCTTGTCCGCGCCCACTACGATCACTGCCGGTTTCGCCATAACACCTCTTTCACGCAAGTCTTCTCGTTTCACGCAAGCTTTCTTGCGCCGGCATCGTCGCCGCGCCATGCACGTCCGCCCGGTGGCGGCAGCCTGACCTGTTGTCTGCCGGACCATGGCAGAAACGCTGGAGAATTCAATTCTTGACGCTGCGGTTATGCTGAATAACCGGTTGCCAATGGCGGCGGCTCAGCGTGGGTCCCAAGGACCCGACGGTAGACCCGACGGTGGGCCGGCTGGCGGCCTGTCGGCCGGGTCCGATGGCGCGGGCGGGGCTGGCTCCGCAGTTCCCCACGGGCCGGCATGCGGTTCAGGAGATTGCTGGTCGGACGGGGGCTGCGCGGTGTCGCCCTCCGGCCGGGGCAGCACCGCGGCATCCGGCAGCGGGCCGGGGTCGCGGCCGCCGGCATAGCGGACCAGTGCCTTGATCCGGGCGTCGATCGAGGGGTGGGTCGCGAACAGGTCGGCGAAGCCCTCGCGCGGATTGTCGACGCACATCTCCATCACGGCCGAGGTTGCCCCCGGCAGTTCGCCCCGGCCTTCGATCTTGCGCAGGGCGGAGATCATGGCGTCGGGGTCCTTGGTGAGTTCCACCGCGCCGGCGTCCGCCAGGAATTCGCGTGAGCGCGACAGCGCGAAGCGCACCACCAGCGACAGCGTCCAGGCGACGGCGATCAGCGCCACCGCTAGCAGGATGGCCAGTCCCGCGCCGCCGCCCCTGCGCTCGCCGTCCGAGGATGACGACCGCCCGCGGCCGAGCCGCCAGCTCGCATTGAAGAAGATGCGGAAGAACAGTTCGGCGACGAAGCCGATCACGCCGGCGATAATCACCGCGACCACCAGGAGCTGCACGTCGCCGTTGCGGATGTGGGTCAGCTCGTGGCCGAGCACCGCCTCCATCTCGCGGTCGTCCAGCGCGTTCAGCAGCCCCGTGGTCACGGTGACGGCGTATTGGCGCTGGTTGAGGCCGCTGGCGAAGGCATTGAGCGCGGGATCGTCCACGATCTTGAGTTTCGGCATCGGGATGCCGCGCGAGATGCACAGGTTCTCCAGCAGGTTGTAGAGCCGCGGCTGCTCCTTGCGAGTGACGTCGTGGCCGCCGGTGACGGCGTCGATGATCGACTGGTGGAAGAAATAGGCGATCACGATCCACGCCGCCGCGCCGATTGTGGCATAAGGCAGCGCGCTGACGAGGTCGCGCAGCGCCCGCGTCACATAGGCGTCGAACGGGCGGCCGCTGTCGGACACCACCTCGCCGAGCAGCGCGCCCGCGAACACCATCAGGTAGATCAGCAGGAACAGGCCGCCGAGCAGCAGCACCGAACGCAGCCGGTTCGAGGCGATGTGCGTGTAAAGACCGTAGGCGGCCATGAGACGCTGCCCGTGCTGGCTCGGATTCTGGCGCGGCGCCTAGAACTTCACTGACGGGGCCTGCTCGACCTGGCCGCGCTGTTCGCCGAGATCGAAGAACTCTTTTCGGGTGAAGCCCAGCGCGCCGGCGAACAGCGCCGCCGGCAACTGCTGGATGCCGGTGTTGTATTCCTGCACGGCATTGTTGAAGAAGCGGCGGCTGGCGGCGATCTTGTTCTCGATGTCCGACAGTTCGCTCTGCAACTGCTGGAAATTGGCGTTGGCCTTGAGGTCGGGATAGGCCTCCGACAGCGCGATCAGGCGGCCGAGCGCCGCGGTCAGCTGGCCTTCGCTGGCCGACACCTGCGCCGGTCCCTGCGCCGACATCGCCGCGTTGCGGGCCTTCACCACGTCTTCCAGCGTGCCGCGCTCATGGGTGGCGTAGCCCTTCACGGTCTCGACCAGGTTCGGGATCAGGTCGTGGCGCTGCTTGAGCTGTACGTCGATGTCGGCGAAGGCCTGCGACACCCGTTGCGACAGGGCGACCAGCCGGTTGTAGGCGCCGAATACGAACAGGGCGAGGACGACGATGACACCGAGCAAAATCAGGCCGGACGACATGGGGGCAACTCCTTGGGGCAATGACTAAGCCCATCCTAGACCATATTTCCACATGGCGGCAGGGCCGTGCTGTGTCGTTGGTCGTCCGCGGGGCCGGCGGGTTCGATCGCGGAGCGATTATTCGCCGCCCGTATTTTCGCCGCGGGTCACCGCGTCGCCCCAGGCCCATTTGCGCGCCTGGCGGTAGGCGTCCCTGTCGCGATGGGGCACCACGGCGATCTCAAGGCCGCTTCCCGTGCAGAGCTTCGCGGTGACCGCGATCTTGGTGGTTTTCGGCTGCGTCAGCACCCGGGCCGGTCGTGGCAGCACCGGGGCGCGCGACAGCGCGACATAGCTGAACTTCTCGTCCTCGTAGGGAAGCGCCGCGTTCTTGAGATGCTTGTGCGCGCGCGAGCGCTGCAGCCGCTGGGTGAAATGGCACCAGTCGGGCGGCGCGAGCGGGCAGGCGGCGTCGTGCGGGCAGGGCGCGACGACATGCGCGCCCTGCGCGATCAACCGCGCCCGCAGCGCAACGATGCGCGCCGCGCCCGCCGGCGTGCCGGGCTCGACCACGAGGATCACGCCGCGCGTCTTCGCCCACAGCGCATCGGTCAGCGCCGCCTGGGCTGTGGCGTCGATCTCGTTGACGACATAGCTCGCCACCACGAGATCGGCCTCGCGGGTTGTCGCGAGGGTCGCGCGCGCATCGCCGCAATCGTAGCGCAGCGCACCGAAGCGGGGGTGCGGGCGCATCAGGTCGATGGCGAGATCGCGCAGCGCCGCGTTGGCATCGAGCAGCGTGAAAGCCTCGAGCGACGCGAAGGTCTCGCTCGCGGCCCATGTGGCGGTGCCCGGCCCCGCGCCGATGTCGAGCAGGCTTTGCGGCATGAAACCGGGAGCGATCTCCGTCACGGCATTGAGGCTGGCGGCGACCGCGGCATAGGTCGCAGGCATGCGCGCCAGCGCGTAAGCTACCGCATCGCCCGTTGTGCGGATGCCTGACGAGGTGCCGCCGCCGCGATAGGTCTGCGAGATGGTTGTCGCCCGCCGCGCGGCGTCGGTGCGGGACAGCCCCTCGGCAGCCTGCGCAAGGGCGGCTTTCAG
>JAFKES010000236.1 GCA_017308495.1 Afipia sp.
TCGAACGCGCATTTCAGCCGCTGCTGCTGGGCGAGGTCGATGTCGCTGAACATCTCCGGCATCAGGTCGCGCTTCTCGACGCCGACGCCGTGCTCGCCGGTAAGGACGCCGCCGAGCTTGACGCACAGCCGCAGGATGTCCGCGCCGAAGGCTTCGGCCTTCTCCATCTCTTCCGGAATGTTCGCATCGTAAAGGATCAGCGGATGCAGGTTGCCGTCGCCGGCATGGAACACGTTGGCGCAGCGCAGCCCGTATTTCTGACCGAGGTCGCGGATGCCGGCCAGCGCCTCCGGCAGCTTGCCGCGCGGGATGGTGCCGTCCATGCACAGATAGTCCGGCGAGATGCGGCCGACTGCGGGGAACGCGGCCTTGCGCCCGGCCCAGAACAGTAGCCGCTGCTGCTCCGAGGTCGAGATCTGGCACGAGGTCGAGCCGCAGCCGAGCGCGATGGTCTCGACCCGTTCGATCAGTTCGTCCACCTCGACCTTCGGTCCGTCGAGTTCGATGATCAGCAGCGCCTCCACGTCCAGCGGATAGCCGGCATGGACGAACGCCTCGGCGGCGTGGATGGCGTCCTTGTCCATCATCTCCATGCCGCCGGGGATGATGCCCGCGCCGATGATTTCGGCGACGCAGCGCCCGGCCGCCTCGACCTCCGGGAAACCGACCATCAGCGCGCGGGCGGTTTCCGGCTTCTTGAGAATGCGGACAGTGACCTCTGTGACCACTCCGAGCAGTCCCTCCGAGCCGGTGATGACGCCCATGACATCGTAGCCGGCCGTCTCAGGCGCCTTACCGCCGATGCGCAGGATCTCGCCGGTGATCAGCACGAACTCGCAGCCGAGCACGTTATTGGTGGTCATGCCGTATTTCAGGCTGTGTACGCCGCCGGAATTCTCCGCGATGTTGCCACCGATCGAACAGGCGATCTGCGACGACGGATCGGGCGCGTAATAGAAGTCCTCGTGCGCCACGGCCTGGCTGATGGCGAGGTTGGTGACGCCGGGCTCCACCACCGCGACGCGGTTGTCGAAATCGATCTCGCGCACCCGCTTGAACTTGCCGAGGCCGAGCAGCACCGCGTCCTTGAGCGGCAGCGAGCCGCCCGACAGCGACGTGCCCGAGCCGCGCGGCACCACCTTGATGCCGTTGTCGTGGCAATATTTCAGCACCTGCGCCACCTGCTCGGTGGTGTCGGGCAGCACCACCACCATCGGCGGCTGGCGGTAGGCCGTCAGCGCGTCGGACTCGTAGGGCTGCATCTCGCGTTCGGTGGAAATGACGCCCTCGCCCGGCACGATCCGGCGCAGGGCGGCGATGATCTCGTCGCGGCGGGCCAGCACGGCCTGATCCGCTTCGGGCATCATGATCGACATGGACGCTCTCCAGAACACAGCGCGTCGCGCGCTTCAGTCAGTCCAGCGTACCAAGCACATATCCCGCAACTTTTGAATAGTTCCAATCGTCAAAGCGACAGGGTCCGCCCGGAAGGGTCGCGCCGCCTATCCGGCGACCGCGCCAAGCTCCCGCCTTGCCGGCATCACCGGCAGCACCGCCTGCACCACGAGACCGCGGGCGCGCGCATCGAGCACGCCC
Organism: Afipia sp.; assembly: GCA_017308495.1. GTDB lineage: Bacteria > Pseudomonadota > Alphaproteobacteria > Rhizobiales > Xanthobacteraceae > Afipia. Next base: position 1,597 of record JAFKES010000236.1, read on the forward strand.
ACGGCGCGCAGCGCAAACAGCGTGATCGCCTGCACCGAGTCACGCAGCCTCACCGGATCGTCGATGTCGTCCGTCGCCAGCGGACCGACCAGGGATTCGTGCAGCGCCCCGATCAGGGCCGTCGCCGCGAGCCCGGTATCCTGCGCGGGCAGATGCCCGGCCCGCACCGCCGCCTCGATCCGCCCCTCGATCTCGGCGGCGATCTCGCGGCGGCTCGCCACCCGCGACGCGGTGACGTCGACATCAACCGGCTCCGCCAGAATGCCCCAGGCCAGCCGCCGGTTCGAAACCACGTGGACCGCGATGGTGGTGACCGTGGCCGCGAGCGCCGAGGACGGCCCCGGCGCGGCATCGGCAGCGCGGCGAATGGCCGTCAGCTCCGCGCGCGAGACATCGGCGATCAGTTCGGAAATCAGCTTCGCCTTCGAGGGAAAGTAGCGATACACCGTGCCCGCCGCGACGCTGGCGCGTGCCGCCACCGGCGCGATCTGCACCGCGGCCATGCCGCCTTCGGCCGCGGCATCGCGGGCCGCCGCAAGGATCGCGGTGCGGCGCGCGGCGAGACGTTTCACAACCTGATGCGTGCGTCTGTAAACCATTGACGACGTTCGACTCCCTAAAAGAAGTGAACATCAGTTCAAAAGCCTATTCAAGCCATTCGAGGGGCTCACGGTAAAATTCGCAGTGCAGCATAAAACGGCCGATCAGCCGCCGAAGCCGAGCGCGCGCGCCAGCGCCGCCACCGCCATGCCGGTGAGGACGGCGACGAATTCGTTGCGACGGATGATGGTGACCGCAACCGCCGCGCCGATGGCGAGCAGAACCACGGTCCCGCCGTTGATCGCCACCGGCAGCGCCGCGGCGACGATGATCGAGCCCGGCAGCGCATCGAGCATCCGACGCACCCGCGGGGTGATGGCGACATAGCCCATCAGCCAGTAGCCGCCGAGACGGGAGGCCACGGTCACTGCCGTCATCACCGCGAAGGCGACCATCACATCGGAGCGCAGGATGTCGCTCATGCACCCTGCTCCCGTGGCTGTCCCTGCGCAGGCGCCGCAGGCGGATCGTCGTCCATCAGCCCGGCGCACACGGCGCCCGACACCGCGCCGGTGATGATGAACCACCAGCCCGGCACCAGCCAGTGCACGGCGAGCGAAACCACGCCCGCCACCACCCACGGGATGGCACGGCGCGGGCCTTTCCATGCCGGCACCAGCATGGCGGCATAGAACGCCGGCACCACCAGATCGACGCCGAATTTCTTCGGATCGGTCAGTTGGCCGGCGAGCAGATAGCCCGGCACCGACGACACGACCCACGCCACATAAAGCACCACGCCGCCGGCGGTGTAGAACGAGGCATCCGCGCCGCCGTGGTTGCGATAGCGCGTGGCGGCGAGCCAGCCGCCATCGGTCACCAGCAGCATCGCCGGATAGGCCTGCCATGCCGGCAGCGTCGAAAACCATGGACGCAGGCTGGCGCTCATCAGCGAAAAGCGGATGTTGACAGTGGTGGTCAGCAGCGCCAGCGTGGCGATCGACGACACCGTCAGCGTGTCCGGCCACGACGACAGCGCGACGAACTGCGACAGCCCGCCGTAGACGAAGGCCATCATCACCTGCACTTCCGCCAGCGTGAAGTCCTTCTGCGCGCACAGCGCCCCCAGCGCCATGCCGAAGGCGATGGTGCCCGGCAGCATCGGCGCGATGGCGTAGATACCCGGAACGATGGCCCGGCGCGACCAATAGGCGGGCGCGTGAAAATGATCAGGCGCCCCGTCGGGCTTCGGCATGGGAGAGGTCGTCATCAAATCATCCGCAGGAACGCAGGCAGGAATGCGGCCAATGCGATGAGGGGTCAACCCACGCGGACGCTCACCTGCCTGCCGTTGATGAACGATCAGCCCCAGTCGCCTGCGGGCGTGATGATTCGGCAGGGGCGCTTCCAAATGCCTGCACGATCATCGGCAAACACCTCAGCGTGACGGCCTCTCCGCCAACAAAAAGGCCGGTCCGAAGACCGGCCTTTTCAATCCCGATGTCGCGGCCTTACGCCTGCGGCTGCGGCTCAAGTCCAGCATCCGGACGCGGACGCGGCTTGCCGGCGGGCGGCACCGCGGAAGTGCGCGGACCGGTCGGCTCCAGCACCGATTCGCGGTTCGGCTTCTTGCCGTCCAAAAGATCGGTGATCTCGTCGCCAGACAGCGTTTCGAATTCGAGCAGGCCCTTGGCCAGCGTTTCGAGATCGGCGCGCTTCTCGGTCAGAATTCGCGTCGCCTCGTTGTAGCCTTCCTCGACGAGGCGCTTCACTTCCGAATCGATCTTCTGCGCGGTGGCTTCCGAGACGTTCTGCTGGCGGTTGACCTGCATCCCGAGGAACACCTCGTCGTTGTTCTCGCCATAGGCCACCGTGCCGAGCTCGTCCGACAGGCCCCAGCGGGTCACCATCATGCGGGCCAGACGCGTCGCCTGCTCGATGTCCGACGAAGCTCCGGAGGTGACCTTGTTGCGACCGAAGATCATCTCCTCGGCGACGCGGCCGCCCATCATGATGGCGAGGCGCGAGGTCATCTGCTCCAGCGACATCGACATCTTGTCGCGCTCCGGCAGCTGCATGACCATGCCGAGCGCGCGACCGCGCGGGATGATCGTCGCCTTGTGGATCGGATCGGTCGCAGGCACGTTGAGGCCGACGATGGCGTGGCCGCCCTCGTGATAGGCCGTCAGCATCTTCTCTTCCTCGGACATCACGAGCGACTTGCGCTCCGCGCCCATCATCACCTTGTCCTTGGCCTCTTCGAACTCGGCCTGGGTCACCATGCGCTTGTTGCGGCGCGCGGCGGTCAGCGCGGCCTCGTTGACGAGGTTCATCAGGTCGGCGCCGGAGAAGCCGGGCGTGCCGCGGGCGATGGTCTTGAGGTTGATATCGGGCGCCAACGGCACCTTGCGGACGTGGACCTTGAGGATCTGCTCGCGGCCCTGCACGTCCGGATTCGGCACCACGACCTGACGGTCGAAGCGGCCCGGACGCAACAGCGCCGGATCGAGCACGTCGGGACGGTTGGTCGCCGCGATCAGGATCACGCCTTCATTGGCCTCGAAGCCGTCCATCTCGACCAGCAACTGGTTCAGCGTCTGTTCGCGCTCGTCATTGCCGCCGCCGAGACCGGCGCCCCGATGACGGCCGACCGC
>JAFKES010000088.1 GCA_017308495.1 Afipia sp.
TCCCGACGAGATCATCGCGCAGCGGCCAAGAAGATGAACTTCGATTTCACCGACGACCAGAAGCAGTTGCGCGATCAGGCGCGGCGCTATCTCACCGAGCGCTGTCCGCCGCAGGCGGCGCGTACGGTGCTGGAGGGCGGCGCGCCTTATGACAAGGCCCTGTGGAAGGGCCTCGCCGAGATGGGCTTTCTCCGCGTCGCGATCCCTGAAGAATTTAGCGGCGCGGGGGCGGGGCATCTCGAACTCTGCGTCATCGCCGAGGAGATCGGCCGCGTCGTGTCGCCGGTGCCGTTCGCCTCCACCATCTATCTCGCCGCCGAGGCGATCATGCTCGCCGGCAGCGCGGCGCAGAAGGCGGCGTGGCTGCCGAAAATCGCTGCCGGCGAGGCCATCGGCACGCTGGCGCTGTTCGAGGGTGCGGGCAATCCGTCGCACAAGGCGATCAAGGCGACGGTGACGAACGGCATGTTGTCCGGCGTCAAGAAGCCGGTGGCCGATGGCGCGATCGCCGATGTCGCCATCGTCGCGGCGCGCACCGCGAGCAGCGGCCGCGAGACCGACATCGCGTTGTTCGTGGTCGACCTCAACGGCCCCGGCGTCACCCGCCGGCCGCTCGCCACCATCGATCAGGCCCACGGCCAGGCCGAGATCGTATTCGACAACTGCAAGGCGGAGCCGCTCGGGGCGGCGTCCGAAGGCTGGAGCCTGCTTGCCCGCGTGCTCGACCGCGCCGCGGTGCTCACCGCCTTCGAGCAGCTCGGCGGCGCCGACCGCGCGCTGGAGATGGGGCGCGACTATGCGCTGGAGCGCGTCGCCTTCGGCCGTCCCATCGGTTCGTTCCAGGCGGTGAAGCACATGCTGGCGGACATGTATGTGGCGGCGACGCTGGCGCGCTCGAACTGCTATTACGGCGCGTGGGCGCTCTCCACCGACGCCGCCGAACTGCCGCAGGCGGCGGCCACCGCCCGCGTCAGCGCCACCCAGGCGTTCCAGCACTGCGCCAAAAACAACATCCAGGTCCACGGCGGCATGGGCTTCACCTGGGAAACCGACTGCCATCTCTATTATCGCCGCGCCAACGGCCTCGCGCTGTCGCTTGGCAGCCTGTCGTACTGGGAGAACCAGTTGATCGACCGCATGCGCCTGCGCAACGCGGGCTAAAGGCAGGTCAGACAAGGGATCGATGACCATGAATTTCGACGACACCCCGCAGGAAGCCGCGTTCCGCGCGCAGGCGCGCGCCTGGATCGACGCCAATGCACCGAAGCATCTGGAGCCCGAACTGTCCGAGCCTTCGGTCGGGCGCATCAGGCTGCGCAGCGGCGACATCCTTGAGGTCTCGAAAGAGTGGCAGAAGAAGAAGTTCGACGCCGGCTGGGCCTGCCTGCACTGGCCGAAGGAATATGGCGGGCGCGGCGCCTCGCCGATCGAGCGGGTGATCTGGCAGCAGGAGGAGGGCGTCTACATCAAGCTCGAATCCGCGTTCCTGATCGGCCAGGGCATGTGCGGTCCGACCATGATGGCCTTTGCCAGCGAGAGCGATAAGCAGAAGTATCTGCCCAGGCTCGCCTCCGGCGAACACGTCTGGTGCCAGCTGTTCTCCGAGCCCGCCGCCGGCTCCGACGTCGCAGGCTTACGCACCCGCGCCGAGAAGGACGGCGACGACTGGATCATCAACGGCCAGAAGGTGTGGACCACCGGCGCGCATTTCTCCGATTACGGCATCGTCATCACCCGTACCGATCCCACCGTGCCCAAGCACAAGGGGCTCACCATGTTCTTCCTCGACATGAAGAGCCCGGGCGTGACGGTGAAGCCGATCAGGCAGGCCAACGGCCAGTCGGAATTCAACGAGGTCTATTTCACCGACGTGCGGATTCCGGATTCGCAGCGGCTCGGCGCGGTCGATGACGGCTGGAACGTGTCGCTGACCACGCTGATGAACGAGCGCATGTCGATCGGCGCGCGCATCGTCACCGGCGTGCCGGAGATGTTCGACTTCTGCAGCAACCTGATGCTGGAGGACGGTCTCGCCATCGACGACAAGAATGTGCGGTCGAAGCTCGCGCAGTGGGCGGTGAAGGCGAGCGGCCTGAAATACACCGCCTATCGCTCGATCTCGGCGCTGTCCAAGGGGCAGCGGCCGGGGCCGGAGAATTCCATCGGCAAGCTGGTGTCGGGCTCGATGCTGCAGGAGATCGCCACCTACGCCCTCGATCTGCAGGGCGCGGCCGGGGTGTTGAGCGAGGCCGACAGCGTCGCCGGCGCCGGCCAGTTTCAGTCGATGCTGCTGCGCGCGCCGGCCACCCGCATCGAGGGCGGCACCGACGAAATCCTGCGCAACGTCATCGCCGAGCGGGTGCTCGGCCTGCCGGGCGACATCCGCGTCGACAAGGATGTGCCCTTCAATGCCATTCCGACCAAGGGGCGCTGACACCATGACCACCACGACCGACAGCCACGATATCGAGACCGTCGAGCGGCTGCTCGTGGCGCGGTTCTCGTGCCGCGCATTCCGGCCCGATCCGGTGCCGCGCCTCGTCATCGCGCGGGTGCTGGATGCGGCGCAGAAGACGGCGTCGTGGTGCAACAGCCAGCCGTGGCAGGTGACGGTGCTGTCGGGGGAGGCGCGGCGCCGGCTTGGCGATGCGCTCTACAAGGCGGCGAGCGAGAACGCGCCGGTCGCGCCCGACTTCCCGTACCCGCGCGAATATCGCGGAGTCTATCTGGAGCGGCGGCGCGAGAGCGGCTTTCAGCTCTACAACACGCTCGGCATCGCCCGTGGCGACAGGGCCGCCTACAACGCGCAGATGCTGGAGAACTTCCGCTTCTTCGGCGCGCCGCATGTGGCGATCATCACCACCGACGAGGCGCTCGGCGTCTATGGCGCGGTGGATTGCGGCGGCTATGTCAGCAATTTCATGCTGGCGGCGCGGGCGCTCGGAATCGCCACCGTGCCGCAGGCTGCGCCGGCGGGCTATGCGCCGCTGATCCGCGCCCATCTCGGTATCGGCGACGACCGCCGCGTGGTGTGCGCCATCTCGTTCGGCTACGCCGACGACAGCCACCTGGCCAACAACTACCGCACCACCCGCGCGGCGGTGACGGACGCGGCGGTGTTCCTCGACTGAGGACACCTGTTCCGGGGCGCGATGCCCCGCGGCACTGCGCGCCGCGCCGTGCCCGGGACATCGCGAATCAGCCGTGGAACCGGCCCCTGCGGTCCGTTCACAATGTGTGAACGCGGCGGGGCAGACGGCGGCGTGGTTAACTCCTCGTTAGGAAATTGCGCGGCATCTTCCCAATCAGACGCGAACGGCGAGGAGCCGGTCGCGCGGGTCGGGAGATGAGCTATGTTGTCCAGCCGCGCTGCCTTTGAGAATGATGTCTGCCCGGTGGGCGACGAATTGCTCGGAAGCCTGTATCGCGCCAGCGAGCATGGTCTTCCTCAACTGGTGGACTCGGTGTCGTCGGACGTGCGCGCCATGCTGGCGCTGTTCTGTTACCGGCGCGCCCATCTCCATTCCATGGGTCTCGCCATCGCCGCGACATGCAGCGAGCGCGATCTGGTGGAACAGGGCGGCATCGTCGGATCGACGCTGTTCGCGCTGTCGCGGCAGGCGCAGTCGCCGGCGGCCTCAGCGCCCGCTTCGGGCGGCCGCCGCGCCATCACGCTGTCCACCAAACCGCTCGGCACTTTCGTGCCTGTCGATGACGATCTCGATGATGATCTCGACGACGCCATCGCGGCGGGCGTCGTTATCGCCTGATCTCAGGCCGGATCGCCCGGCGCCAGCGCGGCGAGGCCGAAGCGCCGCCGCGCCATGTTGCATTCCGGATCGCCCGGCAGGCAGGCGCGGCACACCTCCGGCCGGAGCGCGTAGATCGTGCAGGCCACGGTTTCTCCAATCCGCCCGGTCAGCGCCACGCAGCGGTCGCCGTCGCAACGCATGCCCGACAGCCGGTCGTTGACGAGGGCCGCCGGAATGAGATCCAGCGCCGCGTCGTCCTCGGTGGTGAAGCGCGGCCAGTTGCTGGAATAGGCGCAGCACGCGCCGCAGCTCTGGCAGGGATTATCGTTCGCGGTCATCGGCGCGTCTCAGGGCTTTCCGCGCAGGATCTTGAAAGTGGCGTTGGCGCGGGCGCAGGGCTCGCCGTCGGCGGTGATGAAGCTCTGCGCGAAGCACAGCGAACCGCCGGCCCTGACGAAGCCGGTCTCGACCGCGAGCCACTGGCCGACGCGGGCCGAACCGAGATAGTCCACCGACAGGTTGACGGTGACGAGCCCGCCCGCGGCGTCACCGGCCTTGAGGCGGCAGCTCAGCCCCATGGCGTTGTCGGCGAGCGAGGCGATCAGGCCGCCATGGACGAGGCCGCGCGCGTTGGTGTGCGGCTCGGCGAGGCGCAGGGCGAGGATCACCGCGTCCGCCGTCTGCTTGGCGTAGATCGGCTCCCACGGGCGGGTGAACGGACTGCCCCGCGTGTGGCGCGCGAAGCCTTCGGGAATATCGGCGGTATCCATGATCTGACTTTCCGCAATTGACCTGATTCCTGTCGGCCGCAGCATAAGGCGTCGGTGCTGCGGCTTCATGGCCGATCAAAGTTTGAAACGGTCCCGGCGTGCAGTTTGAAACCTGTCGCGCCTGCGGGCGCGCCGGGCGATGGGTCATACCAATGACCGGCACGGAACCCATTGCAAATGGTCGCCGACTTCTATCTGAATGGCGGCAGCCTTGGGGGTTCGATGCTGCGCCGCAAAAAAATGGCCGTTCGAACTCCTGCGGGACGTTCCTGCGTGAGGTTCGGGCAGGACGTCTGAAACTGACAGAGTTGTCTGGGAGGATTGAATGAAGAAATTGAACTGGACCGCCGCGCTGCTGGCGGCCTCGGTCGCGCTGCCCGGCGCGATGACGGCTGCGATGGCGCAGGACATCACCATCGGCGTCAGCGTCAGCTCCACCGGCCCGGCCGCTGCGCTCGGCGTGCCCGAGAAGAACGCGCTGGAATTCGCGCCGACGGAGATCGGCGGCGCCAAGCTCAAGATTATCGCCCTTGACGATGCCGGCGATCCCACCGCCGCCACCACCAATGCGCGGCGCTTCGTCACCGAATCCAAGGCCGACATCCTGATCGGTTCCTCGATCACGCCGCCGTCGATCGCGATCTCGACCGTCGCCAACGAGGTTGGCGTGCCCCATTTCAGCCTCGCGCCGATGCCGATCACCGACGCGCGCGCGAAGTGGACCGCGGTGATGCCGCAGCCGGTGCCGATCATGGGCAAGGTGCTCTACGAGCACATGAAGAAGAACAACGTGAAGACCGTGGGCTTTATCGGCTTCTCGGATTCCTACGGCGATCTGTGGCTCAACGACCTCAAGACCCAGACCGGGCAGATGGGCGGCATCAGCGTGGTGGCGGAAGAGCGTTACGCCCGCCCGGACACCTCGGTGACCGGTCAGGTGCTGAAGCTGCTCTCCGCCAATCCGGACGCCATTCTGGTCGGCGCCTCGGGCGCGGGTGCGGCGCTGCCGCAGACCGAGTTGCGCAATCGCGGCTACAAGGGGCTGATCTACCAGACCCACGGCGCGGCGGCGATCGACTTCATCCGCATCGCCGGTCCCGCCGCGGAAGGCGTGATCATGGCGGCCGGTCCGGTGATGGCGCCGGAAGGCCAGGCGGACAGTGCGCTGACCAAGAAGCCGGGCCTCGCCCTCAACGCCGCCTATGAAGGCAAGTACGGCGCGCACACCCGCAGCCAGTTCGCGGGCCACATGTACGATGCCTTCGAGATTCTCAAGCGCATCATTCCGGTGGCGCTCAAGACCGCCAAGCCCGGCACGCCGGAATTCCGCGAGGCGATCCGTCAGGCGCTGCTGAGCGAACGGGAAATGCCCGCGAGCCAGGGCGTCTACAACTTCACGGAAAAGGACCGCTTCGGCACCGACGACCGCTCGCGCATCCTGCTCACGGTGAAGAACGGCAAGTTCGAGCTGCTCAAGTAAGCGGCGCGATCGTCACCCATCTTTGGAAATGGCCGGGCGCGTCCCGGCCATTTTCGTTTGTGTTGAAGTTTAAGCTCGCCACGTTCGCGATATCGTCATGCCCGGCTTTATGCCGGGCATCCACGTCTTGAGAGTTTCAACAGAATAAGATTTGGATGGCCGGAACAAGTCCGGCCATGACGGGTCACCCTGTTTCCGTCAAATATGAAACACCCTACAGCGCGCTGTCGCCGCCGTGCTGGAAGCCGAGATAGCTCGCCACCACGCGCTGGTCGCCACCGATCTCCGCCGCCGTGCCGCTCATGATGAATTCACCCAGCTCCATCACATAGGCGCGATCAGCGATCTCCAGCGCCGCACGGGCGTTCTGCTCCACCAGCAGGATCGAGACGCCGGCCTGTTTCAGTTCGCCGATGGTGCGGAAGATGTCGGCGACGATCAGCGGCGCGAGGCCGAGGCTCGGCTCGTCGAGCATCAGGAGTTTCGGATGGCTCATCAGGGCGCGGCCCATGGCCAGCATCTGCTGCTCGCCGCCGGACAGCGTGCCGGCGAGCTGGGTGCGCCGCTCCTTCAGCCGGGGAAACAGGGCGTAGACCCGCTCCTGTTCCTGCGCCGCCTTGGCGCGGGGCACGCGGAAGCCGCCGAGCTGCACGTTTTCCTCCACCGTCATGGTGCCGAACAGTTCGCGATGCTCGGGCACGATGCACAGGCCGGCGGCGACGCGATCCTCGATGTCCATGCGGGCGATCTCCTGCCCCGCGAACGCGACGCTGCCGGTAAGCGGCAGGATGCCCATGATGGCGTTGAGCAGCGTGGTCTTGCCGGCGCCGTTGGCGCCGATGATGGTGACGATCTCGTTGGCGCCGACGCTCAGCGTGGCGTCGCGCACCGCCTCGACCTTGCCGTAGGAGATGCACGCGCCGGTGACCGAGAGCAACGCCCCGCGCTCTGACAACGCTTCGCTCATGCCGCGCCTCCGAGATAGGCCCTGATCACGTCGGGATTGCTGCGGATCTGCGCCGGGGTGCCCTCGGCGATCCTGGTGCCGAATTCCAGCACCACGATGCGGTCGGCGATGTCCATCACGAAGCCCATGTCGTGCTCCACCAGCAGCACCGACATGCCCTCGCTGCGCAACTGGCGCAGCAGGCCGGCGAGCTTCTGCTTCTCCATGTGGCGCAGCCCGGCGGCGGGCTCGTCGAGCAGCAGCAGCATCGGATCGACGCACAGCGCGCGGGCGATCTCGACGATGCGCTGCTGGCCGAGCGACAGGCTGCCGGCGAGCTGGTGCATCTGGTCGCCGAGGCCGACGCGGGCGATCTGGCGGGCGGCCTCGGCGAGCAGCCCCGCCTCGTCGGCGCGGTCGAGCCGCAGCATGCTGGCGACGGCCCCGGCATGGCCGCGCAGATGTGCGCCGATGGCGACGTTCTCCAGCACGCTCATGTCGGGCACGAGCTTGACGTGCTGGAAGGTGCGCGCCACGCCGAGGCGTGCGATTTCCTGTGGCGCGGCGTTCTCGACGTTGCGGCCGAGCACCGTGATCGCACCGCCGCTGGCGCGCAGCACGCCGGTGGCGAGGTTAAAGGTGGTGCTCTTGCCCGCGCCGTTGGGGCCGATCAGGGCGACGATCTCGCGCGCGCCGACGCTGAACGACACGTCGTTGACCGCGACCACGCCGCCGAACTGCTTGCGCGCGTTGCGGATGTCGAGCAGCGCCTGCGCGCCGGCGTCGGGTTTGTGGCGCGGCGGCAGGGCCGCCGCCGGCCGTGGCGTCCGCGGTTTCGCCGCCGGCAGCAGCGCGGCGAGGCGGGGCCACATGCCGCCGGGCGCGATCTGCAGCAGCACCACCAGCAGCATGCCGAAGATCACGGTTTCGAGTTGCACCGAGCCCGGAAACACCAGCGGCAGCACGCTCTGCAGAATCTCCTTGAGCACGATGACGATGCCGGCGCCGAGCACCGCGCCCCACACATAGCCGGCGCCGCCGACCACCGCGATGAACAGATACTCGATGCCGGCGCCGAGGCCGAACGGGGTCGGGTTCACCGCGCGCTGGAAGTGGGCGTAGAGCCAGCCCGACAGGCCGGCCAGCACCGCGGCATAGATGAAGACCAGGAGCTTGGCGCGCGCGGTCTCGACACCGAAGGCCTCGGCGGCGATGTGGCCGCGCCGCAGCGCGCGGATGGCGCGGCCGGTGCGCGAGTCGAGCAGGTTGACGGTCAATAGCGCGCACACCATCACCGCGAACCAGATGGCGAAATAGATGGCGCCGGGATCGGTAAGAGGCAGCCCGCCGATCGACAATGGCGGAATGCCGCCGATGCCGTCGTTGCGGCCGAGGAATTCCAGCTTGCTGAACAGGTAGAACAGGCTCAGCCCCCAGGCGATGGTGCCGAGCGGCAGGTAGTGCCCGGACAGGCGCACCGTCATCAGGCCGAGCACCACGGCGGCGAGGCCGGCGACGATCAGCGCCAGCGGCAGCGTCAGCCATGGCGACAGGCCCCAGGACGTCGTCAGCACCGCGGTGGTGTAGGCGCCGAAGCCGCAGAACGCCGCCTGGCCGAACGAGGTCAGGCCGCCGACGCCGGTCAACAGCACGAGGCCCATCGCCACCAGCGCGGCGAGGCCGATGTTGTCGAGGAGCACGATCCAGAACGGCGGCATTCCCGGGATGAAGGGAAGGCCCGCCATCACCAGCGCGAAGACGATCATGGCCCGGCGCTGCGTCATTTAATCGCTCTCCTCTTCGACCTCGGGAGACGCGAGCGAGCGCAGCACCAGAAACGGAAGCAGCAGCGTGAAGACGATCACTTCCTTGTAGTTGCTGGCGTAGAACGACGAGAACGCCTCGACGATGCCGACGACGAGCGCGGCGGTGGCGGTCAGTGGATAGCTGACGAGGCCGCCGATGATGGCGGCGACGAATCCCTTGAGGCCGATCAGGAAGCCGGTGTCATAATAGATCGTGGTGATTGGCGCGATCAGGATGCCGGAAATGGCGCCGATCACGGCGGCGAGGGCGAAGGCGATCTGTCCCGACAGCGAGGTGCGGATGCCGACGAGGCGCGCGCCGAGCCGGTTCACCGCCGTGGCGCGCAGCGCCTTGCCGTACAGCGTATAGCCGAACAGCAGCCACAGGCCGACGATCAGCGCCACGGTGATGGCGTAGATGCCGAGGCTCTGACCGGTGAAGCGTAGCGGCCCCACCGTGATCGCGGCGGCCGAGATCGCCGGGCCGCGCAGGCCCTCCGGGCCGAAGAAGGCGAGGCCGAGCCCCTGCAAAGCGAGATGCATGCCGACCGAGGCGATCAGCAGCACCAGCACCGAGGCATGGGCGATCGGCTGGTAGGCGATGCGATAGAGATAGAGACCGATCGGGGCTACGATCACCACCGCCAGCACGAAGTTGAGCGCGACGCCGTTGTCGCGGCCGGCGAACAGCGCGGTCACGCCCCAGATCGCCAGCGGCAGCACCAGGTTGATGGCCACCGAGCGCAGCACCATGCGCGCGTGCAGCACGCTGCGGCCGGCGATCATGTCGAAGACGAAGGCGACCGCGCCCATGCACACCGCCAGCAGCGCGGTGCCCGGCATCTTGCCGGCGGCGAGCAGGGCGTAGGTCAGCGCGCCGTAGGTGATGAACTCGCCCTGCGGGATCAGGATGACGCGCGTCACCGCGAAGACGAGGACCAGCGCGAGACCGAGCAGCGCGTAGATCGCGCCGTTGGTAATTCCGTCCTGCAGCAGGAACAGAAGAATCGTGCTGTCCAAGGCGTCCCCTCTCCGTCGCTTCCTCAAGGCCGAAGGACGAAACGCGAGATGCCCCGGCGAACGGGAGGCGGTTGAGAACCGCCGTCCTGTCAGGGTTTTGATAACGGCTATCGATCCCAAGCTCAAGGCGCGATCGGGCCGGGCCGCCGTCTACGGGTCCACCAGAATGACGCGGACATCGTTGACGTTGGTCAGCGTCGGGCCGGTGTTGAGCAGGTCGCCGGTGGCGGTGAAGAACGCGGTGGCGTCGTTGTCGGCGAGATAGGCTTCCGGGTCGAGCTTCAACTCGCGCATTTTGGCGAAGGTATGCTGGTCGAGCAGCGCGCCGGCGGGATCGGAGGCGTCGCCGCCGCCGCCATCGGCGCCGTCGGTGTCGCCGGCCAGCGCGCAGATGCCCTCGGTGCCGGCGAGCTGCGCCGCGAGCGCCAGCACGTATTCCTGGTTGGGACCGCCGCGGCCGTTGCCGCGCACCGTCACCGTCAGTTCGCCGCCGGAGACGATGGCGAGGCGGCGGCCCTCGGCATGCGCCTTGAGCGCGATCGCGGCATGGTCGGCGGCGACGTCGCGCGCCTCGCCTTCGAGGTCGGCGCCGAGATCGAGCACCTCGTAGCCGGCGTCGCGCGCGACCTTGATGGCGGCGTCCAGCGATTCCCGCGGCCGCGCGATGATCCGGAATTCGGCGCGCGCGAAAGTCACATCGCCGGGATTGCAGCTTTCGTTGCGCGGATCGTCGAGGGCGGCGGTGACGGCGGCCTCGGTGGCGATGCCGTAGCGCGCGACGATGGCGCGGGCGTCGGCCAGCGTGGTCGGGTCCGGCACCGTGGGCCCGGAGGCGATGGTGGCGGGATCGTCGTGCGGCACGTCGGAAATCGCCAGCGTCAGGATCTGCGCCGGCGCGGCGGCGCGGGCGAGCCGGCCACCCTTGATGCGGGACAGGTGCTTGCGCACCGTGTTCATCTCGCCGATCGGCGCGCCGGAGCGCAGCAGGCTCTTGTTCATCGCCTGCTTCTGCGCGAACGACACGCCCTCGACCGGCGCGACCCAGTTGGCCGAGCCGCCGCCGGAAATCAGCGCCAGCACCAGGTCGTCGGCGGTGGCGGTCGCGGCCAGATCGAGGGTGCGGCTCGCGGCTTTCAGCCCGGCCTCGTCCGGCACCGGATGGCCCGCCTCGATCACCTCGATGCGCCGGGTCGGGACGCTGTGGCCGTGGCGCGTGGTGGCGAGGCCCGACAGCCGCGCCGGATCGAGCCCGATGTCGTCGAGATAATGGCGTTCGGCGGCCCGGGCCAGCGCGCCGGCGGCCTTGCCGGCGGCGAGGCAGATGATGCGTCCGCGCGGCGGCGGCGGCAGATGGCGGCTCAGAATGCGGTCGGGATGGGCGGCGGCGACGGCGGCATCGAACATCGCGCGCAGCAGAGGGCGTTTATCGGTCATCATGTCAGCGTCCGGCCTCGGGCAGGCGACAGACATGACATGAACCACCGCGCAATGAAAGACCCTCCGCGACATGGTCGCGGAGGGAGCGATGATGGGGTGATGGCAACGTCAGCTTTCGTCATGCCCGCGCTTGTCGCGGGCATCCACGTCTGGGGATTTCAACGAAGGCAGACGTGGATGGCCGGGACCACAGGCGAGCGCAAGCGACGCCGTTGTTCGAACGGCTATGGCCCGGCCATGACGGGTCAGTCTGTTTTCGTCAAAACCCAACTCGCTCTAACCGCTGACGCCGCCGCTGAAGACCGGACCGAACATCTCCCAGCGCTCGCCCTTGAAGCGCATCATCTGCAACTGATCGATGGGCGCGAAGTCGGTGGCGCTGGTGTTGATGGTGATGCCGGGCAGCAGCATTTCAAGCTTCAGGTCCTTCATGCTGGCGGCCTGCTTCATCACATTGGCGCGGGTGAGATTGTCGCCGCAGGCCTTGAGCACGTGCACGAGGGTCTGCGCGGAGGAATAGCCGAAGCCCACCGAACTGTCGGCGCGGTTGGCTTCCGGCATGTATTTGGCGAGGAACGCATCGAAGTTCTTCACCCCCGGATCGCTCTTCCATTGCGGATCGGTCGGATCCTTGCCGTAGGTTGCCGAGATCACGCCCTGCGCATTCTCGAATCCGGCCGGCTTGATCACCGAGCCGGTGGAGGACGAGACGTTGTTGAGGATGAACAGCGGCTTCCAGCCCAGTTCGGCGACCTTCTTGATCGACTGCGCGCCGAATTTCGGCGTGGTGATGCTGATGAAAGTGTCCGCGCCCTTCGATTTCAGTGCGACGATCTGCGAATCGACGGTGGGCACCGAGGTCTCGTAGGGCTCTTCCGCGATGATCATGGTGGCGGCCTTGGCGCCGAGGCCGTCCCTCACGCCCTTGAGTACGTCCTTTCCGAAGTCGTCGTTCTGATAGAGGATGCCGATCTTGGCGTTGGGCTTCTCCTTCATCAGAAACTTGGCGTAGATGCGGCCCTCGCTCTGGTAGTTGGGCTGCCAGCCCATGGTCCAGGGAAATTCCTTCGGATCGTTCCATTTGGTGGCGCCGGTGGCGACGAACAGTTGCGGCACCTTTTTGGCGTTCATGTATTTCTGAATCGCCGTATTGGATGGCGTGCCGAGCGGATTGAAGATCAGCAGCACCTCGTCGCTCTCGACGAGCTTGCGGGCCTGCTCCACCGCTTTCGGCGGCGAGTAGCCGTCGTCGTAGCTGATGAAGTTGATCTTGCGGCCGTTGATGCCGCCCTCGGCATTGATCTTGTTGAAGTAGGCGGCCTGGGTCTTGCCGATGATGCCGTAGGCGGAGGCCGGTCCGCTGTAGGGCATGATGTTGCCGACCTTGATCTCGGTGTCGGTCGCGCCGGGGTCGTATTTCTTTTGCGCGAAGGCGTGGCCGCTCGTTGCGGCAAGGGCGGCGACAGCAACTGAGGCGGCGGTCAGCCGCAGCTTGAGTCTCTGCATTCGGGATGCTCCCTGGTGGTGTGTGCGTGTCCTCGTGGGTCGTATTCGATCGGGGCTCTTGGCGGCCCGCCGTCATTCAATACCTTTTGCCGGCTCCGTTCAATGAAAAGCCCCCCGCGACGCGGTCGCGGGGGGCTCGAAGGGCATGTGACGGTCGGAAGGACGACGGCCTAGCCGCCCATGCCGCCGTCGATGGTCGGGCCGATCAGCTCATACTTGTCGCCCTTGAACTGCATGATGCGGAGCTGGTCGATCGGATAGAAGTCGGTCGGGCTGGTGTTGATCTTGACGCCGGGCAGCAGGGTGTCGGGCGTGAAGTCCTTGAGGTTGGCGGCCTGCTTCATGATGTTCTCGCGGGTCAGGTTGTCGCCGGCCTGCTTGAGCACCTGCACCATGGTCTGCGCCTGGCCGTAGCCGTAGACCACCGAGCCGTCGGTCTTGTTCATGTCCGGCGCGTATTTGGCGAGGAAGGCGTAGAATTTTTTCATGCCTTCGTCGTTGTCCCACTGCGGATCGGCGCCGTCCTTGGCGTAGGCCGCGGACAACAGACCCTGCGCGTTGTCGAAGCCGGCGGGCTTGAGCACGCTGCCGACCGAGGCGCCGACATTGCTCTGGAAGTAGGTCGGCTTCCAGCCGAGTTCGGCGGCCTTCTTGATCGCCTGGGCGGCGAATTTCGGCGTGGTGAAGGAGAAGAAGGTGTCGGCGCCCGAGGCCTTCAGCTTGATGATGTGGGAATCGATGGTCGGCTCGGAGACCTCGTAGCTTTCCTCGGCGATGATCTGCGACGCCTTGGCGCCGAGGCCGTCCTTGAGGCCCTTCAGCATGTCTTTGCCGAAGTCGTCGTTCTGATAGAGGATGCCGATCTTGGCGTCCGGCTTGTTGGCGAGGAGATGCTTGGCGTAGACGCGGGCTTCGCTCTGGTAGGCCGGCTGCCAGCCCATGGTCCAGGGGAATTCCTTCGGCTCGCCGAACTTGGTGGCGCCGGTGGCGACGAACAGCTGCGGCACCTTCTTGGCGTTGAGATACTTCTGGATCGCCGAGTTCGACGGCGTGCCGAGCGGGCCGAACACCAGCAGCACCTCGTCGCTTTCCACCAGCTTGCGCGCCTGCTCCACGGCCTTCGGCGGCGAGTAGCCGTCGTCGTAGGAAATGAACTTGATCTTGCGGCCGTTGATGCCGCCCTGATCGTTGATCATCTTGAAGTAGGCTTCTTCCATCTTGCCGATGACGCCGTAAGCGGAGGCGGGGCCGCTATAGGGCATGATGTTGCCGATCTTGATCTCGGTGTCGGTCGCGCCGGTGTCGTATTTCTTCTGCGCGAAGGCGCTGCCGCCGGTCATCGCGAGGGCGATGGCCGAGGCCGCGGCGATGGTGAAGTCGCGTTTGGTGAAGGACATTCTTTCTCCTTGGAGTCTGGTCTTACGTTTTCTTGGTGGACTTGGTGATCAGGGTTTCGAGATAGCGGGCGACCTGCCTGGCGCCATGCGGCATCAGGAAGATCACGCCGAACAGGATGATGCCGAATACGGCGCCGGAAAGGCCTTTGGAAATGCCCTCGGCGATATTCGGCACGAACACGATGAAGGCCGCGCCGATCAGCGAGCCCGGCAGCCAGCCGACGCCGCCTACCACCATGCCGACGAAGATGGCGATGGCGAGCTGGATGGTGAAGCTGTCGGGCGCGACGAACTGCACCACGATGGCGCCGAGCGCGCCGGCGATGCCGGTGAACGCCGCGCTGATGCCGAACGCCAGCGTCTTGTAGAGCGGCAGGTCGATGCCCATGGCGGACGCCGCGATCTGGTTGTCGCGGATCGCCATCATGGCGCGGCCGGAGCGCGAGCGCAGCAGGTTGATCGACAGCACGTAGATCACCGTCGAGACGAACAGCGTGAAATAGTACAGCCACATGTCCTGCGACATCTGCAGGCCGAACGGCGCGTCGGGCTTGGTGATGACGAGGCCCTGCACGCCGCCGGTCCAGTGTTCGAACACGCCGAGCTTGAGCAGTTGCGGCATCGCCACTGCCAGCGCGAAGGTGGCGAGCGCGAGATACACGCCCGACAGCCGCAGCGCCGGAAAGCCGAACAGGAAGCCGAAGATGAAGCAGACGATCGCCGCCGCCGGCAGCGTCAGCGCATAGTTGACGCCGAAATTCTCCATCAGGATGCCGGCGGTATAGGCGCCGACCGCGTAGAACGCGCTCTGGCCCAGCGAGAACTGGCCGCTGCCGCCAGTCAAGAGGTTGAGTGCGAGGATGGCGACGGCGTAGATCAGCACCATCGTCATCTGGAAGATGATGAAATTCTTCACGAACAGCGGAGTGATCACGAGCGCGGCGAAAACCAACATCATGGCGATGGCGCCGGTGGTGTTCGATTTTCTCGCCGGCGCCGCGGGCCGGGACGCGGTTTGCTGGACTGTGCTCATGTTAAACTCGCTGCACGATTTTGCGGCCGAACAGACCGGAAGGTTTGATGACAAGCACGCCGATGATCAGCGCCAGCGCGATCGGCAGTTTCAGTTCGTTGCCGATGCCGGGGATGTAGGTGCCGACGAGGTTCTCGAAGACGCCGACCAAAAAGCCGCCGACCACCGCGCCGAGCGGCGAGGTGAGGCCGCCGAGCACCGCCGCGGCGAAGCCGTAGAGCAGGATGCCGCCCATCATGTTGGGTTCGAGGAACACCACCGGCGCGATCAGCATGCCGGCGATGGCGCCGATGGCGCTCGCCATGCCCCAGCCGAGCGCGATCATCCAGCTGGTGTTGATGCCGACGAGGCGCGCCGATTCCGGCAGCGAGGCGGCCGCGCGCATGGCGAGACCGATCCGGGTGAAGCGGAAGAAACCGAACAGCAACGCCAGCAGCAGCAGGGTGACGCCGATCATCCCCGCCTGATGGGTGGAGATGAGCTGGCTGCCCAGGAACGCCGAGGAGCCGAACGGCGAGGGGAACTGCTTGATGGTGAAGTCCCAGGTCAGGCCCGCGACGCTGTTGAGAATGGCGAACAGTGCAATGAAGCCGGCGACCTGCGCCAGGATCGGCGCGTTGGTCAGTGGCTTGAACAGCGTGCGCTCGATGGCGATGCCGCCGATGAAGGAGATGACCAGCGTCAGTAGGAAGGCGGGCCAGAAGCCGAGGCCCCACTGCATCAGCTGCCAGGCGATGAAGGTGGAAAACATCGCCATTTCGCCCTGGGCGAAATTCAGGTGGTCGATCGCCTGGTAGATCATCACCACGGCGAGCGCCATGCAGGCGTAGATCGCGCCGCTGGCGATGCCGGCCAGGACTTGGTTGACGAACAGTTCCATGGCCGGTCCCTCAATATCCGAGATAGGATTTGCGGATGTCTTCGTTGCTGGCGATTTCGCTTGCGCTGCCCGCCATCACGATCCGTCCGGTTTCGATCACATAGGCTTTCTGCGCGATCTCGAGGGCGAGCTGCGCGTTCTGCTCCACCACCAGGATCGAGACCTTGTCCTCGCGGTTGATCTTGCCGAGGATGCCGAACAGGTCGCGCACGATCAGCGGCGCGAGGCCGAACGACGGTTCGTCGAGCAGCATCAGCCGCGGCCGCAGCATCAGCGCGCGGGCGACCGCCAGCATCTGCTGCTCGCCGCCCGACAGCGTTCCCGCCTGCTGGGTATGGCGCTGCTTGAGCACCGGGAAATGCGCGTACATGCGCTCGATGTCGCCGGCGATGGCGCCGGTGTCCTTGCGCGAAATGGCGCCGAGCTGCAGGTTCTCCTCCACCGTCATGTTGGTGAAGGTGCCGCGGCCCTGCGGCACGTGGGCGATGCCGAGGCGCACCACGCTCTCGGTGGATTTGCCGAGCAGCGGCTTGCCGTCGAACTCGATTGCGCCGGTGGCGCGCACCATGTTGCAGATCGCGCGCAGCGTCGTGGTCTTGCCGGCGCCGTTGGCGCCGAGCAGGGTGGTGACGCTGCCTTCGTCGAGCGAGAATTCGAGGCCGTGCAGTGCCTGCACCTGGCCGTAATAGGCGCGGAGGTCCTTGATCGCGAGCAGCGTCATGCGTCCTTGCTCCCCAGATAGGCCTTGATGACGTCGGGGTCGGACTGCACGGCGGCCGGGGTGCCTTCTGCGAGCTTCTTGCCGAAGTTCAGCGCGACCACATGATCGGCGATCTTCATCACCAGCCCCATGTGGTGCTCGACCAGCAGCACCGTGATGTTGCGCTCGTCGCGGATGCGGCAGATCAGGTCGCCGAGCACGTAGACCTCCTCGTGGTTGAGGCCGCCGGCAGGCTCGTCGAGCAGCAGGATCCTGGGCTCGGCGGCGAGCGCGCGGCCCAGCTCCACCCGCTTCTGGGTGCCGAACGGCAGGCCCGCGACCTCGCGGTCGGCGACCTCGTGCAGACCGAGATAGCTCAGGATCTCGTCCACCTTGGCGTTGAGCTTGTGTTCCTCGCGGCGCACCCAGGGCAGTTTCAGGGAATCGCTGACCACATCGCTCGAGGTGCGGCAGTGGCCGCCGATGCGGATGTTGTCGCGCACGCTGAGGCGGGGAAACAGCGCGACGTTCTGGAACGTGCGGCCGATGCCGATCTCGGCGATGCGGGACGGCTTGCGGGTGAGAATGCTCTCGCCGTCCAGCAGGATATCGCCGCGGCTCGGCTGATAGAGCCGGCTCAGGCAGTTGAACAGGGTGGTCTTGCCGGCGCCGTTCGGGCCGATCAGCCCGAGGATCTGGCCCTGCATCATATCGAAAGATACGCCGTTCAATGCAATGATGCCGCCGAACACGACGCTGACGTCGTGAACCGCAAGCAGCGGGCGTTGCCCCGCAGCCTGTGCCTGCATCATTTGCTGCTGTCCCGGCGGACGCGGGGCGCACCCGATCCGTTCATGGCGCGCCGCTGGCGGCTACCTGATCCCCTCGACGATCCCTGCAACTTTCCCTCCTGGCGATTTCATCTTCCTTGTGTCGGATTTGTCTTTGTTGTTGTTATTGTTGGATGACTTCTGCGCGCCCTGCGTCGCGCTGCCGGTCATCGCGATCTCGATGTTCCGGACCATCGCGACAAGGCGCGGCCCGATGTCGTTGAGCAGCAGGTCTTCGCTGAACTTGAAGGCCGGCGCGCCGCAGTTGAAGGCGTAAGGGCCGGTGCCGTCGTTCAGCCGCAGCGCGACGCCCGCGGCATGGATGTCGTTGTGCCATTCGCCGGCGGAGAGCGCGAAGCCGTATTTGGCGACGGTCTCGCCCGAACGGACGATGCCGTCGCGGACCTTCGGCCAGTGGGCGCCGACGTGCTCCCTGATTTCGTCCATCAGCGCTTCGCGCTCGTCCTGTGCCAATGCCCACAGATAGGCGCGGCCCATCGCCGTGGTCGCGATCGGCACCTTGGAGCCGACATCGAGCAGCACGCCGACGGTGAGTTCGCTGCGGCTCTGGCCGAAATAGATCATGCTGAGACGGTCGCGCGCGCCGATGGCGACGGCGCCGCCAGTCTCGCGCATCAATTGGTCGCGATAGGGATCGGACAGATGGCGGATGCCCATGTTGGCGAGCGCCGAATAGCCGAGCGCCATCGCCGCCGGCGCGAGCTGATACTTCTCGAAGCGCGGCACCGGCGTCAGATAGCCGAGCTTGGTCAGCGTATAGGTGAGACGGGAAATCGTCGGCTTCGGCAGGTTGGTGCGCGCTGCGAGCTCCTGATTGCCGAGCAGCCCGTCGCTCGGCCGGAATGCCCGCAACACGTCGAGGCCGCGCGACAGGGCGACGACGAAACTGCGATCGGTCGCAGGTTTCTTTGCTGGCCGTTTCATTGTGTCCGCCGCATGGGAGGGTCTTCGTTGACAAGGGACGTGCTTCAAAATATTCCTCCCGTCAAGATGTGGAATTTAATTCCGCAGTGCGAAACATAAAACAAGTGTTCGAAATCGAGGAGAATTGCAGGTGAGCGAAGTGGTCAAGGTGGAACGTCATGACGCGGTTGCGATCGTCACGATCGACAGCCCGCCGGTGAACGCGCTGAGCGCGGCGGTGCGCAAGGGCATTCTGGACGGCGTCACGAGCGCCGCCGCCGATCCGCAGGTGCAGGCCATCGTGCTGACCTGCGCCGGCCGCACCTTCGTCGCCGGCGCCGACATCACCGAATTCGGCAAGACGCCGGTGCCGCCGAGCCTGCACGACGTGATCGAGGCGATCGAGAATTCGAAGAAGCCGGTGATCGCCGCGATCCACGGCACCGCCCTCGGCGGCGGTCTCGAACTGGCGCTCGGCTGCCATTACCGCGTCGCCGTCAAGGACGCCAAGCTCGGCCTGCCGGAAGTGAAGCTCGGCCTGTTGCCGGGCGGCGGCGGCACCCAGCGCCTGCCGCGCGCGGTCGGCCCGGAAATGGCGGTCAGGATGATCGTCACCGGCGAGCCGATCAGCGCCCAGGATGCGCTCAAGAACGGCCTGATCGAGGAAATCGTCGACGGCACCGCGGCCGCCGGCGGCGAGGCCTTCGCGCGCAAGGTGGTGGCGGAGAAGCGTCCGCTGCGCCGGTTGCGCGACGACGATTCCAAGCTCGCCGCGGCCAAGGCCGACAAGTCGATCTTCACCAACGCGGCGGCTGCGGCCAATAAGCGCGGTCGCGGCCTGGAAGCCCCGGTCACCGCGGCGGAGGCGGTCAGCCACGCCCTCGACCAGCCGTTCGACCAGGCGCTCAAGACCGAGCGCGAACTGTTCCTCAAGCTGATGAACGGCGACCAGTCCAAGGCGCAGCGCTACGCCTTCTTCGCCGAGCGCGCCGCCGCCAAGGTCGCGGGCGTGCCCGAGGACACCAAGCCGCGCAAGGTCGAGCGGGTCGCCATCATCGGCGCCGGCACCATGGGCGGCGGTATCGCGATGTCGTTCGCCAATGCCGGTATCCCGGTCACCCTGATCGAGACCGGCGAGGAGCAGCTCAAGCGCGGCCTCGGCATCATGCAGAAGAACTACGAGGCAACCGCGGCGCGCGGCGGCATTCCGGCCGACGCCCCGGCCAAGCGCATGGCGCTCATCACCGGCGTGGTCGGCCTCGAACACGTCAAGGACGCCGACCTCATCATCGAGGCGGTGTTCGAGACCATGGCGATCAAGAAGGAGGTGTTCGGCAAGCTCGACCAGTACGCCAAGCCCGGCGCGGTGCTCGCCTCCAACACCTCCTATCTGAATATCAACGAGATCGCCGATATGACCAAGCGTCCGCAGGACGTGCTTGGTATGCACTTCTTCTCGCCGGCCAACGTCATGAAGCTGTGCGAGATCGTGCGCGGCGCCAAGACCGCGCCGGACGTGCTGATGACGGCGGTGGCGGTCGCCAAGCGCATCGCCAAGGTGCCGGTGGTGGTCGGGGTGTGCGACGGCTTCGTCGGCAACCGCATGCTGGCGGCCCGCGGCAAGCAGGCCGAGAAGTTCCTGTTCGAAGGCGCGCTGCCGCAGCAGGTGGATGCTGTGCTGACCAAGTTCGGCATGCCGATGGGCCCGTTCGCGATGGGCGATCTCGCCGGTCTCGATATCGGCTGGCGGTCGCGTCAGGACCGCGGCATCAAGTCGGAAATCGCCGACGCGATCTGCGAAGCGGGCCGCTTCGGCCAAAAGACCGGCAAGGGCTATTACAAGTACGAAGCCGGTTCGCGCTCTCCGCTGCCGGATCCGGAGATCGAGAAGCTGATCGAGGAAACCACAGCCAAGCTCGGCCTCAAGCGCCGCCAGATCGACGATCAGGAAATTCTCGAGCGCCTGATGTATCCGATGATCAACGAGGGTGCGCGCATCCTCGAAGAGAACATCGCAGCACGCCCGAGCGACATCGACGTGGTCTGGCTCTATGGCTACGGCTGGCCGATCTATCGCGGCGGTCCGATGTTCTACGCCGATCAGGTCGGGCTGAAGAAGATCGCGGAACGTCTGTCGTTCTACGCCAAGCAGACCAACGACCCGTCGCTGGAGCCGACGCCGCTGCTGCGCCGTCTCGCCGACGAGGGTAAGACCTTCGCGTCGCTCGCCAAGGGCGGGTGAGATTGAGCGCGACGGCCTTGGAGCCTTTCGCCCCTCCCCGGCAACGGGGAGGGGCGCAGATGCCGCGCCTCGCATTGCTTGCACATTTTCTTTTGCTCGCTCATTCTTCGCTGTTCTAAGGCGCGCACATGATCCATCCCGGCGAACAGTTCTATCCGGAAGGCGTCCGCTGGGACGCGCCGATCGCGCGCGGCACCCTGCCGGATCTGCTGTCCAGCGCCGCGGCGGATTTCGGCGCGCGCACCGCCATCGAATTTCGCGACCGACCGATCAGCTTCGTTCAGTTGAAGGCGATGGCTGACACCGCCGCCGCCGCGTTCCTGCGCGCCGGTTATGGCAAGGACACCTCGGTAGCGCTGTTTCTCGGCAATACGCCGGACCATCCGATTAATTTCTTCGGCGCGCTGACGGCCGGCGCGCGCATCGTCCATCTGAGCCCGCTCGACGGCGAGATCGCGCTGACCCACAAGCTGAAGGACTCCGGCGCCCGCGTCATCGTCACCAGCAATCTGGCGGCGCTGCTGCCGACCGTGCTGAAGTTTCTCGACAGGGGTCTGGTGGACCGCGTCATCGTCTGCGAGGACGACACCTGGGGCGCGATCGGCCTGCCGCAGGCGGCGATTCCGGACAATGCCGCCATCGTCACCTTCAAGGCGTTCGTGGCGGGCGCCGAGCCGCCGGCGGCGTGGCCGGCCATCGACCCCGACGAGGTGGCGCTGCTGCAATACACCGGCGGCACCACCGGCCTGCCCAAGGGTGCCATGCTGAGCCATGGCAACATGACCTCGGCGGTCTCGATCTTCGACGTGTGGGGCCTTGCCGCCGAGGCCGGGGCCGCCGCCCAGCGCGTCATCCTGGTGCTGCCGCTGTTCCATATCTATGCGCTGACCGTGGTGTTGCTGCGCAATCTCAGGAAGGGCAACCTGATCTCGCTGCACCTGCGCTTCGACATCGAGGCGGTGATGCGCGACATCGAGGTCAAGCGCGCCACCACCTTTCCCGGGGTGCCGACCATGTGGATCGCCATCGCCGGGCTGCCCGATCTCGACAAGCGCGACCTGTCGTCGCTGGCCTTCGCGGGCTCCGGCGGCGCGCCGCTGCCGGTGGAGGTCGCCAAAATCTTCCAGCGCAAGACCGGCCTCAGCCTCAAGAGCGGCTGGGGCATGACCGAGACCTGCGCGCCCGGCACCGGCCATCCGCTCACGGGACCGGACAAGCCCGGCTCCATCGGCCTGATGCTGCCGGGCATCGAAATGGACGTGGTCGCGCTCGACGATCCGACGCGGGTGCTGGGTGTCGGCGAAACCGGCGAGATTCGCATCCGCGGCCCCAACGTCACCCGCGGCTACTGGGGCCGGGAGCAGGAGGCGGCCGAATATTTCATCGGCGACCGCTTCCTCACCGGCGACATCGGCTACATGGATGGCGACGGCTATTTCTATCTGGTCGACCGCAAGAAGGACATGATCATTTCCGGCGGCTTCAACGTCTACCCGCAGATGATCGAGCAGGCGATCTACACCCACCCCGCCGTGCACGAGGTGATCGTGATCGGCATCCCGGACGATTATCGCGGCGAGGCGGCCAAGGCGTTCATCACGCTGCGCCCCGGCGCGGAGCCTTTCACCATCGAGCAGCTGCGGGCCTTCCTCACCGGCAAGCTCGGCAAACATGAATTGCCGGTGGCTCTTGAATTCGTTACCGAACTACCACGCACCAGTGTCGGAAAACTGTCCCGTCACGCCCTGCGGGATGCCCAACGCCAGACTGCTCAACACCAACTCAAAATCTGAAACAGGAGGTCGTCCATGACCGATGCCGTTATCGTTTCCACCGCCCGCACGCCGATCGGCAAAGCCTATCGCGGCGCGCTCAACGTCACCGAAGGCGCGACGCTGCTCGGCCACGCCATCGAACAGGCGGTCAAGCGCGCCGGTGTCGATCCCGCGGAAATCGAGGATGTGGTGATGGGCGCCGCCATGCAGCAGGGCGCCACCGCCGGCAACATTGCCCGCAAGGCCGCGCTGCGCGCCGGCATTCCCGTGACGGTGGGCGGCACCACCATCGATCGGCAGTGCGCCTCCGGCCTGCAGGCCATCGCGGTCGCCGCGCGTTCGGTGATCTACGACGGTGTTCAGGTCGCGGTCGGCGGCGGCGGCGAATCCATCAGCCTCGTGCAGAACGAGCACATGAACATGTTCCACGCGGTCGATCCTGCGCTGAAGGCGATCAAGGGCGATGTCTACATGGCGATGCTGGACACCGCCGAAGTCGTCGCGAAGCGCTACGGCATTTCGCGTGAGAAGCAGGACGAATACTCACTCGAGAGCCAGCGCCGCACCGCCGCCGCGCAGCAGGCCGGCAAGTTCAAGGATGAGATTGCCCCGATCTCCACCAAGATGGCCGTCGTCGACAAGGCCACCAAGGAAGTGTCCTACAAGGACGTCACCCTGTCGCAGGACGAAGGCCCGCGTCCGGAAACCACCGCCGAAGGCCTCGCCAGCCTGAAGCCGGTACGCGAAGGCGGCTCCATCACCGCCGGCAACGCCAGCCAGCTGTCGGACGGCGCCAGCGCCACCGTCATCATGAGCGACAAGGAAGCCGCCAAGCGTGGCCTCAAGCCGCTCGGCATCTTCCGTGGTTTCGTCGCCGCCGGCTGCGAGCCCGATGAAATGGGCATCGGTCCGGTGTTCGCGATTCCGCGGCTGCTGCAGCGTCATGGCCTCAAGATCGATGACATCGACATCTGGGAGCTGAACGAAGCGTTCGCCGTGCAGGTGATCTACTGCCGCGACAAGCTCGGCATCGATCCCGAGAAGCTCAATGTCAGCGGCGGTTCGGTTGCGGTCGGCCATCCTTACGGCATGACCGGCGCGCGTCTCGCCGGCCATGTCCTGATCGAAGGCCGTCGCCGCAAGGCCAAGTATGGCGTCGTCACCATGTGCATCGGTGGCGGCCAGGGCGCAGCCGGCCTGTTCGAGATTCTGCAGTAGGAGCCCGGACACGGCCGTCAATGCGAGCGAAGCGAAGCAATCCACGCTTAGCGGAATGGATTGCTTCGTCGCTTCGCTCCTCGCAAGGACGATGAATACGGACAAATTTCGAGTTTGATTCGCAGGAGGATCCCATGGATCTCAGTTTCACCAAGGAAGAACTCGCGTTTCGCGACGAGGTGCGCTCCTTCTTCAAGGACAATGTGCCGGCCGCCACGCGCCAGAAGATTGTCGACGGCCGCCACACCTCCAAGCAGGAGCTGGTGGAATGGCAGCGCATCCTCAACAAGAAGGGCTGGGCGGTGCCGCACTGGCCCAAGGAATATGGCGGCACCGGCTGGACGCCGGTTCAGCAGTATATTTTCCTCGAGGAAATGCAGGCCGCGCCCGCGCCGTCGCCGCTGGCGTTCGGCGTCAACATGGTCGGCCCGGTGATCTACACCTTCGGCAACGAGGAGCAGAAGAAGTATTACCTGCCGCGCATCGCCAATCTCGACGACTGGTGGTGCCAGGGCTTCTCCGAGCCGGGCTCGGGATCGGACCTCGCCTCGCTCAAGACCACCGCCAAGCGCAAGGGCGACGTCTGGGTCATCAACGGCCAGAAGACCTGGACCACGCTGGCCCAGCACGCCGACTGGATTTTCTGCCTGTGCCGCACCGACCCCGCGGCCAAGAAGCAGTCCGGCATCTCCTTCATCCTGATGGACATGAAGTCGCGCGGCATCACCGTGCGCCCGATCCAGACCATCGATGGCGGCTATGAGGTCAACGAGGTGTTCTTCGACGACGTCGAGGTGCCGGCGGCCAATCTCGTCGGCGAGGAGAACAAGGGCTGGGATTACGCCAAGTTCCTGCTCGGCAACGAGCGCACCAACATCGCCCGCGTCGGCATGTCGAAGGAGCGCATCCGCCGCATCAGGGATCTCGCCTCCCGCGTCCAGTCCGGCGGCAAGCCGCTGATCGCCGACGATCGTTTCCGCGACAAGCTGACCGCGACCGAGATCGAGCTCAAGGCGCTCGAATTGACGCAGATGCGCGTGGTCGCCAACGAGAGCAAGAACGGCAAGGGCAAGCCGGATCCGGCGTCCTCGATCCTCAAGATCAAGGGCTCGGAGATCCAGCAGACCATCACCGAACTGCTGGTCGAGGTGACCGGCCCGTTCGCGATGCCGTTCGCGCCGGAAGAGGACGGCCGCAACGAACTCGCCGACTGGGCGACCACCATCGCGCCGGGTTATTTCAATACCCGCAAGGTCACGATCTACGGCGGTTCCAACGAGATCCAGCGCAACATCATCACCAAGGCGGTGCTGGGGCTGTAAGAACCTTCTCCCTCTCCCCGCTTGCGGGGAGAGAAATTTAATGCCCGTCATGGCCGGGCTTGACCCGGCCATCCACGTCTTTCTTCGAAACCTAAGACGTGGATGCCCGGCACAAGGCCGGGCATGACGACTTGTTTTGTTGATGCGCCGGAGAACAGCCGGCTGCAATGGAGGCTGATAATGGATTTTGATTTGTCCGAGGAGCAGCGTCTCCTGAAAGACAGCGTCGATGGCCTTCTGGCCAATTCGTATGATTTCGAGCAGCGCAAGAAGTACGGCGCCGAGAAGGACGGCTGGAGCCGCGCGGTGTGGGGCAAACTTGCCGAGCAGGGCCTGCTCGGCCTGCCGTTCGCGGAAGCCGATGGCGGCTTCGGCGGCGGCGCGGTGGAGACCATGATCGTCATGGAGGCGCTCGGCCGCGCGCTGGTGCTGGAGCCCTATCTGGCCACGGTGGTGCTGGGCGGCGGTTTCCTGCGCCATGGCGGATCAGCGGCGCAGAAGCAGGCGATCCTGCCCGGCGTCATCGACGGCTCGAAGACCCTGGCCTTCGCCCAGCTTGAGAAGGACTCGCGCTACGATCTCGCCGACGTCTCGACCACGGCGAAGAGAAAGGGCGACGGCTATGTGATCGACGGCGAGAAGTTCGTGGTGCTGCACGGCGATTCCGCCGACACCCTGATCGTCTCGGCACGCACCGCCGGCGGCCAGCGCGACCGCGACGGCATCGGCCTGTTCCTGGTGCCGGCCTCCGCAAAGGGCGTGTCGGTCAAGGGCTATCCGACCCAGGACGGCCTGCGCGCCGCCGACATCACCTTCTCCGGCGTCGAGGTCGGGGCCGACGCCGTGCTCGGCGATCCGGCCAAGGGCCTGCCGCTGATGGAGCGGGTGGTGGATGAGGCGCGCATCGCACTGTGCGCCGAGGCTGTCGGCGCCATGGATGAATCGCTGAAGGCCACGGTCGAGTATCTCAAGACCCGCAAGCAGTTCGGCGTCGCCATCGGCACCTTCCAGTCGCTGCAGCACCGCGCCGCCGACATGTTCGTGTTCCTGGAGCAGGCCCGCAGCATGGCGATGTTCGCGGTCATGGCCGGCACCGTCGAGGACGCCGCCGAGCGCGCCAACGCGGTCGCCGCGGCCAAGGTGCAGATCGGCAAGTCGCTGAAGTTCGTCGGCCAGCAGTCGATCCAGCTCCACGGCGGCATCGGCATGACCATGGAAGCCAAGATCGGCCACTACTTCAAGCGGCTGACCATGATCGAGAACTCGTTCGGCGACACCGACTATCACCTGCGCCGGGTGTCCGAGCGCGGGCTGATCTGATCTGACGACCGCTTTCCTCTCTCCGCGCGGGAGGGGACCGTGACAATCATCGCCGCCGTCTCCGCTTGCGTCTGCGCGCATCGCCGGGGCGGCGGCGTTTCGTTGACGCCCTTGCGCGCCCGACGGCGATATTGACGCGCGCGCGCCAATCGGATTGCCTTGCGTCCGCGCGAACGCAACAGATTTTCGGGGCCGGGCGTCATGACTTCCCACATTCTCGCCATCGATCAGGGCACGACATCGTCGCGCGCCATGGTGTTTCGCGCCGATCTCTCCATCGCCGCGCAAGCGCAGCAGGAATTCCCGCAGCATTTTCCGGCGTCGGGCTGGGTCGAGCACGAGCCGGACGACATCTGGACCTCGACGCTCGCGACCTGCCGTGCAGCCATGGCGCAGGCCGGGCTCGCGGCCTCGGACATCGCCGCCATCGGCATCACCAACCAGCGCGAGACCACCGTGGTGTGGGACCGCACCACCGGCCATGCTGTGCATCGCGCCATCGTGTGGCAGGACCGGCGCACCGCCGACGTCTGCGCACGGCTCAAGGCCGAGGGCCACGAGCCGCTGGTCGCGGCGCGCACCGGGCTCATTATCGATCCGTATTTCTCCGGCACCAAAGTGGCGTGGATCCTCGATCACGTGCCGGGCGCGCGAGCCCGCGCCGAGCGCGGCGATCTGCTGTTCGGCACCGTGGACTGCTACCTGCTGTGGCGGCTCACCGGCGGGCGGGTGCACGCCACCGACGCCACCAACGCCTCGCGTACGCTGCTGTTCGATATCCACACCGGCGCGTGGGACGACGATCTGCTGGCGCTGCTGCGGGTGCCGCGCTCGATGCTGCCGCAGGTGCGCGATTCGTCGGCGGATTTCGGCGAGACCGCCCCAGACTTGCTGGGCGGCGTGATCGCCGTCCGCGGCATCGCCGGCGACCAGCAGGCCGCCACCATCGGACAGGCCTGCTTCGCACCCGGCATGATGAAATCGACCTACGGCACCGGCTGCTTCGCGCTGCTCAACACCGGCGCGACCGCGGTGGCCTCGCGCAACAAGCTGCTCACCACCATCGCCTATCAGTTGAACGGCCAGCGCACCTACGCGCTGGAAGGTTCGATCTTCGTCGCCGGCTCGGCGGTGCAGTGGCTGCGCGACGGCCTCGGCCTGATCGGGCATGCCGCCGAGACCGCCGCGCTTGCCGACGCGCATGATACGACGCAGGCGGTGTATCTGGTGCCGGCCTTCGTAGGTCTCGGCGCGCCGTACTGGAATCCGCGGGTGCGCGGCGCGCTGTTCGGCCTGACCCGCAGCACCGGCCCGGCCGAAATCGCGCATGCGGTGCTGGAGAGTGTCTGCTACCAGACCGTGGATCTGTGGGCGGCGATGCGCGCCGACTGGCCGGACGCCGCCGTCGCCAGCACGGTGCTGCGCGTCGATGGCGGCATGACTGTATCGGACTGGATGCTGCAGCGCCTCGCCGACCTGATCGACGCGCCGGTGGACCGGCCGGTGATCCAGGAGACCACGGCGGTGGGCGCGGCCTATCTCGCCGGGCTCGGCGCGGGGGTTTATCCCGAGCCGATGCGCTTTGCCGATTCGTGGCGGCTGGAGCGCCGTTTCAAGCCGGCGATGTCGGAGGCCACCCGCGCGCGCAAGCTTGCAGGCTGGGCGCTGGCGGTGAAGGGCGTGCTGGCGACCGACCCGGACGGCGAGGCGCCGTAGCTAGCCCGGCCGCGCATCCGCGCGCGGCTTCATGTTGAGCCGCATATGGATGGCGCAGCCGCAGCCCGGCGGATGCTGGGCAGGCGGCAGGCTGGTGATGTCGTCGTTCGCCGGCGCAGGCGGCTGCGGTTCGCTGGCGGGGATATAGTTCAGCACCGGCGCGAGCGAGCGCTCGGTCTCGGCGAGCGTCGCGCCGATGCGTTCGGCGTAATCCTCGACCTGATCGCGCTCGATCTTGCCGACGCCGAAATACTCGCTCTGCGGGTGGCTGTAATAGATGCCGGACACTGACGAGCCCGGCCACATCGCGAGACTCTCGGTCAGCGTCACGCCCGCATTACGCTCGGCGTCGAGCAGCCGGAAGATCGTGGTCTTCTCCTTGTGATCGGGTTGCGCGGGATAGCCCGGCGCGGGCCGGATGCCCTGATACTTCTCCAGGATCAGATCGTCGTTCGAGAGCGCCTCGTCGGGGGCGTAGCCCCACAATTCCATGCGTACGCGCTGATGCATCCGCTCGGCGAAGGCTTCGGCGAGGCGGTCGGCCAGCGCCTTGACGATGATCGAGGAATAATCGTCGTTGGCGTTCTTGAAGCGCCTGGTGATCGCGTCCTCGCCGATCCCGGCGGTGACGACGAAGGCGCCGATATAATCGGCGACCCCGCTGTCCTTCGGGGCGATGAAATCCGACAGCGCGAGGTTGTGGCGGCCTTCGCGTTTTTCCAGTTGCTGGCGCAGCGTGTGCAGCGTCGCGACCGACCGGGTGCGGGACTCGTCGCTGTAGAGCGTGACGTCGTCGCCCTCGGCATTGGCGGGCCAGAAGCCGACGGTGGCGTTGGCGGTGAACCAGTTTTCCTTGATGATGGTATCGAGCATCTTGCGCGCGTCGTTGTAGAGCGACTGCGCGACCTCGCCGACATTGGGGTCCTTCAGGATCGCCGGAAAACGCCCAGCAAGCTCCCACGCCTGGAAGAACGGCGTCCAGTCGATATGCTCGGCCAGTTCCGCGAGCGGATAATTGCTGAAGGTCTTCACGCCGAGGAAGGACGGCTTCTTCGGCGTGGTCTTCGACCAGTCGATCTTGAGCGCATTGGCGCGCGCGGCCTCCAGCGACAGCCGCTTCTTGTTTTGCTGGGCGCGGAAATGCGCGTCGGCGATCTTGGTGTAGTCGCGGCGGACCTCGGAGATATAGTCCTCGCGCTTGTCCTGTGACAGCAGCGAGGAGGCGACGCCGACCGCGCGGCTGGCATCGTTGACGTGGACCACCGGGCCGCGGCGATAGCGCGGGTCGATTTTCACGGCGGTATGGACACGGCTCGTGGTCGCGCCGCCGATCAGCAGCGGAATGTCGAAGCCCTGCCGTTCCATTTCCGAGGCCACGAACACCATTTCATCGAGCGAGGGCGTAATCAGGCCGGACAGGCCGATGACGTCGGCGCCTTCGGCCTTCGCCGTCTCCAGGATTTTGGCGGCGGGCACCATCACGCCGAGGTCGATCACCTCGAAATTGTTGCACTGGAGCACGATGCCGACGATGTTCTTGCCGATGTCGTGGACATCGCCCTTCACCGTCGCCATCACGATCTTGCCGGCGGAGGAGCGCTCGCCGGAGACGACGCCCGCGGCCTTGTTGCGTTTCTTTTCCTCTTCCATGAACGGCATCAGATAGGCGACCGCCTGCTTCATCACGCGCGCCGACTTCACCACCTGCGGCAGGAACATCTTGCCCGCGCCGAACAGGTCGCCGACGACGTTCATGCCGTCCATCAGCGGGCCTTCGATCACCGCCAGCGGGCGGTCCACCGTCAGCCGCGCGGCCTCGGTGTCGGCCTCGATGTATTCGGTGATGCCGTTGACCAGCGCGTGGCTGAGACGCTTCTCGACCGGCCATTCGCGCCAGGCGAGGTCCTGCTCCTTGACCTGCTTGCCCTGGCCGCGGAATTTTTCCGCAAGCTCGAGCAGTCGCTCCGATGCGCCGGGATCGCGGTTGAGGATGACGTCCTCGCACACGTTGCGCAGTTCGGGATCGATGTCGTCATAGATCACCATCTGCCCGGCATTGACGATGCCCATGTCCATGCCGGCCTTGATGGCATGATACAGGAACACCGAATGCATCGCCTCGCGCACCGGCTCGTTGCCGCGGAACGAGAACGACAGGTTGGAGACGCCGCCGGAGATGTGGGCGTGCGGCAGGTTCTGGCGAATCCAGCGCGTCGCTTCGATGAAATCGACGCCGTAATTGTTGTGCTCCTCGAGCCCGGTGGCGATGGCGAAGATGTTCGGGTCGAAGATGATGTCCTGCGGCGGGAAGGCGAGCTTCGTCGTCAGCAGGTCATAGGCGCGCTTGCAGATCTCGATCTTGCGCTGATAGGTGTCGGCCTGTCCGGTCTCGTCGAACGCCATCACCACGACGGCCGCGCCGTGGCGGCGGGCGATGGTCGCTTCAAGGATGAACTTGTCCTCGCCTTCCTTGAGCGAGATCGAGTTGAGAATCGATTTGCCCTGGATGCATTTCAGGCCGGCCTCGATCACCTCGAATTTCGAGGAATCGACCATCACCGGCACCTTGGCGATGTCCGGCTCGGAGGCGATGAGATTGAGGAATTCGATCATCGCCTGCTTGGAGTCGAGCAGGCCCTCGTCCATGTTGATGTCGATCACCTGCGCGCCGTTCTCGACCTGGTCGCGGGCAACCTGAAGCGCTGCGGTGTAGTCGCCTTCCTTGATCAGCTTGCGGAAGCGCGCTGAGCCGGTGACGTTGGTGCGCTCGCCGACATTGACGAACGGAATATCGTTGGTCAGCACGAACGGCTCGAGGCCGGATAGCCGCAGGCGCGGCTCGAGGGTCGAGACGACGCGCGGCTTGTGCGGCGCGACAGCCCGCGCGATGGCGCGGATATGGTCGGGGGTGGTGCCGCAGCAGCCGCCGACCACGTTGACGAGGCCGGCCTGCGCGAATTCGCCGACGAGCTTCGCCATGTACTCCGGCGTCTCGTCATACTGGCCGAATTCGTTGGGCAGGCCCGCGTTCGGATAGGCGCAGACCAGCGTGTCGGCGACGCGGCCGATATCGGCGACATGGGCGCGCAGGTCTTCGGCACCGAGCGCGCAGTTGAAGCCGATGGTGATCGGCTTGGCGTGCTGCACCGAGTACCAGAACGCTTCCGGCATCTGGCCCGACAGCAGGCGGCCGGATTTGTCGGTGATGGTGCCGGAGATCATCACCGGCACGTCGATGCCGCGGGTCTCGCAGATCTCGGCGATGGCGTAGAGCGCGGCCTTGGCGTTGAGCGTGTCGAAGATGGTTTCGACCAGCAGCAGATCGGCGCCGCCGTCGAGAAGGCCGTTGATCTGTTCGCTATAGGCGACGCGCAGATCGTCGAACGTCACCGCGCGATAGCCGGGGTTGGCAACGTCCGGCGAGATCGAGGCGGTGCGGTTGGTGGGCCCCAGCGCGCCGGCGACGAAGCGCGGCTTGCCGTCCTCGGCTTCGGCGCGATCGGCGGCATTGCGCGCCAGCCGCGCGCCTTCGCGGTTCAGCTCATAGGCAAGGTCCGACATGTCGTAGTCGGCCTGCGCGATCGAGGTTGAGGAGAAGGTGTTGGTCTCGACGATGTCCGCGCCGGCCTTGAAGTAGTCGTAGTGGATGTCTTCGATCGCCTGCGGCTGGGTCAGAATCAGCAGGTCGTTGTTGCCTTTAACGTCGCGGTGAAAATCCTTGAACCGCTCGCCGCGAAACGCCGCTTCGTCGAGTTCGAGCCGCTGGATCATCGTGCCCATGGCGCCGTCGAGCACCAGAATGCGCTCGCGGGCGAGGGCGTGGAATTTATCGGCGACAGGACTCGAACTCTTGGTCACAACGTCTCTCCCAGCGTCACGCCCGGGCTTGTCCCGGGCATTCGCGCCTTTCTTTTGTGTCCGTCAAAGACGTGGACGGCCGGGACACGGGCCTTCTTAAGAACCGTTGTTCGAACGGCTATGCCCGGCGATGACAGTTAAGCAGCCTGCCGCGCGCCGGCCGGGCGGATGCCAAGCACATGGCAGATGGCGACCACGAGGTCGGCGCGGTTCATGGTGTAGAAGTGGAAATTCTCGACGCCCTGCTTGGCGAGCTTCTGCACCTGCGCGGCGGCCACGGTCGCGGCCACCAGGCGGCGAGTGTCGGTATCTTCGTCGAGGCCCTCGAATTTCGCGGCCAGCCATCCGGGCACGGTGGCGCCGGCGCGGGCCGCGAAGTTCTTCGCCAGCTTGAAATTCTGCACCGGCAGGATGCCGGGCACGATCGGAATGGTGATGCCGGCGGCGCGCACGCGGTCGAGATAGCGATAGTACAGATCGTTGTCGAAGAAGAACTGGGTGATGGCGCGGGTCGCGCCGGCGTCGACCTTGGCCTTCAGCGCGTCGATGTCGGCTGCGAGGCTGGCGCTCTCGGGATGCTTCTCGGGGTAGGCCGAGACGCTCACCTCCATGTCGGAATAGTTGCGCCGGATGGCGGCCACCAGATCCGACGACTGCTGGTAGCCGTCGGGATGAGGTGCGTAGGCCGTGCCGATGCCGGTGGTGGGATCGCCGCGCAGCGCCACGATGTGGCGCACGCCGACGTCGTGATAGCGCGCGACCACTTCGTCGATATCGGCGCGGGTCGCGTCGACGCAGGTGAGATGCGCGGCCGGGACAAGCGAGGTCTCCGACAGGATCCGCGCGATGGTGGCGTGGGTGCGTTCGCGGGTCGAACCGCCGGCGCCATAGGTCACCGAGACGAAGTCCGGGTTGAGCGGGGCCAGCCGGTTGATCACCTCCCACAGCCCGCGCTCCATCTCCTCGGTCTTCGGCGGGAAGAACTCGAACGAGATCGCCGGCAGCGTCGGGTTCTGCGCTGGGGCCGGGGCGGATGTCTTGGTGGTCACGGTGAAAAACTCCTGGGACGGCGGTCGAGCCGGATGAAAACGCGACGCCGCTCGCGCCGGTGCGGCAGGCCTCGATCTGGCCTTATGGAGCCAAGTGCGCCGCCATTCCGCCATTTCGAGCAAAATAGGGGGAAAACCGCCGACGAGCCAGCCCATGATGTCGGATTTTGTCGTGGGAAATTGCCCAAAGTATCTTTTGTGGGTCGGTAGATCGGTCTGATCCAGTGGGTCAGTATCGGAGAATATTGCTGAAATCGGGCTATTTTGTCGAGCATCGTCGATTTTCTGGGAATTTTTTGCGCTATGACGATGGGCCAAATCAAAATTCTTGAAAATGAAAAAGATTTCTGCCCACTGTTGTGCCGTGACCCAGCCGGCTCCGGCGTCAGAACCATGCCTTTCGTCGTCCGGCGGGAGCCACTAGCTTGCGCTCATGACCCCGCTGTCCATCCTCGATCTCTCCGTCGTCACCACCGCCACCCCGCCGTCGCAGGCGCTGCGCAACAGCATCGATCTCGCGCGGCACGCCGACCAGCTCGGCTACACCCGCTACTGGCTGGCCGAGCATCACAGCCTTGCCTCGGTGGCCTCGCCCGCGCCCGAGATCATGATCGGCCAGATCGCATCCGGGACGCGGCGCATCCGCGTCGGCTCCGGCGGCGTGATGCTGCCGAACCATGCGCCGCTGATGGTGGCCGAGCGTTTCAAGATGCTGGAGGCGCTGTTTCCCGGCCGCATCGATCTTGGCCTCGGCCGCGCGCCGGGCACCGACCAGACCA
>JAFKES010000237.1 GCA_017308495.1 Afipia sp.
CCGGGTCTTCGGCCGTTTCGCCGTCCGGCGTTCATTCCTCCCCCATCGAAAGGATCATCCATGGCCCATCGCGTCGCCGTCATCGTCGGCAGCCTCCGCAAGGAGGCGTTCTCGCTCAGGATCGCCCAGGCGTTCGGCAAGCTCGCGCCATCGTCGCTCGCCCTCGAAACCGTGACGCTGCACGGCCTGTCGTTCTTTAATCAGGACCTTGAGGCCACGCCGCCCGCCGACTGGCTGGCGTTTCGCGAGACGATCCAGAAGTCCGACGCGGTGCTGTTCGTGACGCCGGAATACAATCGCTCGATTCCCGGCGTGCTGAAGAACGCCATCGACGTGGGCTCGCGGCCCCCCGGCAAAAGCTCGTTCAAGGACAAGCCGATCGGCATCGTCAGCAATTCTCCGGGCGCGCTGGGCGGCGTCTGTGCGGCGATGAACCTCAAGCAGATCCTGCCGGGCTATTGCGGCCCGATCCTGCAGCAGCCGGAAATCTACCTGGGCCAGGTCGGCGACGCCTTCGACGACAAGGGCAACCTCGTCAAGGAATCGCTGGAGAAGGTGCTGAAGCAGTATATCGAGGCCTTCGCCGCCTTTGTCGCCAAGCACAAGGCATAACCTCGCCGCGACACGATGCGGCGGTCCGGCGTTAGCATAGGATTAACCGGGCTGTCGCATCGTGGGGCATGGTTTCACGCTCCCGACTCAAAGCCGTCATGACCGGCCTCGCGCTCTATGCGATCGCGACGGCGCTGATCGCCTATTTCCGGTCGGTACGGCCTCAATGCGCGCCAGGAGCTCGATCAGGAAATCGTGCAGCTCACCGCTGAACTGGCCCGGCTGAAAAGCGAGCGGGCTGCGGCCGAGCATCGGGTGTCGTCGCTGCGCTCTGATCGACTCGATCCCGACATGCTCGACGAGCGGACGCGCTATCAGCTCGACTATGTGCATCCGCGCGACCTCGTGCGCATGACCAAGTCGAACTGAACCCGTCAAACTGAGTTTCAAGTTTCAAAAAACATTTGCTTTCGATCCGAAAATTTCGCGTGTTGCGTTGCGTCATAGTTGTATGTCGCAGCCGTGCACGCGGTCCTTTCAAGGCGATGTGAGTTGGAGTAGAGAGGAAGACCCGCTCTCTCATCCGGACACGACATGGCTTCCTCCAAAGAAACCGCCTCAGCGAAAAAAAGCGGCGCCAAAGACGCGGCACGGACCGCGGGCAATGGCTCCGGTCATCCCAACAGCATCACCTTCACCAAGGAGCAGGAGCTTCAGGCGTTTCGCGACATGATGCTGATCCGCCGCTTCGAGGAAAAGGCGGGCCAGCTTTACGGCATGGGCGCGATCGGCGGTTTCTGCCATCTCTATATCGGCCAGGAAGCGGTCGTGGTGGGCATGCAGATGGCTCTCCAACCGGGCGACCAGATCATCACCAGCTACCGCGATCACGGCCACATGCTCGCCACCGGCATGGAGGCCAGGGGCGTGATGGCTGAACTGACCGGCCGCCAGGCGGGCTATTCCAAGGGCAAGGGCGGCTCCATGCACATGTTCAGCAAGGAGAAGGCCTTCTACGGCGGCCACGGCATCGTCGGCGCGCAGGTGCCGCTGGGAACGGGGCTCGCCTTCGCCAACAAGTATCGCGACAACAAGAATGTCGCGGTGGCCTATTTCGGCGACGGCGCGGCCAATCAGGGCCAGGTCTACGAGAGCTTCAACATGGCGGAGCTGTGGAAGCTCCCGGTGATCTACGTCATCGAGAACAATCGCTACGCCATGGGCACCTCGGTGACCCGCTCTTCGGCGCAGACCGATTTCTCCAAGCGCGGCGTGTCGTTCAACATCCCGGGCGAGCAGGTCGACGGCATGGACGTTCGCGCCGTCAAGGCGGCGGCCGACCGGGCCGTGCAGTGGTGCCGTGAAGGCAACGGGCCCTACATTCTGGAGATGCAGACCTACCGCTACCGCGGCCACTCGATGTCCGATCCGGCGAAGTACCGCACCCGCGAGGAGGTGGACAAGGTGCGCCATGACAGCGACCCCATCGAACAGGTGAGGCAGCGTCTGCTCGAACTCAAGGTCAGCGAGCAGGACCTCAAGGCGATCGATGCTGAGGTGCGCGAGATCGTCAACGCCGCTGCCGACTTCGCCCAGCGCGAGCCGGAGCCGGATGCTTCCGAACTCTACACCGACATTTACCGATAAGCGCGGAGCGACCATGCCGATTCAGATTCTCATGCCCGCGCTGTCGCCGACCATGGAGAAGGGCAACCTCTCCAAATGGCTGAAGAAGGAGGGCGAGGCCATCAAGTCCGGCGACGTCATCGCCGAGATCGAGACCGACAAGGCCACGATGGAAGTCGAGGCCACCGACGAGGGCACCCTCGGCAAGATCCTGATCCCCGAGGGCACGGCGGACGTCGCCGTCAACACGCCGATCGCCACCATTCTCGTCGATGGCGAGAGCGCCGCCGATCTCGCCAAGGCCCCAACCGCCGCACCGGCACCGCAGGTGTCCGCTGCGCCGGCTGCCGCGGAGCCCGCTCCCGCCGCTGCGGCTCCCGTTGCCGCGCCAGCGGTGCAGGCTGCCCCCGATCCCGAGATTCCGCCCGGCACCGAGATGGTGAAGATGACGGTGCGCGAGGCGCTGCGCGACGCCATGGCCGAGGAAATGCGCCGCGACGGCGACGTCTTCGTCATGGGCGAGGAAGTCGCGGAATATCAGGGCGCCTACAAGATCACGCAGGGCCTGTTGCAGGAGTTCGGCGCGCGGCGCGTGATCGACACTCCGATCACCGAACATGGTTTCGCCGGTGTCGGCATCGGCGCGGCTTTCGCCGGGCTGAAGCCGATCGTCGAGTTCATGACCTTCAACTTCGCCATGCAGGCGATCGACCAGATCATCAACTCCGCGGCCAAGACGCTGTACATGTCCGGCGGACAGATGGGGTGTCCCATCGTGTTCCGCGGGCCGAACGGCGCGGCGGCGCGCGTCGCCGCCCAGCACAGCCAGGACTATTCGGCGTGGTATTCGCAGATCCCCGGCCTCAAGGTGATCGCGCCGTATTCCGCCGCCGACGCCAAGGGCCTGCTCAAGGCGGCGATCCGCGATCCCAACCCGGTGATCTTCCTCGAGAACGAAATTCTCTACGGCCACACCGGAGAGGTGCCGAAGCTCGACGACTACGTCGTGCCCATCGGCAAGGCGCGCATCGCGCGGCCGGGCAAGGACGTCACTCTGATCGCGTGGTCCAACGGCATGACCTACGCGCTCGGCGCGGCCGAGGAGCTCGCCAAGGAGGGCATCGAGGCCGAGGTCATCGACCTGCGCACGCTGCGCCCGATGGATACCGAAACCATCCTCGCCTCGGTGAAGAAGACCGGGCGTGCGGTGGCCGTGGAGGAGGGCTGGCAGCAATGCGGCGTCGGCGCCGAGATCGCGGCGCGGATCATGGAGCAGGCGTTCGATTATCTCGACGCGCCTGTCGGACGTGTATCCGGCAAGGATGTGCCGATGCCCTACGCCGCCAACCTGGAAAAACTCGCTCTGCCGTCGGTGGCCGAAGTGGTCACCGCCGCCAAGGCCGTTTGTTATCGCTGAGAGAGCGGGGCCGAGATCATGCCGATCAATATTCTGATGCCCGCGCTGTCGCCCACGATGGAAAAGGGCAACCTTGCCAAGTGGCTCAAGAAGGAAGGCGACCAGGTCAAATCCGGCGACGTCATCGCCGAGATCGAGACCGACAAGGCGACGATGGAAGTCGAGGCGGTGGACGAGGGCACCATCGCCAAGATCCTCGTGCCCGAGGGCACGCAGGACGTGCCGGTCAACACCATGATCGCGGTGCTGGCCGCCGATGGCGAGGATGTGAAAGCGGCTGCCGCCGGTGGCGGCAGCGCACCAGCTCCCGCCACTCCGAAAGCTGACGCGCCGAAGGCCGAGGCTCCGAAGCCCGCAACGCCGGCGGCCGCGCCGGCTCCTGCTGCATCCGCGCCTGCCGCACAGGCTCCCGCTGCGGCATCTGCGCCTGCCGCCAACGGCGCGCGCGTGTTCGCTTCGCCTTTGGCGCGCCGTCTGGCCAAGGACGCCGGCATCGATCTCGCGCGGA
This sequence comes from Afipia sp., assembly GCA_017308495.1. Classification (GTDB taxonomy): domain Bacteria; phylum Pseudomonadota; class Alphaproteobacteria; order Rhizobiales; family Xanthobacteraceae; genus Afipia. The sequence goes on from JAFKES010000237.1 coordinate 4,104, forward strand.
TCGCCGGTACCGGCCCGCATGGCCGCATCGTGGCCAAGGATGTCGAGGGCGCCAAGTCCGGCAAGGGCCTCAAGCCGGCCGCCGCCGCGGCTGCTCCGGCAGCCGGAAGTGGTGGCGCCGCGCCGGCGATGTCCGATCCGCAGATCCTCGCGCTGTACGAGGAGGGCACCTTCGAGAGCGTGCCGCACGACTCGATGCGCCGGACCATCGCGCAGCGCCTCACCTCCGCGACCAACTCGATGCCGACGTTCTATCTCACGGTGGATTGCGACCTCGGCAAGCTCTCCGCCGCGCGCGAGGAGATCAACGCCGCCGCCGGCAAGACCAAGGACGGCAAGCCGCTCTACAAGCTCTCGGTCAACGACTTCGTCATCAAGGCGATGGCGCTGGCGCTGCAGAAGATCCCCGAGGCCAACGTGTCGTGGACCGAAGCGGCGATGCTGCGCCACAAGCACTCCGATATCGGTGTCGCGGTGGCGCTGCCGTTCGGCCTGATCACGCCGATCATCCGTCAGGCCGAGATCAAGACCATCTCGGCGATCTCCAACGAGATGAAGGATCTCGCCGCCCGCGCCAAGGCCAAGAAGCTCAAGCCCAACGAGTATCAAGGCGGCTCGTCCTCGGTGTCCAACCTCGGCATGTACGGCATCAAGGATTTCACCGCGGTGATCAATCCGCCGCAGTCCTCGATCCTCGCGGTCGGCACCGGCGAGGAGCGGGCGGTGGTTCGCAATGGTCAAATCGTCGCGGCGACCATGATGAGCGTGACGCTGTCCTGCGATCACCGCGCCATCGACGGCGCGCTCGGCGCGGAGCTGATCACCGCCTTCAAGAAGCTGATCGAAAACCCCGTGATGATGGTGGTGTAGCTCTAACCCTCTCCCCTTGTGGGAGAGGGGGCACGCCGCGGGCTGCAAATCTTTCTTCCCTTCGGTATTTGATTCAGAGATAGCGCAATGGCTGATACTTCCTTCGACGTCGTCGTCATCGGCTCGGGTCCCGGCGGTTACGTCACCGCTATCCGCGCCGCGCAGCTCGGATTCAAGACGGCGATCGTCGAGAAGGCGTATCTCGGCGGCATCTGCAACAACTGGGGCTGCATTCCGACCAAGGCGCTGCTGCGCTCGGCGGAAATCTATCACTACATGACGCA
>JAFKES010000238.1 GCA_017308495.1 Afipia sp.
TCGCACCGCTCGCCACCGGCAACCACAGCGACGTGGTGGCCTACAGCATCGAGAGCGGCCAGCTCGCCGCCAAGCTCAAGAGCGGCAACGCCACCGCGCTGAAGAACAAGGCGCAGCTCGCCGGCTATCAGGGCGACGCCGCCGCGCCGAGCTCGATCCTGCTGGTCAACAACGGCCTGCACATCGACATCGTCATCAACCGTAACAGCACCATCGGCAAGGACGATCCCGCCGGCGTCGCCGACATGATCCTGGAGGCCGCGGTCTCCACCATTCTCGACATGGAAGACTCCGTCGCCGCCGTCGACGCCGACGACAAGGTGCTGGTCTATCGCAACGTACTCGGCCTCATGAACGGCACGCTCACCGCCGACTTCGACAAGGGCGGCAAGACCATGACCCGCGCGCTCAACGCCGACCGCGTCTACACGGCGCCGGACGGCAAGGGCGAGGTGCGGCTGCACGGCCGCAGCATGATGCTGGTGCGCAATGTCGGCCACCACATGTTCACCGACGCGGTGCTCGACGCCAAGGGCCAGGAGATTCCGGAAGGCTTTCTCGATGCGGCCGTCACCGGCCTGCTGGCGCTGCACGACATCAAAGGCAAGACCAAATACAAGAACAGCCGCGAAGGCTCGGTCTACATCGTCAAGCCGAAGATGCACGGTCCGGACGAGGTGGCGCTGACGGTCGACCTGTTCGGCCGCGTCGAGAAGATGCTCGGCCTGCCCGCCAACACCATGAAGGTCGGCATCATGGACGAGGAACGCCGCACCACGGTGAACCTGCAGGCCTGCATTCAGAACGCCGCCGAGCGTATCTGCTTCATCAACACGGGATTCCTGGACCGCACCGGCGACGAGATCCACACCTCGATGGAAGCGGGCCCGATGATCCGCAAGAACGAGATGAAGGCGCAGCCGTGGATCAAGGCCTATGAGGACTGGAACGTGGACACCGGTCTGGCCAACGGCCTGCCCGGTCACGCCCAGATCGGCAAGGGCATGTGGGCCGCGCCGGACAAGATGGCCGACATGATCGCGCAGAAGATCGCCCATCCGCAGGCCGGCGCATCCACCGCGTGGGTGCCGTCGCCGACCGCGGCGACGCTGCACGCGCTGCACTACCATCAGGTCGACGTCGGCGCGCGGCAGGCGGAGCTGAAGTCGCGCCCCAAGGCCAAGCTGTCCGACATCCTCACCGTTCCGGTGTCGCAGTCGAACTGGGCTCCCGATGACGTCAAGCAGGAGATCGACAACAACTGCCAGGGCATCCTCGGCTATGTGGTGCGCTGGATCGACCAGGGCGTCGGCTGCTCCAAGGTGCCGGACATTCACGATGTCGGCCTGATGGAGGACCGCGCCACGCTGCGCATCTCCGCCCAGCACCTCGCCAACTGGCTGCATCAGGGCGTCGTCACCAAGGATCAGGTGATGGAATCGCTGAAGCGCATGGCGGCGGTGGTGGACAAGCAGAACGCCGGCGATCCGCTCTACAAGCCGATGGCGCCGAAGTTCAACGGCGTCGCATTCAAGGCGGCCTGCGACCTCGTATTCAAGGGCCGCGAGCAGCCGAACGGCTATACCGAGTTCATCCTGCACGCCCGCCGCAAGGAGGCGAAGGCGGCAGGTTAAGCGTCGCAACCTTTCTGACGACAATGAGGAAAACCCCGGCCCTCGCGCCGGGGTTTTTGATTCCGGCATCCGTTCGTCATTGCGGGCGGCGCGAAGCAATCCAGTCTCCGGATAAAATGATCTGGATTGCGTCGTCGCTCCCGCGCGATGACGAGAAAACTCGCGATGGCTGGACGAGCACTTCGCCGCAGCCGGATGCGGAACATCCACTTCATCCCGCCGTTATCCGTCTTTCCAACACTGGAGAGACGCAATGGACTGGAACCGCGTGGAAGGAAACTGGAAGCAGCTCAAGGGCGCCGCCAAGGAAAAATGGGGCAAACTCACCGACGACGATCTCAACGTGATCGAGGGCCGCCGCGAGCAGCTCGAAGGCAAAATTCAGCAGCGCTATGGCTTCGCCAAGGATCAGGTAAAGAAGGACGTCGACGACTGGTTCGGCACGCTGAAGTAATCACAACGATTCCAACGAAAAGCCCCGGCGGAATGCCGGGGCTTTTTGTTTGGCGGCGTTGTGCGCGGGCTGGTCTGGTTCAAATGAAATCGTCATGTGCGGGCATAGCCGTTCGAAGAACCACGCCGCTTCCGCTCGCCTATGACCCGCGCATCCATCTTAAAAAATGCCCCTTCAAAAAGATGGATTGCCGGGTCGAGCCCGGCAATGACGAGTCTCGTTTCCATCAAAGATAACGGCGCTAGAACACCGCGAGGTATTTCAGGATCGAGATGATGCCGATGATGACGACAATGGCCTGCACGATCTGTTTGGCACGTCCGTCGATCGGCAGGAGATTGACGAGATACAACACAAGGATGACGACAAGAAACGTGATCAAAACGCTGATAAGCAAAGACATGGCGACCCTCATGGCATCGTTGCGAAAGGGTCACGAGACGATCCCGCATCCCCCATTGCTAACCGGAACCCGATGAGTTTGTTCCATATCCGGAACGGGCTTATTGCGCCGCGACCACCGGCAGCCGGCCGAAACGCGCCCGCGCCGATTTCGACAGCGGCGCAAGGCTCGCCGATGCGCCGCGCTTCTCGCCGCTTCGGGTGACGACTTCAAGGCCGTCCGCGCCGGCGACAAGGTCGCCCTTGCGCAACGTCGGATCGTTGTCGATGCCGATGGACGCGAGGCCGCCGCTGTCGCGGCCGTTGCAGGTGCAGCCCGCCACCAATTCGGTGCGATAGCGGAAGGCGTTGGGCAGATCCGCATAGGGTTTGCCGCGATCAGTGGCGGCGCTGTCGATGCTGCTGCCGTAGACCACCCGGGTTTCGCTGGCGGGACAAAAACTTTTGCACGCCTCCGCCCTGCTCTGGCCATCGGCCGCCGCGGTCAGCGGGAAATAGCGACCATCACAGGTGCGCACGCAATAGGCGGTCGCGCCGTAGCTGGCGCGCGGCCGTGGCGGCGCCGACTCCGCCGGCATGGCAGCGAACGGCAACGACATGGACGGTGCAGGCGCCGCGCCCGGCATCAGGCCGCCGAACAGCGCCGAGAAGAAATCGCGCGCGGACGCTTCGGGCGCGACGGCGAAGCCCGCCACCGCCGTTACCACGATCATCGCCACGCGGCGCCGACCCAACCATTGCTTATCCATGGCACACCTCGTTTCCACCCTGAACGACGTACGGCCGCCGCGTCGCGCCCGGCGGACCACAAAGCCGCCCGGCCTAACCAAACGCCGCTCCGCGCATTTCCGTTCCCGCCATTTGTCGGCGGTACCGCGCGCAGGGTTCGGCCGCAGCCGTCGAGGCCATGCAGGAACGATCCCGCCAGCACCCGGTTAGCCGGGCAGACCGAAGACTGGAGAAGCCTCCCGCCCATTCCCGGGAGCCAGACATGACCCTTTCAACTCTGCTGATCGCGATCCTGATCCTCATGCTGCTCGGCGTGCTGCCCACCTGGAGCTACAGTCGCCCGTGGGGCTACGGCCCCGCCGGCATCGTCGGCACCGTCCTAGTGATCATGGCAATCCTGCTGCTGGGCGGCTGGCTTTAGCCGGGCGGCCTCATCCCTCCCGCCCATGCTTTAATCCGAACGCCCGGCCGGCCGTTAAGGACCATTTGACGCCAATCATGGACAGGCTTGGCCTCCGGCAGTAGAGACAATAGGAACCCCGAGCGAAGCTGGGCGTTTCAGCAGCGCACGATCCCGTGTCAGGAGTTTTTTCGAATGGCCAGCACCGATGGTGAGAACGCGATGAAGAACATGACCGACAAGGCCTATGAGCGCCTCAGCAAGGACGTCGAGGCGGTCAAGAACGATCTTTCCTCCCTCGCCGACCAGCTTTCGGAGGCGGTCGGATCGCTGTCCGGGGAAGCGCGCAAGCAGGCGCGGCGGACCTACAAGCAGGCCCGCGCCAATGTCGATACGCTGATGTCCGACGCCAGCAAGCACGGTGGCGAGGCGCTCGACGCGGCGCAGGATTACGCCGCATCGCTGGAAGAGACGCTGGAAGACGCCATCACCCAGCGCCCGCTGGCGGCTGTCGGTCTCGCCATCGGCCTCGGCTTCCTGATCGGCGTCACCTGGCGCAGATGACTTGGGCGCGGATAACTTTGAGCGCAGATAACTGGCTCCGGTAACGGCGCAAAGAGAGTGAGACGAAGGCCGCCGCTGCCGATGCAAATCGCCGCGGCGACTTTCGCGACTGACGCACAACCGCCGGCAGGGATCGACCGTTCCATGTTCCAGAAATTACTCGAGGAGCTTCGCGACACCACCGGCGGCGCGGTGCGGCTGATGTCGCTCGCCGCCGCTGTCGCGGTCGCACTGGTGATCACCGTTGTGTTCCTGTGCGCCGCCGCCTTCGTCTACGTCCAGCAGATCTACGGCACGGTGCCAGCGTGCCTCGCCGGTGCCGGCGTATTCCTCACCGCCGCCGTGATTGCGGCGATTGTCTATGCCGCGATCAAGCGCAGGATGAAGCGCGAAGCGGCCGCTCGCGCCGCCGCTCGCGCCAAGGCCACCATGGAAGCGGC
>JAFKES010000089.1 GCA_017308495.1 Afipia sp.
GCGGACGCCAGTTGCAGCGCGTCCGTCACCGGCCCGGTCCGGATCTGCGTCGCCTTGCGCGCGATGATGTTCATCGCGACCATTGCGGTTTCCGGATCGAAGGCGGTGTCGAAGCGACGCTTGCGCAACAGCTTCGCGACCGACTGTTCGGTGGAGCCCGGCTCCAGCAGGCACATGAAGGCGATCACGGAGTCGCCGGCCACGTGGCCGAGCGGCGGATTGACAGGCCCGGCGCCGGAACCGCAGATGCCTTCCTCAAACACGGCGATGATCTCATCGAGAGCCATGATGCCGATGACGGTCGGCGCCCCGATATCCTTCAGAATCAGTCCGAGATCGCCGATCAGCTTGCCGGTCGGGATCGCCTTGCCGGTGATGCGCACGTGGACCGTCTCCGGCAGACCCGCCGTCCGCGCCGCCGCCTGTCCCGCGACGAACGCGCTGGTGACCTTCCCGTAAGGGCCATACTTCTCCGCGACATCCGCGTCTGGATGAATGATTTCCAGAATCGCAGCCGCGCCGAACAGCGCCGCGAGAAACGGCTGTCCGGGCATGCCCGCGCCCGACATCGCATCCAGCATCGCCTGCGTGCCGACGGTCGCACCCTTCTCGGCCATTCCCGGGAAGATGATGTCCTCCCCCAGAGCGCCATGTCCGAGCAGAGGACCGCCGCCAACCATGGCGGGCACGTTGCGACCCTGAACCGGCGACAGCTCGCCCTTCATCATGCAGTCATAGACCGCGGACACGGCCGCGAAAGCCGAAACCTTGTTATTCAGTTTGGCGGTCGGCACCGCGGCCAGGCCAGACCGGTCGACGCCGGCGATCATGCGGGCGGTCGCGCCGAGCTTGCGATTTCCGGCCGGGATTCCGACCTGCGCGTTGGCGCCGGCAAGATAGAGCAGCACCGCGGCGATCAACGCCGCATTGGCGCCGTCGGCGCCGCCATCCTTGGCGGCCTTGATCGCCTTGGCGAGCAAATCGTCGACTGGCTGATGGACTGCATCGGCGAACGTCACCTGGGGGCTGACGCCGCGGCGAAGTTCGGTGGCCAACGCATTACAAGCGGCGACCACGGGAATGTTGAGCATTCCATGTCCGCCGGTAAGGGCTTCAACGCGATCGCTGGTCAGCCAGCCGGGGTTCGCGTTCGCGCCCGAAACTGCAGCAAGAAGAATTTTCTCACGCTCTATGTTCTTGTTCGATGCCACCGGATTCCTCCTTCTATCTATGCATAGGTAGCTCTGTTGCGGCGCGCGGTGACGTCAATCATCCCGGCGCGCCGCTCTGTGATCGGTCAGGAACGAAATTCCGAAAGCCGATCGGAGCTGGATGTCAGCGTTGCGATCGGACGGGCAAGTGCCCCGGATATTCCGTCATTAGAGACAAATCGACTGATACCTCGATCAGCCAATTCTCACGTCCTCGGTGATTACTTCAGCTTGCCGTTGCGCTGCTGAAGCATCATGAACGAGTCGTATCCGTATTCGGCGAACTGCTGCCACAGATACGCTTCGTCCCGATACGCCGCGATATTCATCCAGATCTTCTTGAACGTCGGGTTGGTCGCCATGATCTCGGTATAGGTCTGGTTCGCCGCATTGAAGCAGGCTTCGAGAATTTCCTTGCTGAACGGACGAGCCTTCACGCCGCGGGCAACAAGACGCTTGAGCGCCGCCGGGTTATTGAAATCATAGGTCGCCAGCATGCTGCCGTTGACGGCTTCGCACGCCGTTTTCAGCGCGACCTTGTAGCCGGCCGGCAGCGTGTTCCATTTATCCATGTTGACGAACGCGTAGATGATGGCGCTGCCCTCCCACCAGCCGGGATAATAGTAGAACGGTGCAACCGCATCGAAGCCGAGCTTCTCGTCATCGTAAGGACCGACCCACTCGGCGGCGTCGATGGTCCCTTTTTCCAGAGCGGGATAGATATCGCCGCCGGGAATCTGTTGCGGCACCACACCGAGCTTCGACAGGATCGCGCCCGCGGGACCGCCGACCCGGAACTTGAGACCCTTGAGATCTCCAACGGTGTGAATCTCCTTGCGGAACCAACCGCCCATCTGGGCGCCGGTGTTGCCGCAGACGATGCCGTAGAGATTCTGGGTCTTGTAGAACTCGTTCAGAAGATCCGCGCCTCCGCCAGTCTGAAGCCAGGCGTTCACCTGCCGGGTATTGAGGCCAAAAGGTACAGCGGTTCCGATCGCCCAGGTCGGATCCTTGCCCCAATAGTAGTAGGACGCCGTCTGGCACATCTCGACCGTGCCGGCGGCCACGGCATCCGCCGCCTGGAAACCCGGCACCAGTTCGCCCGGCGCGAAAACCTGGATCTTGAAATTGCCGTCGGTGAGTTCACTCACGAGTTTGGCAATGCGCTCGGCGCCGCCAAAAATCGTATCCAGCGATTTCGGATATGAAGACGTCAGTCGCCAGGTCACTTTCGGTGCGCTCTGGGCAACGGCCGGAGCCGCCAGCGCGCCGGCGGCGGCGATGCCGCCGGATGTCTTGGCCAGAAATGAACGTCGATCCATAGTGTTTCCTCCGTAAGGTTATTTGACGTTGCTTGAAGTCTAAGTGCGATCGCGGGATCGAGCGAAGAGAATGTGAGTTGTCCTGATCCCGCAAACGTCTTTCCTATTCCGACAACTCGCCTTCCTTGTTTCAGCCGGCTTTTTTTGCGATAGCCGTGTATGAGAACAGCTATTTCACTTGCGGCGGAGAGAGCTGATCCAGTTCCTCGAACGCGGGAGCCTGGATCTCGATCTTCGAGGGATCAACGACCGGCCTCTTGTAGCGCATCACCATCGCCGGGAAGAGCAGCACGATGCCGACCATCACCAACTGGATGAAGACGAACGGCACCGCACCCCAATAGATCTGGCCGGTGGTCACCGGTGCGATCGTCTGCCCGGTCACCTTGTCCAGATAGGGCACGCGCGCCGCAACGGACCGCAGGTAGAACAGAGCGAAACCGAAGGGCGGATGCATGAAGCTCGTCTGCATGTTGACGCCGAGCAGCACGCCGAACCAGATCAGGTCGATGCCCATCGCTGTGGCGGCCGGTGCCAGCAGCGGCACGATGATGAAGGCCAGCTCGAAGAAATCGAGGAAGAAGGCCAACAAGAACACCAGCACCGACACCGCGATCAGGAAGCCGTACTGGCCGCCCGGCAGCGAGGTCAGCAGATGTTCGACCCAGATATGGCCGTTGACGCCATAGAACGTCAGCGAGAAGACCCGCGCGCCAATCAGGATGAACATCACGAAGGCCGACAGCCGCGTGGTCGACGCCAGAGCCTGAGTGACAACGCTATAGCTCAGGCGCCCCTTGGCCGCGGCGAGGATCATTGAACCAACCGCGCCCATCGCGCCGCCTTCAGTCGGCGTGGCGATGCCGAGGAAGATCGTCCCGAGCACGAGGAAGACCAGCGCCAGCGGCGGGATCAGCACGATGATGACTTGTTGCGCCAGGCGCGACATCAGATTGATCTTCATCGAGCGGTCGAGCAGCGCCAGCACGTAGATGACAATCACGCCGACGGTCGCGCCGAGGATATCGGCATTGTCGCCATGGGTGGGATAAAGCCACTGGTGTGCGCCATAGGTGATGATGGCGCAGATCGCCAGCGCGACAAGCAGAGACGTCACGTCGTGGCCGAGGGTGCGGGCCTCCTTCGGGAGGGCCGGCATGGAGTTCGGCCGAACGATCGACATGATCAGGACGTAGATCGCGTAGATGCCTGTCAGGATCAGGCCGGGAATCAGCGCACCCTTGTACATGTCGCCGACCGAGCGGCCGAGCTGGTCGGCCAGCACGATCAGCACCAGCGAGGGCGGGATGATCTGCGCCAGCGTGCCCGACGCCGCGATCACACCGGAGGCGAGCCGCCGGTCATAGCCGTAGCGCAGCATGATCGGCAGCGAGATCAGGCCCATGGCAATGACCGAGGCGGCGACGACGCCGGTGGTGGCCGCCAGCAGCGCGCCGACGAAGATGACGGCGTAGGCAAGACCACCGCGGATCGGTCCGAAGAGCTGACCGATGGTGTCGAGCAGGTCCTCCGCCATGCCGGAGCGCTCCAGCACGATCCCCATGAAGGTGAAGAATGGAATTGCCAGCATCACCTCATTGGCGAGAACCCCGCCATAGAAGCGGTCGGGCAGCGCATAGAGCAGCGGCCACGACAGGTTGATCGAGCCCCCCGACAGCGGCGCCAGCTCCACTCCGACCAGGAAGAAGAGCAGGCCATTGGCCGCCAGCGCGAACGCGACGGGGTAGCCGAACAGCAGGAAGACGACGAGCGAGCCGAACATGATCGGCGCCATATTCTGGGCGATAAACTCGAACATCAGGTGAGCTCCTCGACCAGCGCCTTGCCTTCCAGCTCGGCATGTTCATGTGCGGAAACGAACGGATTGGGATCGTCGATCTCGCCGCGCATCACCGCGATCTTCTTGATGATTTCAGAGATGCCCTGCAGCATCAGGAGAAAGAATCCGATCAGCATCAGCGCCTTTGCAGGCCAGATGATCAGGCCGCCGGCATTGGTCGACATCTCGCCGCTGCGGACTGAAGTTCGGACATAGGGGACCAGGAAATAGACCATGAGCAATGAGAACGGCATCAGGAACAGGACATGACCGATCAGGTCGATCCAGTGCTGCACGCGCCGCGACCACAGGCCGTAGAGGATGTCGATACGGATGTGCTCGTTCTGTTTCAAGGTATAGGCGGCGGCGAGCATGAATGCCGCCCCGAACAGATACCATTGTGCTTCAAGCCACGCGTTCGAGGAAACGCTGAATATCTTGCGCACGACTGCGTTGATGGAACTGATCAGAATCGATGCCAGAATGCACCAGGATATGGACTTCCCGATCGTTTCGTTAAAGCGGTCTATCCCGCGCGACAGTCCCAATAAAGGCTGCAACATTCCCTCCCGTGATTGTTTTTTTATGCCTAGCTGCCGATCCGAGCGCTGCGCTATCCGGATGAAGACGTCTCAGGCAAAAAGGTCGCGTCGATCTGGGGCCGTGCGCCGACGTTTCGACCAAAACCCTCGAACAGATCAAGTCCGCGATCCACCCAGTCGGCAACGGAATCGTCATCGACCAGAATTTTGAAATCGCTCGACAGGCGGGCCCACTGGAATGACGCAAGGCCGATATAATCGGCGTAGCCGGGCGTCTCGCCCGAAAGCCAGGGTTGCGTCTTCAGGGTCAACCGGATCGGATGAATAGCCGTCCGAAACCTGAGAACGTCTTCATCCCGGCCGGCCTGCGCCTCCTCAAGCGTCCTTTTCAGCATCTGCTCCCGCGTGCGCCGAAAATAGGCCTGATCCCGCACAGCCATTCGATCATGGATTTCGCGGGCAAAAAGCGGCAGAAGAGACGAGTTCACGACCTTGTCGAAGAAGGATTCGACAAAGCGCGTGGCTCCTTTCGCCTGTTCGCAAGCGAAGAGACTCGGACGATCCGGGAATGTCTCGTCAAGAACCTCCGCGATGCGCCAGCTCTCGTTGACGACACGGCCATCGATCTCGACCGTCGGGACGCTCCGGCTGCCGCCGGGCAGCTTCTGCAGATCATCGAATCCGATCGCGACGGAGCGGAAGTCCAGCCCCTTGTGCCGAAGGGACCAGCGGACGCGCCAGCAATAGGGGCTGTAGCGCGTTCCGTCGGCCTGCGCGAGTTCATACAGCGTGATCGCCATTTGATCTCACGCCCCTGCCCTGCGGCTGCCGCGGTCGGCGAGCGCCAGGATACGCTTGGATGAACGCAGGACCGGCTTCTGCAGCATCAGCCCGTTCAGCACGGCAAGGCCTGTCGTGCTCTCGGCAAAAGCCGCCACCGCCTCGCGGGCGCGCGCGACCTCTTCGGCCGAGGGCGTAAAATAGCGGTGCACAATGTCGAGTTGTGTCGGATGAATGCACGCCTTCCCGGTGAACCCGATTTCGGCGGCATGCGCAGCGGCGGCATCCAGTCCCGCCATATCCGCCAGATTGATATGCGGCACGTCCATGACGTCGATGCCGACGGAGGCTGCGGCATGCACTGTCCGTGAACGCGCATAGAGCAGAGCAGTCGGAGTCCGGCGGCAGCGCAGGTCGGCCGACATGTCGACCTCGCCGAAAAGCAGGCACACCAGCCGCTTGCTGGCCTGGACGATATCGAAAATATCCTCAAGCCCGTCCGTGGTTTCGACCACGACATGGTACTTCACCGCCTCCGCCGGTCCCTGCAGCAGTTCGTCGAGCAGCTTCAGTTCCGCGCCGGACCGGACCTTGGTGAGCATGATGGCGTCGGGCAGCGCCTTGAGTTTTGCAAGCGCCTCCACGTCGCGAAGCCCATGGACCGTATCGAGGGAGTTGATACGCACGATGCGCTCGCAATCCGACGTCCGGGCTTCCGCGAACAAAGGCATCGTATTGGCGCGGGCCTCATCCTTGAGGTCGACAGCGACGGCGTCTTCGAGATCCACGCAGACACAATCAGCCCCGGATACCAGCGCTTTTCGATATCTGTCCGGTCGCAGGCCGGGGACAAACATCAGGCTGCGCCGCGGCACGAGAGTGGTCTCTTCCATATCATTTCCTCCTGTAATTTTATTGAAACCACCTATAGTCGTGCTACGGATCGTGGACAGTTACACTTCGAAAGAAAGTCAACTGGTACAGATCTCATGCCAAACACAGCCAAGCCGCGGTATGTCGAGATTGCCGAACAGCTTTCGGAACTCATCACCAGCGGATCACTACGACCGGGCGACGCGCTTCCGTCGATCAGGACAGCGAGTACGCGACACCGCGTCAGCAAGGGCACGATCGTGCAAGCCTATGGCCTGCTCGAAACGCTCGGACTGATCGAGGCACGTCCGCAATCCGGCTACTATGTGAAGATGCGGCAGGTGAACCCCGCCAAGACGCCCCGCATGGGCTTTGCGCTGCCGAAGTTCGTGGAAATCGATACCTCGCAGCGTCTTCAGGCCATTCTCGGCGGACAGATCGCCTCGGAAGTCGTATCGCTGGGCTCGTCGTTTCCAAGTTCGTCGCTGTTTCCGATTCAATCGTTGAATCGGGCACTCTGCGCGAGCATGCGCTACAACACGCAGGTCGACTCGCTACAGGATTTGCAGCTCGGCCTTCCCGAGTTGCGAAGGCTTATCTCCCAGCGTTATCTGGAATTGGGTTACTCGGTTCCCGCGGAGGAAATCCTCATCACGTGCGGCGGCATGGAGGCCATCAGCCTTAGCCTCCAGTCGGTAACTACCCCGAACGACGTCGTCGTAATCGATTCCCCGACGTTCTATTCGGGGATGCAGCTTTTACATCAATTGCGCCTGCGCCCGATCGAAATTCCCGCCGATGCGAACGAGGGAATGTCGCTAGCCCTGCTGGACAGCATTCTGCGACAGCATGACGTCAAAGCCTGCCTGCTGATGACGAACTGTCAGAACCCGCTTGGCTTCACCATGGAGGAAGCCAAGAAGCAAGAGCTGGTCGCGCTGCTCGCGAAGCACAATGTCCCCCTCATCGAGAACGATGTCTATGCCGAATTGCAGTTCGGGCTCCATCACCATCGTGCGGCGAAGGCGTTCGATAAATCCGGGCTGGTGTTGCACTGCGGTTCATTCACGAAGTCGCTGGCGCCGGGATTCAAGATTGGCTGGGTCGCGAGCGGGAGGTTTCGCGAGCAGGTGCTCAACAGGAAATTCGCCACCACGCTGGGCACGTCTATCCCCCCGCAAAAAGCCATCGCGCATTTCCTGACCCACCATGCTTACGACCGGCATTTGCGAAAGCTGCGTCAGACGCTTTTTGAGCAGGCCAGCCAGATGTCCGACGCGGTCGCCAACTACTTTCCGAAGTCCACCCTGTTCACGCGGCCACGTGGCGGTTACGTCTTGTGGCTTCAGCTTCCGGAAAAAGTAGACGCCATCGAGCTTTTCGAGATGGCGTCCTCCAAGGAGATCGGCATTGCGCCGGGGCCGATCTTCTCCGCCACCAAGGGCTACCAGAATTTCATCCGCCTGAACTACGGCTATCCATGGTCGCCGTCGCTGGATCGCGCGATGAAATGGCTCGGTCAGGTCGCACAGAGCATGTGCTAGCGCCCGATCCCGATAATTGAAAACCGGTTTTTGGAAAAAATGCGCGAGCAACAAGCAACAATAAAGGGCAAAGGTTGGAGTCTGATCTGGTGTCGCTGAAGCGAACACCCGCCGCTTTCCGGAAAGTTCGAGTCGTTTCCACCAAATCCAATCGCCGCCGGATTGCCTTTCAATCCGACCCTGTCTATGGATGAACCTATCAGTCGGTAGATGAGGGAGACACGACGTGAAACCGAAAGCTGTCGAATACGAGCATGCGTCCCCCGCCGTGAAGGCGGTGTTCGACGACATCAAGGCGACGCGCAAGATCGACGACGTCAACAATTTCTGGAAATATCTCGCCAACGACGAGAAGACGCTGCGCCGGACATGGGACAGCGTTCGCGAAGTCATGGCTCCCGGCGCGCTAGATCCTCTTGTCAAGGAACTGATCTACGTCGCTGTCAGCGTGACGAACAATTGCGGCTACTGCATCGCCAGCCATAGCGCTGCGGCGGCGAAGGCCGGGATGACCGCGGCGCAATTCAACGAACTTCTCGCCGTCGTAGGAATGGCCAACGAAACCAACCGGCTGGTCAACGGCTATCGTATCCCGCTTGATCCTGCCCTCGAGACCTGATCGCAACCGCTCAGCCCTCCCAAGACCACAACCGAACAGAGGACCATGTCGATGCGCGCCCAGGTGCTGACTGAATTTGGCGGCCCCGAAAAATTCCAGCTGTTGGACGTCGAGACTCCCGTCGCAGCGCCAGGGCAGGTCCTGATCCGCATTCGCGCCGCCGCGCTCAATCCGGTGGATGCGAAGATTCGCGAAGGATTGCCGATCGGTCCGGCGATGCCGGCCATTCTCGGCGCCGATCTCGCCGGCGTGGTCGAAGCCGTCGGCGCCGGCGTCACCGGGCTGACGGTGAGCGACGAGGTTTATGGCTGCGCCGGCGGCGTGAAGGGACATGGCGGAACGCTGGCGCAATATATCGCCGCGGACGCGCATCTGATCGCGCCCAAGCCGCGCAGCCTGTCGTTTCGGGAGGCTGCGGCCCTGCCGCTCGTTGCGATCACCACCTGGGACGCCATGGAAAGGCTGGCGATCGTCCCCGGTGAGCATGTTCTGGTCCATGGCGCAACGGGCGGCGTCGGCCATGTCGGCATTCAAATGGCGAAGGCAGCCGGCGCGCGCGTGGCCGCCGCTGTTGGCTCCGACGCCGCGGCTGCGATTGCGACACGACTCGGCGCCGACGACATCATCATTCGCACCGAGCCTGTCAGCGACTACGTTGCCCGGCTGACGGGCGGCAACGGATTCCATGCGATCTTCGACACCTTCGGCGGCGCAAATCTGATGAATTCGTTCGAGGCCGCGGCGATCGGCGGCCGCATCGCAACGACCAATGCACGGGTCACGGCCGATCTGGGCAACATGCACGCGAAGGCCCTCACCTTATCGGCGGTGTTCATGCTGCTTCCGATGCTGAAAGGCCCAGGCCGGGAACGTCATGGGCGGATCTTGCGAGAGATCGCCACGCTCTGCGACGCCGGCAAGCTAAAGCCGCTGATCGATTCGCGATCATTCACGCTGGAGACGGTGCCCGCGGCGTATACGCATCTCGGCTCAGGAACGGCGCGCGGCAAGATCGTGATTGATATCGACTGACTGACCGACCGCCCCGCCGCGCCTCAGCGTGCCTTGAGGCGCAGGAAGCTCGTCACGCATCCGACAGCCGAGAATGCCGCGCCGAGCAGCAACGCCAGCGTCGCGCCCTCGGGCCCCGCGAGCGCAAAGCACAGCGCCGCCAGCGCTGCGCCGATGGTCTGGCCGATCAGGCGTCCGGTCGCCACCATGCCGCTCGCGCCGCCGCTGCGCCCGGGCGGCGCGCTCGACATGATCGCCTTCATGTTGGGCGACTGGAAAAACCCGAATCCGCACCCGCAGATCGCCATGCGCCACGCGATATCGACCACGCCCGGCGACGGCGGCAGTAGCGCCAGCAGCGCCATTCCGATGCCGAGCATCACCAGCCCGAGGCCGCCGAGCAGCCCCGCCGGATGCCGGTCCGACATGCGGCCGGCGATGGGCGCCATGATCGCCACCACCACCGACCACGGCATCATCAGGAATCCGGTCTCGACCGGGGATCGATGCAGGATGTCCTCGAAATAGAACGGCAGCGAGACGAAGGCGAGCGCCTGCACCGCGAACGAACACAGCGCGGTGGCTACCGACAGCGAGAACAGCGGCCGACGGAACAAATCGACCGGCAGCATCGGCGCGGGATGGCCCGCCTGCCGGCGGATCAGCAGCGCCCCCAGCACCACCGCCCCCACCAGTTCCGCGACCACGACCACCGCCGAGGTCTGGTGGGCGGCGCTGCCGATGCCGAGGATGAACAGGCACAGGCTAAGCGATGTCAGCAGAGCGCCGGGCGCATCGAAGGCGTGGCTGGCGCGCGGCGTTCGCGGCAACGTCCTGAGGCCGACGACGAGCGCCGCGAGCCCGAACGGAATGTTGATCGCGAACAGCCACGGCCACGACGCCACCGCGAGAATGGCGGACGCCACCGCCGGACCGACCGTAAAGGCGGTGGCGACGACGAGCGCGTTATTGCCGAACCCGCGCCCGTGAAGCCGGGACGGATAGACAAACCTCACCAGCGCCGTATTGACGCTCATCAGGGCGGACGCGCCGAGGCCCTGCAGCACCCGTGCAGCCAGCAGCGTCGGCAGCGACCACGCCAAGGCGCAGGCCAGCGACGCAGCGGTGAACAGCACCAGGCCAACCAGATACACGCGCTGATGGCCGACGATCTCCCCCAGCGCGGCCAGCGGCAGCAGCGTCGCCACCATCGCGATCTGATAGACGTTCACCACCCAGATCACGTCGGCGGGCGCGGAGTGAAGGTCGGCGGCAATCGCCGGCAGCGCGACATTGGCGATCGCGGTGTCGAGCGCCGCCATCGCCAGCGCGGTGAAAATCGCCAGAACCGCCCAGCGACGTTGCTCGGGAGGTAGCCCGTCAGCGGCAGCGGCGGGTTTCGCCGAGAGTGCATCCATCCTGAGACATGTCCTGAGCGCGGCGGCGCGGAAAAGCCGGCCAGCATATAGACCAGCGGCCATCCCGCCGCACCCGGGCAGCGACGCATGCGGCATATGCGCGGGGGCCTTTCCGGGCCAATCCGCCCTCACACGGCCTTGTGATCGGCCACCCGCGTCCGGAGCGTTACGGCGCGCTCATAGGATCATCGCCGAGATAGCGCGTGCGCGCCTCGCTCCAGGAGTCCTTCTGGATGGCATCGAGGATTGCGATCGACAGCGGCTTGCGCAGCGGACTGTCGGGCGGCAGCGCGAACGCATAGTTCTGCGGCTCGATCGCGTTGTTCAGCAGCTTCAGGCGTGTCGAAAAGCCCTGCCGGATAGTCCAGGCCAGCACCGGTTTGTCATAGACGAACGCTTCGATGCGCCCGGCGCGCAGGGCCTTCAAACCGTCCATCACCGTATCGAAGGAATAAAACGTCAGCTTGCGCCGCAGCAGGTCGCCCTCCGACGACGTGCCCTTGACCGTGCCGACCCGGACCGTCGCGAGATCAGCGGTGCTGGTGATCGTGCCCTGGATCTGCGAGGCAGTGAGCACCGAGGTCACGCCTGCGGTGAACACCGCGATGGTGATGACAGAGACCACCAGCCAGATCACCGCCACCGTGCGGCCGAGCACCGTCTGCGGCCCCTTCTCCGCCGACGAACGCTGGGTCATCGCCAACGTGGACCACCACACGCTGGAGCTGATGCCCTTGGCGATGCCGCCGCCGAAATATTCGTTCTGCCGCCGCTCCAGAAGCCATACCAGAATGCCCGCCCCCAGCGTGAGACCAATCAGGGCCAGCACGGCCTGAAGAAAATTGAACGACATCAGCACGCGCCCGAGCGTGCTCCAGTTCATCGAACTCACGATCGGCACGGCGACGCCGGTGCCGGTCGAATAGTAGGACTGGGTGAAATCGAGGATCTTCTCGCGCTCGCTGGTGATGGTGATGGCACCGATGGCGACGTCGACCTGGCCCGACGAGGCTGCGTCGATCATCTCCGGCATGGTCTTGAGTTCGAGGAAACGAAAGTCGTGGCCGGTGGTCTTCGCGACCTGCCGCCACAGCTCGACGCTGAGGCCGGACCACGCACCGTCCGAGCCCTTGAATGCGAACGGCGGCACCTCCTTGATGCCGACGACCAGTTCCTGTCCCGGCCCGACGGTCGCGGTCTGCTGGGCGTGAGCCAACGGCAACATCGCCAACCAGATCAGCGCCAGACAGGCTATCCGCAGAACCATGGTCTTTTCCAGTCTTCGCCGCTTGAGGGTCCGGGAGTGCGATTCGGATGATGCATGTGTGACGGTTTTTTCCAAGCCGGGGGACGCAAATGAGATACGCCCGGCCCGCCCCGGGAGCGGAAGCCACCTCGGGGCCGGCCGCCCGGCTCAGTTGCGAATAACACGCATTTCACAGCAAGTTACCGGATTGACGCTCCCCGTCGAGCCGTGACAAGACGCGCATCGACGGAGAAACCATGAGCGCCACCAAAGAACGAGTTGCCGCGATTTCGATCATCGCCAGCGGAAGCATGGCAGCGGTCAAGTTCGCCGTAGGCATCGCCATCGGCAGCATCGCACTGATCTCGGAAGCGCTGCATTCCTCGGTCGATCTGCTCGCCACCATCGTGACCTGGATGGTGGTGCGCGTCTCCGACAAGCCCGCCGACGCCGAGCATCACTACGGCCACGGCAAGCTTGAAAGCCTTTCGGCGCTGGGCGTCATCGCTCTGCTCTATATTCTGGCCGGCGGCATCGTCGTCGAGGCCTACGGCCGCCTGCGCGAGGGCGTCACGCCGCCGACCCTGACGGCGCTGCCATTCGTGGTGCTGGTGGTGGACATCGCGGTGAACCTGTGGCGAGCAAGGGCGCTGCACCGCACGGCGATGGCGACCAAGAGCCAGGCGCTGGAGGCGGATGCGCTGCATTTCGCCTCGGACGTGCTCGGCTCGATCGCCGTCATCATCGGCCTCGGCCTGTCGGCGCTCGGTTATGCGTGGGGAGACTCCGGGGCGGCCATCGCCATCGCGGTGCTGATTTCGCTGCTGGGCCTGCGGCTCGGACGATCCACCATCGAAACCCTGCTGGACCGCGCGCCGGAGGGAGCATCCGAGACGGCGGAAAAGGCGATCCGCGCCATTCCCGGCGTGGTCGGCGTCGAGCGGTTGCGGGTGCGAATGGTCGGCGCGACCCATTTCGTCGACGCCACGGTGCTGGTGCCCCGCACCTTCCCGATCGACCGCATCGACGCCATCAAGCGCACGGCGCAGGCCGCGGTGACGGCGGTTCTCCACGACGCCGATCTGACCTTCACCGCAGTGCCGGTGGCGCGCAGCAACGAGAGCGTGCGCGACCGTGTCATGGTGATCGCGCGCAACAACGGGCTCGCCATCCATCACGTCACGGTACACGATCTCGGCGAGAAACTCACGGTCAGCATCGATCTCGAAGTCGATGGCGAGATGCCGCTCGATCGCGCTCACGACATTGCCCACCGGCTCGAAAGCGACATCCGCGACGAGTTCGGCGCCGACGTCGAGGTCGATACCCATATCGAACCGCTGGAACCGGAACTTCCGGTCGGCACCGACGCCCCGGACGCGCGCGTCGAAGAGATCCGGCAGGCGCTGGCCCGCTTTGCCGCCGAGGGCGGCGCGATCCACGACGTCCACAATGTCCGCGTCCGCGATACCGATGCCGGCGAGGTCGTGAATTTTCACTGCCGCGCGGCGGCCGCCATGAGCGTCATCGCGGTCCACCAGAAGGTGGACGAGATCGAGCGTGCGTTGCGCCGCACGTTTCCCTCGGTGAAGCGCGTCATCAGCCACGCCGAACCGGTGCGCTGATCCCCCCGTCCCGCCTGACGTTCCCGTTTCGGACTCGGATTTGTGCTTTCGTCGCGCGCGATTTGCAGCGGGACAAGATTTATTTCGCATTAACGATTCGTTGACTCTCGACAGCATCCGAAAACTGGATTCAAATCATGTTGATTCGGGGGGTCGGGGACGCCTCTCGGACGGGGTGCAAAATAAATTCCACAAGGGGCGTAGGAATGGCGCGTTCGCACGCAGCGACCACGTGTGTCCAATCCGATTCGATCAAGGGCATGGCGCAATCAATCGCCAAGCCCGCCTACCACCGGCTGCTGATTGCGGAATCCGCGCTGCGGCGCGCAGTGCCCATCCTCATCATCGCCTTTCTCGTCACCATCTGCACCGGGGCGCTGGTGCAGGTGCTCGACCAGTCCCGACAGAAGCGCGCCTCGACCGAGCGCGATCTCGCCGCACTGGCGGATGTGCTGGCGGAACGCATCGACCGCATCGCTCCCGCCAAGCCCGAGCGTGCCGCATCGGCGGAGCGGCTACAGGGTCTGCTGCCCGGCCTCATGCCCGGATGGGGCTCCGCCGCCGGCCGCCATGTCATTCTCACCTCGTCCGACCAGCGCATCCTCGCGCAGGTGCCTGCCAACGTGCCGCCCGAGACCACAGGACCGATTCACGAGGTGCTGACCGCCACGCAACAGCTCGGCGTTGAGGGGCAGAGCGGGATTGTCGAAGTCGAACTGCTGGACGGCTCCCGTGCGCTGGCCACCCAGCGCACGCTGGCTTCGTTGCCCGGCCAGATCGTGGTGATGCAGGAACACGCCCAATCGCTGTGGCGCTCGGACGCCGCGTTGCAGATCACGCTGTCCGCCACCACCGGCTTCGTGGTGCTGATCCTCGGCTTCGCCTTTCACTGGCAATCGACCCGCGCCCGCGAGGGCGACATCATCAACGACGCCGTCCGCGCCCGGATCGACACCGCCCTCAACCGCGGCCGCTGCGGCCTGTGGGACTGGGACCTGTCCCGCGGCCGGATCTTCTGGTCGCAGTCGATGTTCGAGCTGCTCGGGCTGGAAAGCCGCAGCGACCTGCTCACCTTCGGCGAGGTCAACGCGCTGGTGAATCTCGATGATATCGACCTGTTCCAGATCGCCGACCTGCTCGTGTCCGGCCGGCTCGACCATATCGATCAGACCTTCCGCATGCGTCACGCCGACGGCCACTGGATCTGGCTGCGGGTGCGCTGCGAGCTGAGCCAGGGCCCGAACGACACCGGCAGCCACCTGATCGGCATCGCGGTGGACATCACCGAGCAGAAGAGCCTCGCCGAAAAGACAATCGAGGCCGACCTGCGGCTGCGCGATGCCATCGAGACCATTCCCGAAGCCTTCGTGTTGTGGGATGCCGAGAACCGGCTGGTGCTGTGCAATTCGCACTTCAAGCGCCTGCACAAACTGCCGGACGACGCCGTCAGGCAAGGCACTTCCTACGAGACCGTGATCGAGGTCGGCAGCATGCCGGAAATCCGCACCCGGATGCCGAATGCGCAGGCCCCCGGCGCACGCACCTTCGAGGCGCAACTGAAGGACGGAAGCTGGCTGCACATCAGCGAGCGCCGCACCAAGGACGGCGGCTACGTCTCGGTCGGCACCGACATCACCCAGATCAAGCTGCACGAGCAGAAGCTGATCGAGAACGACCTTCGCCTCACCGCCAACGTGATCGATCTTCAGCGCTCTCAGACCGAGCTTGAGCGCCAGGCCCAGTTGCTCGCCGAACTGGCGCAGAAATGCGCCGACGAGAAAACCCGCGCCGAGGAAGCCAACCAGACCAAGTCCAAGTTCCTGGCCAATATGAGCCACGAACTGCGCACGCCGCTGAACGCGATCATCGGCTTCTCGGAAGTGATGAGCAGCGGCATGTTCGGCGCGCTCGGCTCGGAGAAGTACCAGGAATACTGCAACGACATCATGACCAGCGGAAACTACCTGCTGGACGTCATCAACGACATCCTCGACATGTCGAAGATCGAGGCCGGACGGATGAAGCTCGATTGCGAGCCGCTCGATCTCGCCCAGACGCTGACCGAATCCCTGCGCGTGGTCTCGGGCCGCGCCGACAACAAGAACCTCACCGTGACGGCGGATATCGAGGGTGCGATCCCGATCGTCGCCGACCGCCGCGCCATGAAGCAGATTCTGGTCAACCTGCTGTCGAACGCGGTGAAGTTCACGCCGGACGGCGGTCAGGTCACCGTGCGCGGCCGCATCCGCAATGATCGGGTGCTGCTGGCGATCGCCGATACCGGCATCGGCATCGCGCCGCAGGCGCTGGTCAAGCTCGGCCGCCCGTTCGAGCAGGTCGAGAGCCAGTTGACGAAGAGCTATCACGGCTCGGGACTGGGGCTCGCCATCGCCAAATCGCTCGCCAATCTCCACGGCGGATCGATGAAGCTGCGCTCCCGGCTCGGCGACGGCACTATCGTCCTCGTCAACCTGCCCTGCGCGCAGGGCGCGGGCGACGGCTTCAGGCTGGAAGCGACCGCCGGTGATACTCATCGAGCAGCGACAAGAAAACCTCGCGCACTTCGCCCTGGGTCTCGCGCACGCGCGCCTCAAGCGCCGAAAAATCCGGTGCGTCCCCAGCCCGCGTCAATATACGCAGGAGATCCTCCCCCGCTGTTTCCGGCTTGAACTTGCCGGTCACGCACAGCCGCAGAATCTGCGTAAGGTCGTGATAGAGGCGTGACGCCGCCCGCAGCGTATCGGCATCCGATTGCGGCAGCACCCCGAGCCGCGCGGCGTTGTCCAGCACCTGCACCGTGCTGACGTTGAGAATGTCCGGCTTGTCGGCGGCGTGGATCAGTTGAAGATACTGCGCGACGAATTCGATATCGATCATGCCGCCGGCGGCGTTCTTGAGGTCCCAGATGTCGTCCTCGCCCCGCTCCTCGGCGATGGCGCGGCGCATTTCCAGCACGTCATTGGCGATGATGCCGGTCTCGCGCCGGCGCGTCAGCACCTCGCGGATCACCGCCTCGATCCGGGCACGGAAGGCGGGCGATGCCGAGATGACGCGGGCGCGGGTCAGCGCCATGTGCTCCCACGTCCAGGCCTCGTGCTCCTGATATTCGGCGAACGAATCGATGCGCGACGCCAGCGGCCCGGCGTTGCCCGAAGGCCGCAGCCGCATGTCCACCTCGTAGAGCACGCCGTAATTGGTGCGGGTGGTGAAGGCCGAGATCAGGCGCTGGGTCAGCCGCGCGAAATACTGCGCCCCGTGCAGCGGGCGCGGACCGTCGGAGTCCGGCGCATCGTGATCGAAATCGTAGATCAGCAGGAGGTCAAGATCGGACGACGCCGTCATCTCGCGGCTGCCGAGCTTGCCCATCGCCACGACGGCGGTCTCCTGCGCGGTGACGCGGCCGTGCTGCGCGGCGAACTGCCCCATGACGAGGCCGTGCACCGTGTTGGCGATGCCCTCGGCGACATCGGCGAACGCCACGCCGGCCTGCTGCGCCGACACCGTCCCGGACAGAATGCGGGTGCCGATCAGGAACAGGCTTTCCTGCCCGAACAGGCGCAGGCGGTCGAGAAACTCCTCGTAGGAATTGGCGTCGGACAATGTCACGGCGAGGCGCGCCGACAATTCGGCCTGATCCGGCATCGCGCCGAAGAAGCGTGGATCGATCAGGCCGTCCATCAGCTGCGGCTGACGCGCCAGCATATCGCTGAGCCGCGGCGCGGCGCCGAGCACCAGCGCCACCAGCGCAACGAGATCCTTGTTCTGGCTGAGCAGCGAGATCAGCCGCCCGCCGCGCTGCAGCGCCTGCAGGAAACGATCGAACGCCGTCACGGCGTTGTCCGGCTCCTCGGCGCGGGACAGCCCGCGCATCAGGTCGGGAACGAACTCCTGAAAGGCGCGACGCGTGGCCTCAACCTTGAACACGCGATAGTCGCCGCTCATCCAGCGCTGCACGGTCTCCGCCACCATCCGCGGCTTGCGGAAGCCCTCGCTGCGAAGATGCTCCAGCAGCCGGTTGTCCTCCGGGCCGGCGCCGAAGTCGATGTCGGACAGCTTCCCGCCCCCGGCCGGCTCGCCCTCGAACAGCCGGCCATAGTGGTTCTGCACGCGGTCGAGATGGCCCAGCAGGTCCCTGGCGAAGGCGGCGCGGTCGTCATATCCGAAGAACCGCGCGAAACGCTCTACCGCTTCCACCTCGTCGGGCAGAGCGTGGGTCTGCTCGTCAGCGATCATCTGCAGGCGATGTTCCACCCGGCGCAGGAAGTCGTAGGCTTCGGTCAGTTCGTCGCGCGCCTGAGCGGTGATCCAGTTGCTCGCCGCCAGAATGTCGAGCGCCTCCAGCGTCGGGCGCACGCGCAATTCGGGATGCCGGCCGCCGGCGATCAGCTGCTGGGTCTGGGCGAAGAATTCGATCTCGCGAATGCCGCCGCGGCCGACCTTGACGTTATGGCCTTCGACCGAGATTTCGTTCTGGCCGCGGAACGTCTGCATCTGCCGCTTCATGTCGTGCACATCGGCCAGCGCGGCGAAATCGAGATGCTTGCGCCAGACGAACGGCGCGATGTCCGCGAGCAGCGCGTTGCCGGCATCGATGTCGCCGGCGCAGGGCCGCGCCTTGATCATCGCGGCGCGCTCCCAGGTGCGGCCCTCGCGCTCGTAGTAATTGAGCGCAGCGGCGGTCGAGATCGCCACCGGCGTCGAGGCCGGGTCCGGACGCAGCCGCAGATCGACGCGGAACACATAGCCGTCGCCGGTGCGCTGTTGCAGCAGGCGCGACAGGCCCTGCGCGACCTTGACGAAGAACGGCGACGGCTCGACGCCCTCCGCCAGCGTCGTCGCCTCGCGGTCATAGAAAACGATCAGGTCGATATCGCTGGAGTAGTTCAGTTCGCCCGCGCCCATCTTGCCCATCGCGAGCACGATCAGACCGCAGCCGTCCTCAGGTGCGTCAGCGTCGCGCGGCAGCAGGCGTCCGCGCGCGGCCTCCTGCTTGAGCAGGAAGCGGATCGCGCATTGCGCGGAGGTCGTCGCAATGTCGGTCAACGCCCGCGTCACCCGCATCACCGGCCAAACGCCGCCGATATCGGCGAGTGCGATCAGGAGCGCGGCCTCGGATTTCATCCGCCGCAGCGCCGTCATCACTTCGGTCTCGTCGGCCGCAGCGGCGACGTCCGCCACCGTCCGGGCGATCAAGGCCGCGAGATGGTCGTCCGGCTCGCACTGGAGCAGCCGGATCAGGCGGCCGCCATCGGCGCGCATCAGATCGAACAAATAGGGTGAGGCCTCGGCGATACCTTCGAGGATCGCCTTCGCTTGCGGGAACGACGCGCAGAGGCCGGCGAGCGCCGACGCCTGCGCCGGATCGAGATCGCCCAGCCAGTCCGCAAACCGACGCGCCGCCTCGGCCGGCGCGAACGGTTTCGGGCCGGTGACGAAGCTTGCCGCCAAGGTGGGCCGGTCGGTGCCGCCCATCATGGGTGAAATCATGCGGTCTTTTGTTCCACGCCCCGGTTCGGGATGACAAGCGTCACGCGCAGCCCCGGCTGGCTGTCAGCGAGTCGCAGGCTGCCACCATGCAACGTCGCCACAGCCGATGCCAGACTCAAACCGAGGCCGGAGCCGGGCTGGGTGCGGCTCGCCTCCAGCCGGACGAAGCGCTCCACCGCCCGTGCGCGGTCGCTTTCCGGAATGCCGGGCCCGTGATCCGTCACGCTGAGCAGGACATTGTCATCCTCCCGCCGGGCCTCGATCAGGATATCCGGCGCCCTCACCTCACTACCGCCTCCGGCCGGCCCGGAGGTGACCGGCTGACCGTATTTGAGGGCATTCTCGACCAGATTGGCCAGCGCCTGGCTGATCAGTTCGCGGTTGCCGTGGATGGTCGCCGCCTCGGCCGCGACGGCGAGGGTCAGGCCCTTGTCATCGGCCAGCGGCTCGTAAAGCTCGTGAATGCCGCGGGCGACCTCCGCGGCGTCGAAATCGGTCATGTTGTCGCGCGCCTGCCCGGATTCCGCCCGCGCGATCATCAACAGCGCGTTGAAGGTGCGGATCAGCGCATCGGATTCCTCGATGGTCCGCTCCAGCGCCGCGCGATAGCCGGCCTCGCCGTCCGCCTTCGCCAGCGCCTCCTCGGCGCGGTTGCGCAGTCGCGTCAGCGGCGTCTTGAGATCGTGGGCGATGTTGTCGGACACCTCTTTGAGGCCGACCATCAGCGCCTCGATGCGCTCCAGCATGGCGTTGAGGTTTTCCGCGAGCCGGTCGATCTCGTCGCCGCTGCGCCCGACGGGCAATCGTCCGCCGAGATCGCCGGCCATGATGCGCTGCGTGGTGCCGGTCATGGCGTCGATCCGTCGCAACACGCGCCGTCCGACGAACACGCCGCCTACCAGGCCCAGCACGACCACGACCACGACCGACCACTGCGCGGCTCGCGCGACAATGCCGAACAGCCGCCGCCGCTCTTCCAGATCGCGCCCGACCAGAAGACGGAATCCGCCGCTCAGCTCCGTGACCTTCACCAGCGCGAAATGACTGTCGGTGCCGGTTTCATCGAGCCGCCGGTAGAGCGTCTCGGCCCAGCCATAGCGATCCATCACCCCTGGCGTGAGCGAGCCGATATTGCCCGCGACCCCCTGCCCCTGCGGCGTGGTGACGAGATAGAGACTGGCGCCGGGCCGCAACGCGCGGCTTTCCACCGCCAGCACCAGCCGGCGCAGGCCGCCGCGCTCGTACTGCACGGTGAGAGCGCTCAATTCCGAATTGACGGTGTCCGAAATCTGTTCGGTGATCATCCGCCGCGTATTCCAGGCGAAATAGCCCAGCAGCGACGCGGCGAACAGCGCGAACAGCAGCAGGTAGACCAGCGTCAACCGGAACGCCGTGGTCCGGATCAGTTTACCGAATGCCGTCACGAACCATGTATCCGGCGCCACGAATGGTGTGCAGCAGCGGATGCTCCTGCCCCTTGTCGATCTTGGAGCGCAGCCGCGAGATGTGCACGTCGATCACGTTGGTCTGCGGGTCGAAGTGATAGTCCCACACATTCTCTAGCAGCATGGTGCGGGTCACCACCTGCCCCGCATGCTTCATCAGATACTCCAGCAGGCGGAATTCGCGCGGCTGCAGCGTGATCTCCGTTCCGCCGCGAGCGACGCGATGCGACAGGCGGTCCAGTTCGAGATCACCGACGCGATAGACGGTGTCCTCGGAGACACCGCCATGACGGCGCGACAGCACCTCGACGCGCGCCAGCAGTTCGGCGAACGAATAGGGCTTGGGCAGATAGTCGTCACCGCCGGCCCGCAGGCCCTTGATGCGATCGTCCACCTGGCCGAGCGCGGAGAGGATGAGCGCAGGTGTGTGGTTGCCCTTGCCGCGCAGGGTGCCGATAATCGACAGGCCGTCGCGCTTGGGCAGCATGCGGTCGATCACCAGCACATCGTAATCGCCGGTTTCGGCCATGGCGAGACCATCCTCGCCATCGGCTGCGTGATCGGCGATATGCCCGACCTCGCGAAACGCCTTCACGAGATAGTCGGCCGACTCGCGGTCGTCCTCAATGATCAGCAGGCGCATTTTCGTTTCGATTTCAGACAGAGTGGGGTTCACCATGGCGTGATGCTTATCCTGATGCAAGAGAGCCACGCCGACAGGGTCCGGCAAAAGCAGACGGGCGGCGAAGCTGGGGAAACCTCGCCGCCCGTGCGGCACGACCGACTGGAGTGCGATCGCGCATCCTGACGACGGAAGGGGGCGAATTCCATCGGCAGGGAGAGAAAGGGACGGGCTTGGGGGCCCGCCCCCGGGAAGAAGCCGCCGGCGGGGGCGATGATGCCGGCGACAACGTCCCATCCTGCACCACGCCCGTAGGCGTGGGGACAACCTTTAAGGGCTCGCCCTTGCGGCTTAACCCTTGCGGCTTAGCCCTTGGCGACCGGCATCGCGACGAAGCGGGACGAGTTGCCCGACTTGACGCGGACCAGCACGCTGTTCTTGTTCTCCGAGCGCGCGGCGGCGATGGCTTCGCGCACCTCGCCCGGGGTCAACACCGTCTTGCCGGCGACTTCGAGAATGATGTCGCCTTCCTTGAGGCCGCGCTCCGCCGACGGGCTGTTCGGATCGACGTCGGTCACGACCACGCCTTCCTTGCCCGCGCCGGCGACGCTGCTGGCCGGAGCCAGCGTGAGGCCGAGGTTCGGCACCTTGACGCTGCCGCGCGTCGCCTTGTCGCCGTCGTCCTGATTGCGGTCGGCCTTGGCCAGCTTGTCGGGACCCGGCAGTTCGCCCAGCGTCATGCTGAGGGTCTTGTCCTGACCCTTGTGGATCACGCCGAGCTTGACGCTCTCGCCGGGAGCCAGACCGCCGATGGTGCGGGCCAGTTCGCGGGCATCCTTCACCGGCTTGCCGTTGACCTGGGTGATGACGTCACCGGACTGGACACCAGCCTTGGCGGCGGGACCACCGGCCTGCGGCTCGGCGACCAGCGCACCTTCGGTCTTCTTCAGGCCGAGGCTGTCAGCGATCTCCGGCGTCACCGGCTGGATCTGGACGCCGATCCAGCCGCGGCTGACGGTGCCCTTGTCCTTGAGCTGCTGCACCACGCTCTTGACGGTGGCGGCCGGGATCGCGAAGGCGATGCCGACATTGCCGCCCGACGGCGAGTAGATCGCGGTGTTGACGCCGACGACATCGCCCGCGGTGTTGAAGGTCGGGCCGCCCGAGTTGCCCTTGTTCACGGGCGCGTCGATCTGGATGAAGTCGTCATAGGGGCCGCTGCCGATGTCACGGCCACGGGCGGAGACGATACCGGCGGTCACGGTGCCGCCGAGGCCGAACGGATTGCCGACCGCGAGCACCCAGTCGCCGACGCGCGGCTGGCCGTCGGACAGCTTGGCGAAGGGGAAGTTGCTGATGCCGTCAACCTTGATCAGCGCGAGATCGGTGCGCGGATCGGTGCCGATCACCTTGGCGGTGTGAACGGTGCCGTCATCGGCCGTCACCTCGACCTTGTCCGCGCCATCGACCACATGGTTGTTGGTCACGGCGAAGCCGTCCGGCGAGATGAAGAAGCCGGAACCCTGGCCGGTCACGACATTGCGACCGCCGCCGCGGCCGCCACGACCGCCGGGGAATCCATCCGGACCGCCGAAGCGGCGGAAGAAGCGCTCCATCGGCGAACCCGGCGGGAACGGATTCTCACCGTTTTCCGCGCCGTCGCCAGCCGGCGCCTTTTCGGTCATCTTGACGCGCACCGAAATCACCGACGGCTTCACGCGCTCGACGATATCGGCGAAGCCCACCGGCTGCTGGGCGTTGGTCATGTCCTTGTTGACCTGCGCATGCGCGGCCGTGGTGAACACATCGAAATTGCTGGACGGGGTTAGGCCGTAAGAGGCGACGCCAAGGCCTGCGACCACCGACGCCATCAGCGCCAGCTTGCGGGCGGAGAAAATCGCGCGGCGCGGCGCGGCATAAGAGGGAAGCTTGGAAAGGTCGGTCATGGATAATCTCCAGTGGGACGAAGAGAGAAATCTCGTGATGCATGACTGCATCTGTCCTGGAGAAAATGAATGAGTCGGCCTTACCGATCCCTGTCGGGGGAATTAATGTTTGGTAATATGGCGCTGTGCCGTCAGGACAATTTGGCGCGGGCGCATGAACCTTGCGATTTTCGCGCGCACCCACTGTCGCACGGCCCCTTTCGGGGCCGGATTACACCGGCTTTTGCGCCGAATCCTCGTCCGCGATCAGTGCCGACAGCTTCGCCTCTTCTTCGGGCGTGAGCCGGGCCGGCGCATCAGGATCCCCGGAACCGGACTTGCGGCGACGATGATGGAGCCACAGCGCGACGCCGCCGCCCGCCAGCACCAGCGGCGGGATCAGCCACAGGATCAGGGTCCGGCTTTCGACCGGCGGCTTGAGCAGGACGAATTCGCCATAGCGGGCGACAAGAAAATCCATCACCTGCTGGTCGGTAGAACCGGCCGCGATGCGCTCGCGCACCAGGAGGCGCAGGTCGCGCGCCAGCGGCGCATCGGAATCGTCGATGGACTGGTTCTGGCAGACCATGCAGCGCAGTTCGCGTGACAGCGCCCGCGCCCGCGCCTCCTGCGCCGGATCGGCCATGATCTCGTCGGGCTGCACCGCGAGCACGCGGGACACAGACATCAGCGTCAGCAGGATGGCGAACAACGCGGGCAAGATGCGTTTCATCGCCCTACTCCGCAGGCTGCAGGGCGCGGCCCGCCTTGGCGGGCTTTGGCGCGCCGACACGCAGGCGGCGGTCGGTCAGCGACAGGAAGCCACCGAACGCCATCAGCAGCGGCCCGAACCAGATCAGCAGCACCAGCGGCTTGTGATAGATGCGCACCGCCACCGATCCGTCGGCGTGGCTGTCGCCGAGCGAGATGTAGAGCTGGCTCGCGCCGCGGGTCAGCAGCGCCGCTTCCGTGGTCGACATGCCGCGGGTCGAGAAATTCCGTTTCGACGGCGTCATGGCGCCGATGGTGCGCCCGTCCAGCATCACCGTGAAGTGCGCCACCGAGGCGCGATAGTTCGGCCCCTGCTGCTGGGTCACGTCGTCGAGCCGTACCTGATAGCCGCCAACAGTGACGGCATCCTTCGGCCGCATCGAGGCGATGCTCTCCGAATTCCACGTGGTCTCGCAGACGATGCCGATCAGCGCGATGCCGAGACCGGCATGGGCGAAGGCGGTGCCCCACGCCGAGCGCGGCAGGCCGCGGGCGCGATGCAGCGAGGTGTTGAACGGAGCGCGGAACAACTGGATACGCTCGACGATATCGCTGAGCGCACCGATGACGACATAGACCGCGACGCCGATCATCAAGGGCGCGAACGCGCCGCCGCCCCGGGTCCACGCCCACACCAGCGCGACTGTCACCAGCCCGAGGCCGGCGGCGGCCATCAGCCGCTGCGCCGCGCCGAGCAGGTCGCCGCGCTTCCATGCCAGTTGCGTTCCGAACGGGACCGCCAGCAGCAGCGGCAGGAACAGCGGCGCGAAGGTGAGATTGAAGAACGGCGCGCCCACCGAAATCTTGTCGCCGGTGAGCACCTCGAGCGCCAGCGGATACAGCGTGCCGACGAACACCGTGGCGCAGGCTGTGGTCAGCAGCAGGTTGTTCAGCACCAGCGCGCCCTCGCGCGACACCGGCGCGAACAGGCCGCCCTGCTTCAGCGCCGGCGCGCGCCACGCATAGAGGCTGAGGCTGCCGCCGATAAACAGGCACAGGATCATCAGGATGAACACACCGCGTGACGGATCGCTGGCGAAGGTGTGCACCGAGGTCAGGACGCCCGAGCGCACAAGGAAGGTTCCGAGCAGCGACAGCGAGAAGGTGAGGATCGCGAGCAGGATGGTCCAGACTTTCAGCGCTTCGCGCTTTTCCATCACCACGGCGGAATGCAGCAGCGCGGTGCCGGCGAGCCACGGCATCAGCGAGGCGTTCTCCACCGGGTCCCAGAACCACCAGCCGCCCCAGCCGAGTTCGTAATAGGCCCAGTAGGAGCCCATGGCGATGCCGAGGGTGAGGAAGATCCACGCCATCAGCGTCCACGGCCGCACCCAGCGCGCCCACGCGGCGTCGATACGGCCCTCGATCAGCGCGGCGACGGCGAACGAGAACGAAATCGAAAAGCCGACATAGCCGAGATAGAGCATCGGCGGATGGACCGCGAGGCCGATGTCCTGCAGGATCGGATTGAGGTCGCGGCCTTCGACCGGCGGATTGGCGATGCGCAGGAACGGATTCGAAGTCGCGAGAATGAACAGATAGAATGCCGCGCCGACCCACGCCTGCACCGCCAGCACCAGCGCGCGCAACGCGCGCGGCAGGTTGTTGCCGAACGCCGCCACCAGCGCGCCGAACAGCGACAGGATCAGCACCCACAACAGCATGGAGCCTTCGTGATTGCCCCATACGCCGGTGATCTTGTAGATCATCGGCTTCAGCGAATGCGAATTCTCGTAAACGTTCACCACCGAGAAATCCGAGGTGACGTGCAGCCACGTCAGTGCGCCGAACGAGAACGCCACGAAAGCGAACTGCACCAGCGCGGTGGAGCGCGCCACGTTCATCAGCGAGATATCGCGCAGCCGCACGCCGACCACCGGCACCACCGACTGGATCAGCGCCAGTCCCAGCGCCAGCACCAGCGCATAATGCCCGGTTTCCGCGATCATTTCGCGCTTCCCTGCACGCCCGGCGCCTTCTTCTCGTAGTCGTCCTTCCAGTGGCCGGTCTTCTTCAACTCGTCGGCCACGGCCTTCGGCATGTAGGTCTCGTCATGCTTGGCGAGTACGGTATCGGCCTTGAACACGCCACTGGCGTCGAGGGTGCCTTCGGTGATCACGCCCTGCCCCTCGCGGAACAGGTCGGGCAGGATGCCCTGATAGGCCACCGGCAGGGTGGCGTTGCCGTCGGTGATGTCGAAGCGCACCTTGAGCTGCTCGCCGCGCACCAGCGAGCCCTCGCGCACCATGCCGCCGAGGCGGAAGCGCTGGCCGGGCTGGATATGCTTTTCCGCCGCCATGGTCGGCGTCGAGAAGAACACGATGGAATCGCGCAGCGCGTTGAGCACCAGCGCCGCCGCCACCGCGAGCACCGCGAGCGCGCCTCCGATCAATGTCAACCGCCGCTGCTTGCGCGTCATCGTGACCTACCCATCCAGTCCGAGGCTCTTGAGCCCGTCGTTCAATTGCTGCAACCGGGCGGCGTTGTTGCCGAACGCCGCGCGCGCATCGCCGCGCGCCGCCTGCGCCTTGTCGCGCTCACCGAGCACCATATAGGCGCGCACCAGCCGCAACCACCCCTCGACGTCATCGCTGTTATCCTTCAGCCGCGCGGCGAGACGATCCACCATACCGCGGATCATGGCGTCGCGGTCACCGGCCGGCATATCGCGGGCGGCCGCGGACGCCCCGTCCGGCAATGGCGGCGCGGCGACGCCGAGGCGGGTCAGCGCGCCCTGCACCAGCGGCCGCCACGGCGCATCGGCCGGCGCAGTCTCCAGCATGGCGCGCCAGATTTTCGCGGCATCATCGCGCCGTCCGTCCTGCTCGGCGGCGAGCCCGGTGAAATAGCGCGCCTTCACCTCGGTGGGATCCAGCGCCAGGGCGCGGTCGAATTCGGCTTTCGCCTCGGCGGTCACCACGCCGCTGGCTGCCCCGGCGATGGCCTCGCCGAGGTCAGCGCGGCGCGAGGCGGTCTCGCCGTTGTAGGTGATGGCGTTGCGCCAGGCGCGCACCGCGTCGTCATAGCGGCCGGTGCGCGTCAGCACCGGGGCCAGCACCTCCCAGCCGCGGCCATCGGTGGGGTTTTTCTCAAGGTGATTTTCCACCTGCGCGATCAGCGCTTCCATGGAGGACGTGGCGACCGGCGCGCGGGCGCGTGACGCCAGCGGGACATCGCCCAACAGCGGCGAGCCGAACCGCGCGTAGAGCAGCACCGCGAGCAGCGGCAGTCCGACCAGCGCCACCACCGACACCGCGCGGCGGAATGTCCGCCCCGCCGCCGGCGCGGCCTCGGCGGACGGGGCCTCCGACGCCGCCAGCAGGCGGCGACTGATCTCGACGCGCGCCGCCTCTGCTTCCGCCGGGCCGATCAGGCCGAGTCCGGCATCGCGCGTGATCTCGGCGAGCTGATCCTTGTAGACCACCGCCTCGCTGCCCTCGCGCGCGCCACCGCTGCCGCGCCCGAGCGGCCACAGCACGGCGAACACCGCGGCGGCGGTCATCAGCGCGAACACGAACCAGAGTGTCATTCCAGCGGATTCCGGCAAAACCTGTCCGGCCGGGTTACATCACGGCAAGCAGGCGCGCGCAATCGGCTATTCCGACACAGATTCAACGGGATTTCGGCCATGCCGGCGCCTCATTTCGCGCGAACGGGAACCGCCGGACCAAAGCAGCGGTAGACACGCGAAACCTTGCGCTGGATCAACCGGCGCGAGAGGGCTTGAGGGTGGCGGACTGGGAAGGGGAAGGCTTGGAAGGAACGGACTTGGAGGGAGCAGCCACGGCGGTTTCGGCGGCCTTGCGCTCCACCGGCTTGGCCATGTCGGCGGCCTTGGACATCAGCGTGGCGTAGTCGGGGCCGAACAGCACGTCGCAGAACCGGATCGCGGCCTGCATCTGCATCCGGCGGTAGGCGCGCACCCGCTCGTCCGGCGTGCGCAGCGATTCAACCAGCGTCTCGGTGGCCTTCTCGACATAGTGCTGCAGTTCGCTGTAGGCGCGCAGCGACACCTCGTTGATCGCAAGTTCCCCCGCATAGGTGCGGCACACCCCGACGAAATCGATCAACCCGGCGGTCTCCTCCACGTCGGCCTCATCGATGCGGCTGGCCGCGGTCACCTCCTTGTCCGGCCCCTGCCGCAGCAGGCGACGCACCCGGCCCGGCACACCGTCGATCTCCGATTGCAGCGCGCCGGAAATCTCGGTGCGGATCGCGGCGAGCTGGCGGCCCCAGGCGGAATCGGCCCGCACGTCCAGTTCGGAACGCAGGCCGCGCAGGCCGTCATGCAGTGTCTTGAGATGGTTCGCCGTGTCCTTGAACTGGCCCCGCCGGATATCGGCGCGCAGTTCGCCCGCGACCCGCGACAGGTCGTGGATCGCCATGGTGACGGTGACGCCGTAGGGCGTACCCGCGACGCGGATTTCGTCGTCGGAGGCAGCGACCGCGATGCCGAGGCGCACGATCTGCCACGGCGCGGCGAGCGGCTGCATCACCAGCGCCAGTGCGAAGGGCAGCACCTGCGGCGCCTGCAGCGACGGCAGGTTGAGCGCCTCCATCGCCGATTGGATATGGGAGTCGCCGAACTGCCTGACCTGGGCGGGCAGCATGAGGGCAAGCTTGTCCAGCGCGTCGCGCGCATTCAGCACCGCGCCGATGGAGACGAGATCCTCGACCACGCTCGGCGCGCCGATGCGGCCGAGGGCGCGCTGGCGCTCGCCGGCGGCCAGCGTGCCGGTGGCATGGGCGATGGCCTGCGCCGCCGCGAATTGAATGGCGCGCACGGCGCCCGGAATATCGGTGATCTTCGGATCGGCAAGGGCGGCCTCGAAGGCCGCAACAGCATCGGGACAGCCTTCGCGGCCAAGCCACAGCCACACCGGCGCCAGCGAGGCGCGGCGAATCTGCCCGGGCCGGATCGCCCCCGCCCCGTCGGTGAGAAACGGCTCCAGCGCGCGGAACGCCGTGCGCATCGGATCGGCGCTGTGCGGGGCCGCATCCCGGTCCGGGCTGCGGACGATGCCACGCAGCTGTTCGAGCACGACGCCGGCCACCGCGACGTCGTCGCCGCGCTCGATGGCGCGCTCGAATTCGCGCATCAGCATCGCCTGCGCCGTCGGCGGAAGCTGGCCGAGATACTCTCTCAATCGCTCGATCGACGATGGGTTCATACGCCCAAACGCTCACCCTTCGGCCACGCCCCGCGAGGCGCCCATCGGGCGTTCTAGCGCAGCCGTC
Organism: Afipia sp.; assembly: GCA_017308495.1. Classification (GTDB taxonomy): domain Bacteria; phylum Pseudomonadota; class Alphaproteobacteria; order Rhizobiales; family Xanthobacteraceae; genus Afipia. Next base: position 29,520 of record JAFKES010000089.1, read on the forward strand.
GTTAATGCCGGGTTGAAGCGGATGCCGGCGAGGCCGCTACACCCCCGGAAGCGCCAGTTCGGCGCGCAGGCCGCCGATCGGGGCCGCGCCGAGGGTCAGGCTGCCGCCATAGAGCAGCGCCAGATCGGTGACAATGGACAGACCGAGGCCCGAGCCCGGCTTGGTCTCGTCGAGCCGCTGGCCACGCCGGGCGACCTGGGTGCGCTCCAGCGGCGACAGCCCGGGCCCGTCGTCATCCACGATGATGCGCAGGACCGGGTCCTGCACCCCGCCGGGACCACGCTCCGCCAGCACTTCGATAAAGACCCGGTGAGCCGCCCATTTGCAGGCATTGTCCACGAGATTGCCGGTCATCTCCTCGAGGTCCTGACGCTCGCCGCGAAAGCGGGCGCCGGGCGCGATCTCGGTCTCGATCAGCAGGTCGCGGGCACGGTGGATCTTCTCCATGGTCCGCCCCAGCGCCTCGACCACCGGCCCGACCTCGGTGATGGTGGCGATGGTCTGCACCCGGGCGGCAATGCGCGCGCGCTCGAGATGGTGCGCGACCTGATTGCGCATGATGCCCGCCTGCTCCAGCACCTTGGCGGCGAGCGGATCGTTGCCGCTCGCAGTCGCCTCGTTAACGATCACCGACAGCGGCGTCTTGATGGCGTGGGCGAGATTGCCGACATGGGTGCGCGAGCGCTCGACGATGGCGCGGTTGGCGTCGATCAGCGCGTTGGTCTCGCGCGCCAGCGGCGCGATCTCGCGGGGAAATTCGCCTTCGAGGCGCTCGGCATGGCCCGAGCGGATGGCGGACAGCGACGCGGAAATGCGCTTGAGCGGCGCGAGGCCATAGCGCACCTGGAACAGCGTGGTCAGCAACAGGCCGATGGACAGCGCGACGAAAGTGCCAGCGACATAGGTGTTGAAATTCCACACCTCGTCCTCGATCTCTGTGGCGTCGCCCGCCACCTGCGCCAGATATTTGCCGTCGGCGCCGAGATCGACCTGCCGCTCCACCATGCGCAGGTGCTGGTTTTCCGGCCCCATCACATAGCCGAGACGGACGCCGGACTGGTCGAGTTCGACGCCCTCGTCCTCGAGTTTCGGCAGCGTCGCGTCCCACAGCGAGCGCGACGCGCGCACCTCCGGCTTGTCGCCGTCGATGCGCGCCATGCGCCAGTACCAGCCCGACAACGGCAGCTCGAACAGCGGTTCGCCGAGCGACTGCACCGAGCGGTCGCGTGACGGCTCCCGCGCCTTCTCGCTTTTGTCGACCCGCTCGCTTTTTCCGCTCTTCTCGCTCCTGTCGCCGACATCGTCCGGCTCCGTCGCTTCCGCGATCAGGGTGCGCAGATAGAAATTGAGGCGGCGGTCGAAGGCGCGTTCGGTGGAGCGCTTGTAGACCGTGGACAGTGCGATGCCGGTGAGGACGAGGATCAGCACCACCCATGCCGTCGCCGACAGGAACAGGCGGGTCGCGAGCGATCTAGCGCGCATCGGCGGCGGGCGGCGGCGTCAGCAGATAGCCGAGGCCGCGCACGGTCTGGATGATGTCGACGTCGAGTTTCTTGCGGATGCGGCCGACGAAAACTTCAATCGTGTTGCTGTCGCGATCGAAGTCCTGATCGTAGAGATGCTCGACCAGTTCGGTACGCGACACCACGCGCCCGGCATGATGCATCAGATAGGCCAGCAGGCGGTATTCGTGCGAGGTCATCTTGACCGGATTGCCGCCGACGCTGACGCGGCCGGTGCGGGTGTCCAGCATCACCGGCCCGCAGGTCAGTTCGGACTGGGCGTGGCCTGCGCTCCGCCGCAGCAGCGCGCGAATCCGCGCCAGCACTTCCTCCAGATGGAACGGCTTGGCGACATAATCGTCGGCCCCGGCGTCGAATCCCTGCACCTTGTCCGACCAGCGGTCGCGCGCGGTCAGGATCAGCACCGGCATGGTGCGCTTGTTGCGCCGCCACGCCTCCAGCACCGAGATGCCGTCCATCTTGGGCAGGCCGATATCGAGCACCACCGCGTCGTAGGGCTCGCTGTCGCCGAGGAAATGGCCCTCCTCCCCGTCGAAGGCACGGTCCACCACATAGCCCGCATCGGTCAGCGCGGTAGTGAGCTGGCGGTTGAGGTCGGGATCGTCTTCGACAACCAGAAGGCGCAAGGGAATCTCCGCGAATGCGAGCGTGCAGACGCCTTAGATGAACGGCGCGGCGGTGAACCGGCGATGAACGGCGTCCCGCGCCGGGTTACATTTTGGTCACGTTGGTGACGCGCACGCCGCCCTGTGATGGCCTAGGCCTAACACGCCGCAACGACAGGCCCAACTCATTTTGCCGCCCCCCAGCCGCACAGGCTTTTTCCGGCGGCGTTGTGCTCCTTGACCTGCGCGATGGTCTGCGCGCTGTCCGTGCGCGACCAATAGACCGGCTTGAACGAGCCGCAGGCCACCAGCGCCGGATCAATCGCGCCGGAACCCGTCGTCTGACAGGACGCCAGATGGGTCGCGAGCCAGGTCAGCCCGCACAAGGTCGCGAGCCGCATTGGCCCGCGCGATGGCGTCGGTCGCATCCTGCAATCCTTTCGCGATGGCGTGCGCCGTTCCGGCGTCCATCCATTGCCGGCCGACCGCGTAGTCCGCGATCAGCCGGATGATGGCGAGCAGTGCCGAGATCCCGCCGATGATGGCGGAGGCGGTCATTCACGCCGCCGTGGCAGTGCGGTTACGGTCCCACACAAACCACCACGCCACCGCGCCGAGCGACAGCAGGCCGCCGATCAGCGTGGTCGAGGTCTCCTCGGTGAGATAGCCCTTGCCGATCAGCACGCCGCCGGCCGCGTTCAGCACGATGCGCAGCACCTGCTGGATGGAATCCCAGGTCATTGTCATCTCCGATGATGTGAGGATGCCGGGAGACCGCCCGGCGCGGTAAATTTCAGCCTTTATTGGGGCTTTTCAAATGGATCGGTTCAGACGCGAACGTCGCGCTGATCTTTGGAAACTCATCGCGGGCATTACCCTCGGGCTGCTCGCTGGAGCTTGCGTGCTCTCAATAATCGGCGGCTCGGCTTATTTGGGTCTGATGCATTGACGCAGCGTGTTGAGTTTGTGCTTATGGCACTTCGTCAGTTATCACCGATCGATATGGATCGAGCCCAGATCAACTGTCCGCCCAAAATCATCGTGCAAAAGCACGAGATGGTCTCCTGCAACATCCAGGAGTGCTTGTGGTATTCTCACTGCAAGAAACGTCCCGTTTACGTAAGGAGCGGCAGAAGAAAAACCAGAAAATTCGACAGTAAGATTGGTTTCCGGTTCTGATTG
>JAFKES010000239.1 GCA_017308495.1 Afipia sp.
GGAACAGGCGAAACTGCCAAAGCCGCCGGAGCGCACGCCGAAGCCCGGCACCTTCTCCGGCTTCACGACGCTGGCCGCTATTCCCGCGGCGGGCTCCTATTCCGTCAGCCTGTCTGTCTATGGCTGGGTCGATGTGGTGCAGAACGGCACGTTCCTCAAGCCGAAGGGCTTCAGCGGCGTCACCGGCTGCGACGGCATCCGCAAGACCATGATCTTCGATCTGGCGGCGGGACCGGCGGTGATCCAGATCAGCGGCGTCACCGAGCCCGCCGTCAATGTCGCGGTGGCGCCGAGGACGGAGTGACACAGGACCCTTTGGGGTCTTTACGCGGGGGCTGCGCCTGATATGGTCCGCCCAGCGATACCCTCGGTCTGCTGCGCGCGACCGGGGCTGCCGGAACGGCGCTTCCGCTTGTCGTCAGATGAAATCATCACAGCCGGTGCGCGCGCATCCGCCGCGCGCGATCCGTCATGGAGCGCCCAATGAATTTCCTGTCCCGTCGTCTCGCTATTGTTTCGCTCGTCTGCGCGCCGCTGATTGCGGCGGCCCATGCCCAGGACGCCCGACCGGCGGCCACCGCCGCACCGCAGACGCAGGGCAAGACCCTGACCGTATTCGCCGCCGCCTCGATGAAGAACGCGCTGGACGAAGTGAACGCCGCCTATGCCGCCAAGACCGGCATCAAGGTCGTCGCGAGCTACGCGGCCAGCTCCGCGCTCGCCAAGCAACTCGAACAGGGCGCGCCTGCCGACGCTTTCATCTCCGCCGACCTCGACTGGATGGATTATTCCGCCGGCAAGAAGACCATCACCCCGGCGAGTCGCATCAACCTTCTCGGCAACAAGATCGTGCTGATCGCGCCGAAGGACTCCAAGCTCGGCAACGTCACCATCGGCCAGGGCTTCGACCTCGCCAAGCTCGCCGGCGACGGCAAGATCGCCACCGGCGACGTCAAGGCGGTACCGGTCGGCAAATACGCCAAGGCGGCGCTGGAAAAGCTCGGCGCATGGCAGGCGGCGGAGCCGAAATTCGCGATGGCGGAGAGCGTGCGCGCGGCACTGGCGCTGGTGTCGCGCGGCGAGGCCAATCTCGGCATCGTCTACGAGACCGACGCCAAGGTCGATCCCGGCGTGAAGATCATCGGCGCCTTCCCCGCCGAATCCCATCCGGCGATCATCTACCCGATGGCGGGGACCGCAACAGCGAAGCCGGACACCGCCGACTATCTCGCCTTCCTGCGCTCGCCCGCAGCGCAGGCCGTCTTCGAGAAATACGGCTTCACCTTCCTGAACAAGCCGGTGTCCTGATCGCGTCCCGTGTCACAGATCACCGCCGAGGAATGGACGGCGATCCTGCTGTCGTTGCGGGTCGCCACCATCGCCACGCTCGTCGCCACGCCGCTCGGCATCGCGATAGCGTGGCTGCTGGCGCGCCGTGACTTCTGGGGCAAGGCGGCGGTGGAGGCGGTGATCTACCTGCCGCTGGTGCTGCCGCCGGTGGTCACCGGCTATCTGCTGCTCTTGACCTTTGGCCGCAAGGGGCTGGTCGGCGGCTGGCTCGCCGATCACCTCGGCATCGTGTTCGCGTTCCGCTGGACCGGCGCGGCGCTGGCCTGCGGCGTGATGTCATTCCCGCTGCTGATGCGGCCGATCCGCCTTTCCATCGAGGCGGTGGACCGCAAGCTCGAAGACGCCGCGAGCACGCTCGGCGCCGCGCCGTGGCGGGTGTTTCTCACCGTCACATTGCCGCTGGCGCTGCCCGGCATCCTCGCCGGCATGGTGTTCGGCTTCGCCAAGGCGATCGGCGAATTCGGCGCGACCATCACTTTCGTCTCCAATATTCCGGGCGAGACCCAGACCATTTCGGCGGCGATCTACACGCTGACGCAGACGCCGGATGGCGACGCGGCCGCGTTCCGCCTCGTGCTGGTCTCGATCGGCATCGCCATGGTTGCGCTGATCGCGTCCGAAATCCTGGCGCGGCGCGCCACCCGGCGGCTGCACGGCTACTGACATGCTGTTTGTCGATGTCGAAAAACAGCTTGGCGACTTCGCGCTGCGCGCTGCCTTCACCAGCGACGGCCTGGTCACCGGCCTGTTCGGTAATTCCGGCACTGGCAAGACCTCGATCATCAACATGATCGCCGGACTGAGCATGCCCGATCGCGGCCGGATCGCGCTCGACGACACGGTGCTCGACGACACCGCCGCCGGAATCCACGTCGCACCGCACCGCCGGCGGATCGGTTACGTGTTCCAGGACGCGCGGCTGTTTCCGCATCTCAGCGTCAAGCAAAACCTCGATTACGGCTGGCGCATGAACGATTTCGCTCACGACGATGCGACCTGGACGCGCACCGTGGACCTGCTCGACATCGGCGATCTACTCAAGCGCCGGCCGGCGCAACTGTCCGGCGGCGAACGCCAGCGCGTCGCGCTCGGCCGTGCCCTGCTGACGCGGCCGAAATTGCTGCTGCTCGACGAGCCGCTCGGCGCGCTCGACGAGGCGCGCAAGGCGGAGATCCTGCCCTATCTGGCGCGACTGCGCGACGAAGCCGGCATTCCCATGGTGCTGGTCAGCCACGACGCCACCGAGATGCGCAAGCTCGCGACCAATGTGGTGATCCTCGGGCGCGGCCGGGTGGTCGCCTGCGGCGGCGTCGACCTGCTGCCCGTCACGATCACCTGAGCTTCTTGACCGCCTGCGTCAGCGCATCGAGCCCCTGCACCAGCGACGGGCCGCCGCACACGGTGTAGCGCTCCGGCAGATCGATGCGGCGATCGGGCCCGTAGCGCGCCAGCAGCGCCGGGTGGGTGATGAACAGCGCGCCTTGATCCGTGGCCTCGCGCGGCGGGTCCTGCAGCACCAGCACGTCCGGGCCATCGACCAGCAACTGCTCCAGCGACACGAAGCCGCCCTGCTGCGCCGACTGGAAACCGCCGCCACCGACCGCACGGGACGGCGGCCGCAACCCAGCCACCGCCAGCATCGCCGAGACCAGACTGGCCGGACCTTCGCGATAGCCGGAGCGCTGGATCACCAGTGCCGAGCGCGGCGGATTCAGCGCCGCCGCCGCGAGCCGCGCCTGTGCCGCCTCAAGCGCGCGCGCCAACGCTTCGCCGCGTTCGGGATGGCCGATCAGCGCGCCGATCTCGCGCGCCTGACGCTGCGCGTCCTCTGGGGTGCCGACGAGATCGACCTCGACCACGCGCATGCCCATCGCCGCCAGCATGGCGCGGGTCGGCCGCGTGCTGGGGCCGACCAGCACCAGATCCGGCGCGAGATTGACGATCGACTCGGCGTCCCAGTCGAGCCGCGGAAACGGCGCGGCCTGCGCGGTCGTCACCGACAGCAGCGGATCGAGCGCATAGGGCGACAGCCCGGCGATCTGCGCCGGATCGGCCAGTGTCAGCAGCAACTGGTCGGCGCACAGGTTGAACGACACGATGCGGCGCGGCGCGGGCTCTGTGGCCCGGCTTGGCGCGGTAAACGCAGCCAGCGCCATGCAGGCGGCAACGATGGTTCTCTTGATCATGACGGCCCGTTATGCCACGCCCTTGGCGCCGCGTCAGCGGCACCGGATCGGGATACGAATGGACCAGCGAGGCGCATGGACCAGCGAGGCACATGGCTGACCGCGACCCTCGTCCTCGGCGTGGCGCTGTTGTTCGCGCTGTCGCTGATGACCGGGCCGGCGCGCTTTTCGCCGCAGACCGTGGCGGCGGCGCTGGTGTCTGATCAGGGCGTCGCCTCCATCATCGTGCGCGACATCCGCCTGCCGCGCACGTTGCTGGCGCTATTGATCGGGGCGACGTTTGGATTGGCCGGCGCGGCGCTACAGGGCCTGCTGCGCAACCCGCTGGCCGAACCGTCGCTGTTCGGCGCGCCGCAGGCGGCGGCGGCAGCCGCGGCCGCGATCATGGCGTTCGGTCTCGCCAGCGCGACGTCGCTGGCGGTGCCGCTCGGCGGCATCGCCGGCGCGCTTTTGTCGGTCGGCGCGCTGGTCGCCATCGCCGGTCGCCGCGCCTCGCTGACGGTGACGCTGCTGGCGGGGCTGGCGCTGGCAAGTCTCGCCGGCGCGGCCATCGCCCTCATTCTCAACCTCGCGCCCAATCCCTACGTCGCCCTCGAAATCGCGTTCTGGCTGCTCGGCTCGCTGCGCGACCGCAGCATGGACCACGTCTGGCTGGCGGCACCGTTCATGGTCGCGAGCTGGCTGGTGCTGGCGCTCAACGCCGGCGCATTCCGCGCCCTCACGCTCGGCGAGGACGCCGCTGCCTCCCTCGGCGTCAATGTCGCGCGCACCCGGGTGCTGGTGGTGATCGGCGTCGCGCTCGGGGTCGGCGCCGCGGTGTCGGTGGCGGGCGCGATCTCGTTCGTTGGCCTCGTCGCGCCGCATCTGGTGCGCCGGTTCTACGGATCGGACCCGGCCCGGGTGCTGCTGCCGGCGGCGCTGGCGGGCGCCGCGCTGCTGATGGCCGCCGATATCGCGGTGCGCCTCGTGGCCGGCGCGGTGGAAATCAAGATCGGCGTCGTCACCGCGCT